>CAMNJZ010000013.1 GCA_946541955.1 uncultured Lachnospiraceae bacterium | reverse complement strand
CCTCGACCTACTGATTACGAATCAGTTGCGCTACCGACTGCGCTATTCCAGCATATTCCCCAATTCCGGCCTTCCGATTCGGTCAGCCGTCTGCAGCCATATTGCTGCAGACGACTGTTATTATAATCATTATTTTTTCATTTGGCAAGCAGTATTTCCTATCCCAGGGCGTGGATGAAAAGCCCGCTCAGGAGCTTGGGCTCGAACCAGGTGGATTTGGGAGGCATGAGCCTGCCGGCGTCGGCCACGTCAAAAAGCTCCCCGATGGAAGTGGGATACATGGCGAAGGCGGCGCCTCCGTTTTTGTCGACCCTGCTTTCCAGCTCGCCAAGGCCCCGGATCCCGCCGACAAATTCGATCCTGGGATCTGATTTGGGATCCTCGATCCCCAGAAGGGGCCCCAGAATGTTGTCCTGGAGGATGGATACGTCCAGACCCTCCACCGGATCCTTTTTCCGATACTGGGACCGGATGATCATCCTGTACCACTGGCCGTCCAGATACATGCCGATCTCCGACTTGGCAGAGGGATGGACCTGTTCCTTCCCGCAGGGGGCGATCCCGGCCACCTTGCTGCAGGCCTTCAGGAAGTCCTCGCTGCTATAGGCTCCCAGGGTCTTCACCACCCGGTTGTAGTCCATGATCATCAGCTGGTCCTGGGGAAAGAGCACGGACAGGAAGAAATTGAATTCCTCTTCTCCCGTATAGTCAGGATGCATCTCCCTTCTCTTTTGTCCCACCTTGACCGCCGAAGCGCATCTGTGGTGGCCGTCAGCAATGTAGACGGAATCGATCTGGGCAAAGGCCTCGCTGATCTTCTTTGTCAGGGCGGGGTCGCTGATGGTCCATACCCGGTTGCGGACATTGCCGTCGGATATGAAATCACAGTCCGGCAGCTCCCTTGTCTGCTCGGCTACGATCCTGTCGATCTCAGGATGGTTCCGGTAGCAGAGAAAAATGGGACCGGTCTGGGCGTTGCAGGTATCCACGTGGCGGATCCTGTCGATTTCCTTGTCCACCCGGGTATTTTCATGCCGCTTGATCACGCCCTTTTCATAATCATCGATGGAGGCGCAGGCTACCAGACCGATCTGGGTCCTGCCGTTCATGGACTGGGCATAGATATAAAAAGAGGGCGCCGGGTCCTTGACCAGATGGCCGCAGGCAATTTCCTCCTGCAGCAGATCCCTTGCTTTTTCGTAGACACAGTCCTCATAGGTCCCGACCTCGTCCGGAAACTGGGTCTCGGCCCTGTCGATCTTCAGAAAAGAAAGGGGACGGTCCCTGACCACGGCACAGGCTTCCGCCCTGCTGTAGACGTCATAGGGGAGGGCTGCGATCTGGTCCTCCAGTCCCGCAGCCGGCCGGTATGCCTCAAATGGTCTGATAATGGCCATACAGTATAAACCTCTCTATTTAATGACACGAACGCGGAATACGCCGTCGATGGCCTCCAGCTTCTCCACGATCTCAGGATGGATTTCCCCATCCAGGTCCATCATGGTATAGGCGACTTCCCCTTTGGCCTTGTTGAAGAGCTCCGCGATGTTGATATCCGTGTTGCCGAAAATGGCCGTAAACTGGGTCAGCATGCCGGTCTTGTTGGCGTGAAAAATCGCCACGCGGCCAGGCGTATGGCAGATTCCCATGTTGCAGTCGGGATAGTTGACGGAATTCACGATATTTCCGTTTTCGATATAGTTCTGCAGCTCTTCCACCGCCATCCTGGCACATTTGTCCTCGGACTCTGCCGTAGAAGCACCCAGATGGGGCGTGGTGATGCAGCCGGGCTTGCCGGCTACGGTGGCATTGGGGAAATCAGACACATAGCGTCTGACCCTGCCGTTCTCGATGGCCTCGATGATGGCCTTCTCATCGCAGAGGCTGTCCCTGGCCATATTGATGATGATCACGCCCTGGCGCATATGCTCGATGGCCTGTTCGCTGATCATCCCCTTTGTGGAGGGCAAAAGGGGCACATGGATGGTAATGATATCAGAGATCTGATAGATCTCCTCTACGATGTTGACATGCTTGACGGACCGGTTCAGGTTCCAAGCTGCGTCTACGGAAACATAGGGATCGTAGCCGTAGACCTCCATGCCCAGATCGATGGCCGCATTGGCCACGCGGACGCCGATGGCTCCCAGGCCGATGATGCCCAGCTTTTTGCCGCGGATCTCGGTTCCGGCAAACTGCTTCTTTTCCTTTTCGGCCGCCTTGGCAATGTCAGGATTCTTCCAGTTGCTGCGGACCCAGTCAACGCCCTCCACGATGTCGCGGGAGGCCAGAAGCATGCCGGTAAAGACCAGCTCCTTGACGGCGTTGGCGTTGGCGCCGGGGGTATTGAAGACCACAATACCCTTCTCGGCACATTTGTCCAGCGGAATGTTGTTGACGCCGGCGCCTGCCCTTGCGATGGCCAGGAGATTGTCGGAAAACTCCATGTCATGCATTTTGGCAGATCTGACCAGGATGCCCTGGGCTTCGTTTACATCGTCCGTTTCCTCATAAAGGGCGGAAAACCTGCCAAGGCCGGCCTTTGAAATGTTGTTGAGGCAATGATATTTAAACATCTGTTTCGTTACTCCGTAAAAATTTATTCGGCAGGATGAGCCGCCTCGAATTCCTTCATAAAGGCAACCAGGGCCTCGACGCCTTCATAAGGCATGGCGTTGTAGATGCTGGCCCGCATGCCGCCGACGCTTCTGTGGCCCTTGAGGGATACAAGGCCGGCTTTTTCAGCTTCCTTGACAAAGAGGGCTTCCAGTTCCTTGTCGCCGATAATGAAAGGAACATTCATCAGGGACCGGTCTTCCTTGCGGACTGTTCCCTTGAAGAGCCTGCTCTGGTCCAGGAAATCGTAAAGAAGGGCTGCCTTCTTCTCATTGCGTTCCTTCACCGCTGCCAGGCCGCCCTGCTTTTTCAGCCACTTGAAGACCTTGCCGCAGATATAGATGCCATAGGCGGGCGGTGTATTGAAGAGGGAGTCGTTGTCAGCCTGGGTCTTCCACTTGAGCATGGTGGGGGTGCCTTCCAGGACGTCGTCTGTGATCAGATCCTCACGGATAATGGCGATCACGACGCCTGCGGGGCCGATGTTCTTCTGAACGCCGCCGTAGATCACGGCATACTTGGAAACATCCATGGGTTCAGACAGGAAGCAGGAGGAAACATCCGCCACCAGATCCTTGCCCTTGGTATTGGGCAGGGTATGGAACTTGGTGCCGTAAATGGTGTTGTTCTCACAGATATAGACATAATCGGCATCCTCGGGAATGTCCAGATCAGAGCAGTCCGGGATATAGGAGAAGGTCTTGTCTTCGGAAGAAGCGACCTTGACGGCCTCGCCGTATTTGCCGGCTTCCTGCCATGCCTTCTTGGCCCACTGGCCGGTCACGATATAGGCGGCCTTTCCATGCTTCATCAGATTCATGGGGACAGCGGCGAACTGTGTCCAGGCTCCGCCCTGCAGGAAAAGGACCTTGTAATTGTCGGGGATCTGAAGCAGGTCGCGCAGATCTGCTTCCGCTTCCTTGATGATGCCGTCGAAGATCTTGCCGCGGTGGCTCATCTCCATGACAGACATGCCGCTGCCCTGGTAGTCAAGCATTTCATCTGCGGCTTCCTGTAATACTTCCACGGGAAGCATAGCCGGTCCTGCCGAAAAGTTGTAAACACGTGCCATTTTTGTTCCTCCTTGGATGAGTGCATCCTTATTTCATGCTGGATATGTTTCAGCCCCGTCTTTCAGACCCCATTCTGAAAGTGCCAATACAAGATTTTTATGCTGTACTTATTGTCTTCCGGCTGCCAGGTCAGAGGCGTCGAAGGCCTGGTCGATGGAGGCGCCGGGAGATACCATGGGATAGACTGTCTCGTCATCATCGATCACACAGTCAATGACGACGGGCCGGTCTGCGGCCAGCGCGGCCCTGAGGGCCGGCTCCAGCTCCTGGACCGTCGTGACCCTGAAGGCCAGACAGCCAAGGCCTTCCGCGACCTTGCAGTAGTCCACCATATCTCTGAGGACAGTCTGTGAATAGCGTTTGCCATAGAACAGAGTCTGCCATTGTCTTACCATTCCCAGAACGTGGTTGTCAATGATGATGTTGATGATGGGGATGTTGTAACGGCTGGCCGTGGCCAGTTCGTTCATGTTCATCCGGAAGCATCCGTCGCCCCCGATGTTGATGACCTGTCTGTCCGGACGGGCCACCTGGGCGCCGATGGCCGCCCCGATGCCGTAGCCCATGGTCCCCAGACCGCCGGAAGAAAGATAGGTGCGGGGCTCCGAATAGGTATAATACTGGGCTGCCCACATCTGGTGCTGGCCCACGTCTGTGGTGATGATGGCCTTTCCCTCTGTCAGTCTGTCCAGGGTCTCCATGATCAGAGGACAGGTAAGCACGGACTTGTCATAGGAAAGGGGATATTTTTCCTTCAGCTCCTGAATGTGCTCCACCCATTCCCTGTGCTCCAGACTGGGAAGTCCCTCGTTGATCTTCTCCAGGACCTCCTTGAGGTCTCCCACAATGGAGAAATCCACCTTGACGTTCTTGTTGATCTCGGCAGCATCGATGTCGACCTGCAGGATCCTGGCGTTTTTGGCGAAGGTCTTGGCGTTTCCGTAAACACGATCGGAGAACCTGGCGCCCAGGGCGATCAGAAGATCGCATTCGGTGATGCCGAAGTTGGTGGCCTTGGTCCCGTGCATGCCGGGCAGGCCCGTATACCTGGGATCGTGCTGGTCAAAGGCGCCCTGGGCCATCAGCGTCTCGCAGACCGGCGCATCCACCTTATGGATGAACTCGGTCAGAGACCCGTTGGCGCCGGAAAGGATGGCGCCGCCGCCCACCATGATGAAGGGCCGCTTTGCTTCTTTGATCATATCGATGGCGTGCTCGATATCGGACTTGTTATATTTTCTGCGCTTGATCTTCTTCTGCTCCGGTACGACCCTTTCAAAGTCATACTCCGCCGCCGTGACATCCTTCAGAATATCCACCAGGACAGGACCGGGCCTGCCGCTTCTGGCGATCTTGAAGGCCCTGCGGATGGTCTCCGCCAGGGTGCTGACATCTTTGACGATGGTGCTGTACTTGGTAATGGGCAGGCAGATGCCGAAGATATCCACCTCCTGGAAGGAATCCTTGCCCAGAAGGGGAGTCGTAACGTTGCAGGTAATGGCGACCATGGGGATGGAATCCATGTAGGCGGTCGCAATGCCGGTGACCAGGTTGGTGGCGCCGGGGCCGGAGGTGGCCAGGCAGACGCCCACCCTGCCGGTGGCTCTGGCATATCCGTCCGCCGCATGGGAAGCGCCCTGCTCATGGCTTGTCAGGATGTGGGTGATCTCGTCGGACCTTTTATATAAAGCGTCATATACATTCAGAATGGCTCCGCCGGGATAGCCAAAGACCGTATCAACGCCCTGTTCCAGGAGACATTCCACGATGATATCGGAACCTGTCATTTTCAATGCATTATTCCTCTACTTTCATTAAGAATCTGATCTCAGGCCTTGGGGAGCTCCAGGATGGCGCCGCGGTTGCCGGAGGTGACCAGGCTGGCGTATCTGTAGAGATATCCATCGGTGATTTCGGGCGTTCTGGGCTTCCAGTTCTTTCTTCTCTCAGCCAGGACTTCGTCGGAGACCTTGACGTTCAGGGCATTGGCCGGGATATCAATGGAGATGATATCGCCCTCTTCGATCAGGGCAATGGGGCCGCCCACTGCTGCTTCGGGAGAAACATGGCCGATGGAGGCGCCGCGGGAAGCACCGGAGAAACGGCCGTCGGTGATCAGGGCGACGGAGGAGCCAAGGCCCATGCCTGCGATGGCGGAGGTGGGGTTGAGCATCTCTCTCATGCCGGGGCCGCCCTTGGGGCCTTCGTAGCGGATGACCACCACGTCGCCGGCCACGATCTTGCCGCCCAGGATGGCCTTGATGGCGTCCTCTTCACAGTCGAAGACTCTGGCGGGACCTTCGTGGACCATCATTTCCGGAACCACGGCGGATCTCTTTACGATGCCGGTGTCAGGCGCGATGTTGCCCTTGAGGACCGCGATGCCGCCGATGGGCATGTAGGGATTCTCGATGGGGCGGATGACCTCGGGATTCTTATTGACGCATCCCTTGATGTTTTCCCGCATGGTCTTGCCGGTGCAGGTCATGACATCCAGATCCAGAAGGCCCTTCTTGTCCAGCTCGTTCATAACGGCATAGATGCCGCCTGCCTCGTCCAGATCCTCCATGTAGGTGGGGCCTGCAGGGGCCAGATGGCAGAGGTTGGGGGTACGGGCGGAGACTTCGTTGGCCACTTCCATGTCGATCTCCACGCCAGCTTCATGGGCAATGGCGGGCAGATGGAGCATGGTATTGGTGGAGCAGCCCAGGGCCATATCCATGGCCATGGCGTTCATAAAGGCTCTCTTTGTCATGATGTCTCTGGGACGGATATTCTTTTCCACCAGATCCATGATCTGCATGCCTGCATGCTTGGCCAGACGGATCCTGGCGGAATAGACGGCGGGAATGGTGCCGTTGCCGCGAAGGCCCATGCCGATGGCCTCTGTCAGGCAGTTCATGGAGTTGGCTGTATACATGCCGGAGCAGGAGCCGCAGGTAGGGCATACCTTCTCCTCATACTCTGTTACCTCTTCCAGGCTCATGGTGCCGGCGGAATAAGCGCCGACTGCCTCGAACATGGAGGAAAGGCTTCTCTTCTTGCCGTGCAGGTGGCCTGCCAGCATGGGGCCGCCGGATACAAAGATGGTGGGCACGTTGACACGGGCTGCAGCCATCAGAAGGCCGGGCACGTTCTTGTCGCAGTTGGGGATCATGACCAGGCCGTCAAAGCCGTGGGCCTTTGCCATGCATTCCGTGGAATCTGCGATCAGGTCTCTGGTGACCAGGGAATATTTCATACCGATATGGCCCATGGCGATTCCGTCGCAGACAGCGATGGCAGGGAACATGATGGGGGTTCCGCCGGCCATGGCGACGCCGATCTTGACGGCTTCTGCGATCTTGTCCAGGTTCATATGGCCGGGAACGATCTCATTATAGGAACATACGATACCGATCAGAGGGCGCTTTCTCTCCTCCTCGGTATAGCCGAGGGCGTTAAAAAGACTTCTTGCAGGGGCCTGGCCAATGCCGTTCTTTACAGAATCACTCTTCATTTGAATACCTCTTTCTTATTTTCCTGAATGTTTGTCTTTACAGGGATATGGGCTTTCAGATCCGTTCACAGACTCTGTCGCCCATTTCATCGCATTTCTGCTCGGTCAGGCCGGTCAGATCTGCGTCTTTTCCGCGGGGCATGATATCAATGGTCCTGCAGCCGTCGGAAAGGGTCTGTCTGACTGCCTTTTCGATGGCGTCGGCTTCCTCCTGCAGGCCGAAGGTATAACGAAGCATCATGGCGGCAGAAAGAATGGTCGCGATGGGATTGGCGATGTTCTTTCCTGCAATGTCGGGTGCAGATCCGTGGGCGGGCTCATAAAGGCCAAAGTTGGTCTCATTAAGAGAAGCGGAGGACAGCATGCCGATGGAGCCTGTGATCTCAGCCGCTTCATCGGAAAGGATGTCGCCGAACATGTTCTCGGTAACCACCACATCGAACTGCTCGGGATTCAGGACCAGCTGCATGGCGGCGTTGTCCACAAACATGCTGTTCACTGTGATCTCCGGATAATCGGCGGAGACCTCCTCCACGATCTTTCTCCAGAGTCTGGAGGTATCCAGGACATTGGCCTTGTCCACGCTGGTCACCTTGCCTCTGCGCTTTCCGGCGATCTCAAAGGCGGTCCTGACCACGCGGCGGATCTCATTTTCATCATAGCGGAGGGTGTCCTGGGCGGTGCGTACGCCGTCGATCTCCTTGGTCCAGCGCTCGCCGAAATAAAGGCCGCCGGTCAGCTCACGCACGATGAGCAGATCGAACTTTCTGCCGCCCTCTCTGGCTGCCAGGGGGCAGGAATCTGCCAGCTCCTGGAACAGATAGGCGGGACGAAGGTTGGCGTAGAGGCCCAGGGCCTTGCGGATCTTCAAAAGACCGGCCTCCGGTCTCAGAGAAGGATCCAGCTTGTACCAGGGAGACGTTTTGGGATCTCCTCCAATGGAGCCCATCAGAACGGCGTCGGAGCTTCTGGCGATCTCAATGGTCTCATCGGTCAGCGGAACGCCGTATGCATCGATGGAGCTTCCGCCCATCAGAATATCCCTATAGGTAATGGTATGGCCGTATTTTTCGCAGACCCTGTCCAGGACCTTTCTGGCCTGGGCTACGATCTCGGGGCCGATGCCGTCGCCGGCGATCACAGCTATATTCAAATTCATGGTAAACCTCCAAAAAAACTGCTGGCAAGTTTGCGGCCTGCCAGCAGAATTATCATTGCCTATTTGAATTCTAGGATATGGTGCTTATTCCACTTCGGCATCCTCAGGCTTTTCAACCTGTACGATTGCAGCCTTCTGCATCGGAATACGGCAGTTCTTATTGTTGCCGAACTCAACGATCACTGTATCTTCGCTCATATCGATGATCACACCATAGAAACCGGCTGTAGTCAGAACGCTGTCGCCGACTGCAAGATTCGCCATCAGCTCGGCCTTTTCTTTCTGTTCCTTCCTCTGCGGTCTGATGATCATGAAATAGAAGAATGCAATGATCACAGCGATGTAAATCACCATAATAAGCGTTCCGCCGCCTGCTGCTGCAGTGAGTAATAAACCCTTGGACATTAAATTAACCTCCTCGCCATCTTCATGACATGTTTTTTATCATGACTTACTGAATAAATATACAGCATATTTACAAAATTGCAACTGAAATTTGCTTATCCGTATACCAATCTGCAGTCATGCAATCCTTATAATACAACAACCCTTTGTTTGATTGCAAGACCTCATTTCAGGCATGGGAAAAAGCCGTCTCATCAGTCTCCTTCCCCCTGTTCCATGGATTCCAGCATGCCCTTTTTATAGGCGGCGAACCGGCCTGCATCCAGGGCGTCCCGGATCTCCTCCATCAGGTGGTTGTAGAAATAAAGATTATGCATAACGCACATCCGCAGTCCCAGGGCCTCCTGGGCCTTCATGAGATGGCGGATATAGGCTCTGGAATAGCCGGCCCTGCAGACAGGACAGCCGCACCCCTCTTCGATGGGCCGCTGATCCAGCTCATATCTGGCGTTGCGGATATGGACCGTTCCCCTGTGGGTATAGAGATTGCCGTGCCGGCCGTTGCGGCTGGGATAGACGCAGTCAAAGAAGTCAATGCCCCGCTCTACGCCCTCCAGGATGTTCTGGGGGGTGCCGACGCCCATCAGGTAGGTGGGCTTGTTCTGGGGAAGATAGGGGACGGTTTCCTCCAGGACCGAGTACATCTGCTCGTGGCTCTCTCCCACCGCCAGGCCGCCGACGGCATAGCCGTCCAGGTCCATATCGGCAATGGTCTTTGCATGCTCCCTGCGGATATCGTGATAGATGGCTCCCTGGTTGATGCCAAAGAGCATCTGGTGGGGATTGACGGTATCCTCCAGGCTGTTGAGTCTGTCCATTTCCTTCCTGCACCGCTCCAGCCACCTGGTGGTCCTGTCCACGGACTTCTGCACATAGTCCCTCTCCGCCAGGGCGGGAGGACATTCATCAAAGGCCATGGCAATGGTGGATCCCAGATTGGACTGGATCTGCATGCTCTCCTCCGGGCCCATGAAGATCTTGGCTCCGTCGATATGGGAATGGAAATAGACGCCTTCCTCCTTGATCCTGCGCAGATCTGAGAGGGAAAAGACCTGAAAGCCGCCCGAATCCGTCAGAATGGGCCTGTCCCATTTCATGAACTGGTGCAGGCCGCCCAGCTTCCGGATGGTCTTGTCTCCGGTCCTGACATGCAGATGGTAGGTATTGCAGAGGGCCACCTGGGTATCAATGGAATGCAGGTCACCTGCTGAAAGACCGCCCTTGATGGCAGCCACGGTGGCCACATTCATGAAGACCGGGGTCTGGATCTCCCCGTGGACGGTGGTCACCCTGGCCCTTTTGGCCCTGCCTTCCGTTTTCAGAAGTTCGTACATAGTTAACCTCGCTTACTTTTTATAAAATGCAATGACCCTGTCGGCCCTGGCGGTCATACCTGAAAGCATCAGGTCCAGGATGGTCAGTGCGCACATACACTCTGTTACGACAACGGCTCTGGGAACGATCACCGGATCGTGGCGGCCGCCAATGACGAGCTCTCTCTCCCGGCCCTGCTCGTCCACAGTCTCCTGGGCTCTCGAAATGGAGGGGGTGGGCTTCACATGGACCCGGACAAGGACCTGGGATCCGTCGGATATGCCTCCCAGGATCCCGCCTGCATGGTTGGTCTTCTTCGTGATCCGTCCCTCCTCATCCAGGCAGAAGGCGTCGTTGTTTTCCGATCCTCTTGCCCTGGATACGCCCGTTCCGTCTCCGATCTCCACGGCCTTGACCGCGCCGATGGACATCAGCGCCCTGGCCAGGCAGGCGTCCAGCTTGTCAAAGACAGGGTCTCCGATCCCGGCGGGCAGACCGGAGATCCGGCATTCGATGACGCCGCCGGAGGAATCTCCTTTGGCCACACATTCCTTCATATAGGAAAGGGCTCTCTCCTCCGCATGAATGTCCGGCATGGCGGCAGGAGAAAGAAGAATATGGGCAGGGTCGAAGTTCTTCTCCTCGATCTCCACGGGGCCGATGGATCTGGCAAAGGCCATGACCCGGATCCCCATTTCCTTAAGGAGCTTGGCCGCTATGGCGCCGGCGGCGACTCTGGCAGCCGTTTCCCTGCCGGAGGACCTTCCTCCGCCCCTGTAATCCCGAAGGCCGTACTTTGCATAGAAACCGTAATCGGCATGGCCGGGCCGGAAGCAGTCCTTCAGATCCCCGTAGTCCCTGGATCTCTGGTCGGTATTCTCGATCAGCAGAGAAATGGGGGTTCCCGTGGTCCTTCCCTCAAAGACCCCCGAAAGGATCCGGACCCTGTCCGCTTCCTTTCTGGCCGTGGTCAGGGCAGACTGGCCCGGTCTTCTTCTGTCCAGATATTTCTGAATATCCTCCTCGCAAAGGGCCATACCGGCAGGAAAACCGTCCAGGACAGCCCCGATGGCGGGCCCGTGGGATTCGCCCCAGGTGGTGACCTTCAAAATCTTTCCAAAATCCGATCCGGACATCTTCTTTCCTCGTTCTTTCTGAGTCCATTTAAAAAGCAGACTGCATGAAAAATGCAGTCTGCTGATTATACACTATTTTTTCGTCTGTTTCCAGTACCGGCTCAGCTTTGGCACTCTTCTCCCAGCTTATGGAAGATAATAACGTTGGGCTTGGGGATGCTGATCTCCTTGCCGGACATGATCAGAAGGCCCTTTTCCAGGTCGACGCTGAAGAAGGTCATGGTATTGGATTCATGGTTCAGAGAAACCAGATGTCTGTTGTCGGGGAATAGGGCCGCATCTTTGGGATACTCGCCGCTGATGGGCAGGCAGAGGATCTTGGTGAGGAAGCCGTTGTCCGGATCGATGCTGTATATGACCACCGAATTGTTGCCGGCGTTGGAGCTGATCAGATACTTGAAATCCGACGAGAAATTCAGGGCGCTGGCTGCCGATCCCTTGGAATTCTTCTCGTCCAGGGTGGAAATGGACTGGATCTTTTCGAAATCCGGGGCCCCGTCCCTTTCATAATAGAAATAGACGTCGATCTTGTTCTTCAGCTCGTGGACGACATACAGGAAATGGCCGTCCTTGGAGAACTTCATATGCCTGGGGGCAGATTCCAGCTCCGAATGGAGGATGGCGCACTGCTTGATCCGGCCGGTCTTGTGGTTCAAGGCGTAGACATTGACATGGTCCATGCCAAGGTCTGCGGCGCAGAGATATTTGTTGTCCCGGGTCATCTTGACGCACTGGACATGGGGCCGGAAATTCCGCTCCGCAATGGAACCCAGGCCCTTTAGGAAGAGCTCGTCGGTGATGGCGCCCACGGATCCGTCCTCATTAAGGCGCAGGACCGTGATTTTCCCGTCATGATAACCGGATACGAACAGGAACTCATCTTCATAGTCTGTGGAAAGATGGGAGCCTCTCATGCCGTTGATGGAAGCCCTGTTCAGGAATTCCAGATCGCCGTCAGGCAGGATTTTGAAGGATTCCACCCCGAGGTCGGTGATGGAATAGAGAAATCTCCGGTTGTGGGAAATTGTCACATAGGAGGAATTGGTGATCTCGACCTGCTTTTTCTCATAGAGATAGCCCTTCTCCATATCGACGTCATAGATCCGGATTCCGTATTTCTGATCCTTTGTCTGTGTATAGGATGAAACATATGCCACATATTTGGCGCCTTCCTCGTATTCGTAGCCCAGCTTTCTTTCTGTTTCGCTCATATATTGGTTCCTTTCTCTGTCCCGGCAGAATCAGGTCCGATGGTCCTACTACAAATTGAATTTTATCATAACACAAGTTCTTTGTTAAGCATCTCTGTGCAATATTCCCAAAAACGAGTTGGCGTTTTCCTGCATTTATGCAATCTTTTCTAATTTTTTACTTTTCATTTGCCAAAAGGGACAATATCTGAAAGAATAAGATATACTTTACTTTTACAAACAAAAAGACAAACAGGTACTGCTATGGGAAGAGAATGTGTGATCCTGATCCCGGCCTATGATCCGCCGGACAATATGATTCCCTATCTGGAGGAGCTCAGGCAGAACGGCTTTACCAGAATCGTGATCGTGGATGACGGCAGCCGGCAGGAACGGCAGGGCGTGTTTCAGAAGGCCCTGAAGATGGGCTATACCATTCTGCATCATGATCAGAACATGGGCAAGGGCTGTGCCCTGCGTTCCGGATTTGAATACTACATGGAAAAATGTCACGGCAGATATGACGGCGTCATCATCGTCAATTCCGACGGCCGCGACAGGCCCGGGGACTGCGTAAAGATCGCCGCCGCTCTGGCAAAGGAAAAGAACAAAAAACGCAGCCGGATCATCATCGGCAGCCGGGACTTCGAAAAGCCCTGCGCCACCCGGGGCATGCGCTTTACCAACAGATGCATGAGCTTCACCTTCAGTTTTCTGTTCGGAAAGCACCTGAATGACGTCCTGAGCGGCTTCCGGGGCATTCCGGACTCCCAGGTCCTGCGCTGCCTTCGCTATAAGGAAAAGACCTACTGCTATGACATGGCCGTTCTGATCGGCTTTGAAAAACAGGGCTATGAGGAGATCCCCGTTCCGGTCCTGCCGGTCAATCCCGACGCCGAAAAGCACTACCGGCCCTTCTGGGATTCACTCCTGGTCAGTCTGGTCATCTGGAAGAAAATGATGATCTTCGGAGCCACATCCCTCATCGCCTCCCTGGCGGACCTCTTCCTTTTCTGGCTCCTGACCACCTATATCCTCCACCAGGTCCCCTATCCCATCATCTGGGCCACGGTCCTGGCCAGGATCGTTTCAGCCACCATCAACTATTTCCTGAGCCGCAAGTATGTCTTCCGGTCCAACGAAAGCAGGCGCAAATCCCTGCGGCAGTTCATGGCCCTGGCCAGTGTCCAGTGCATGATCTCCGCCTTCTCCGTCCATTTCCTGGAGCTGATCTTCAACAGGCCCCTGCTTTTGAAGATCCTGATCGACAGCTTTCTTTTCTTTGCAGCCTTCAAGGTCCAGGACCGTTTCATCTTCAAACGGACATGAAAAAACCATCCCCGCCGGGATGGTTTTTTCATGCATTCATTTTCAGGCCCTGTCTTATCCGAAATGCTCCTCCAGATAATCCGCCAGTTCGAAATTCTCGTCCTTGTCTGCGCAGAAGATGGTGCCGATATTTTCTCCCTCCACAATGTCATGGATGACCTTCATATCCGATGCATTGCAGATGACCATGTCGCACCCGCTCTTATTGGCGATATAGGCGGCGGAAAGCTTGGTGGACATGCCGCCTGTTCCGAAGGAGGACCCGCTGCTGGCCTTGCCCATCTGCATCATGGCAGCGTCCAGATGCTCCACATATTCGATAAAGCCCGCGCCGGGATTGACCCTGGGATCATCGGTAAAAAGGCCTTCCACGTCGGAAAGAAGGATCAGAAGGTCCGCCTCCATCAGGGAAGCGACCATGGCGGACAGGGTGTCATTGTCTCCCACCATATATTCATAGGTCGCCACCGAGTCGTTTTCATTCACCACCGGGATCACGCCCAGCTTCAGAAGCTCGCTGAAGGTGTTGTGGAGATTGTACTTGCTCAGGGCGTTGGTAATGGTGTTCTTGGTCATCAGGACCTGGCCGGCGATCTGGTTGTACTCCTCAAAGCACCGCTGATAGATCATCATCAGTCTTGCCTGGCCCACGGCGGCGCAGGCCTGCTTGATGGTGATGGGGCTGTCATCGGCGATCTCCCGCCTGTCTCTGCCTGCCAGCAGGGCTTCTCTGCCCACTGCCGTGGCCCCGGAGGTCACCAGGATCACATCCTTGCCCTGGTTCTTGAGATCGCTCAGCTCTCTGGTCAGAATGTCGATCTTATAGTAATTGAGCCTTCCGGTCTCGGGATGAAGCAGGGAGGAGGAGCCTACCTTGACAACGATCCTTCTGCGGTCCTTCAGCTGTTTCCTGTACAGGCTGTTTTTTTCGCTTCTGCTGATAAATGAATCCACCTTTTTTTCCTCTCTATTCCAATGACTGGGGCGGGCAGTAAGCCCTGGCTGCGGCTTCTGCGCATTTCATGCCGTCCATGGCGGCCGACATGATGCCGCCTGCATAGCCGGCTCCTTCTCCGCAGGGGTAAAGCCCTTTGATCTTCGAGCAGAAATCCTTCCCTCTGGGGATCCTGACGGGCGAAGAGGTCCTGCTTTCCACGCCGGCAAGAAAGACGTCTGGGCCGTCAAAGCCATGGATCTTCTTCCCGAACTGGTACATGCCGTCTGTAAAATCCAGATTCATCTGGTCTGTAAAAAGCGCTGTCAGATCCGCTCTGCAGGCAGCGCCCCGGATGCAGAGGGCCTCCGGATCCGGGAGCCTCTCTTCTCTTTCCCCTTCTTCTCCCTTTACCCTGGCGCGGAAATCCTCATAGGACTGGATGGGGACCCTGCCGCCTCCCAGGGCGTAGGCCTTTTTCTCCAGTCTTTCCTGGAATTCCATGCCGGCCAGGGGATGGGCGGAGCCAAAGTCCTCGGGCCCCACGGTCATGACAATGGCGCTGTTGGCCCTGCTGGAGCCTCTGTCATAGTAGCTCATCCCGTTAACGGCAAGGCGTCCTTCCTCCGAGGAGGCATTGACGATATAGCCGCCCGGGCACATACAGAAGGAATAAACGCCCCGGCCTGATACAGCCCTGGCCGTCAGCTTGTAGGCGGCCGGCTCCAGGCCCAGGCTCTTCATGACCTTTCTGTCCGAAATGCCGTACTGGCCTTTGTCGATCAGGGACTGGGGGTGGGACACTCTGAGTCCCACGGCGAAGTTCTTCTGCTCCAGGGGAAGAATGCCCTGGTCGTAGATGGCCCGGAAGGTGTCCCTGGCGCTGTGGCCGGGGGCAAAGATCACAAGGTCTGCAGGGAGGAAGGTCCCGTCCTTCAGACAGAGGCCCTGCAGGGCCCCTGCCTCGATGGCAAAGCCGGTGCAGCAGGTCTCAAAGCGGATATCGCCGCCCAGGGAAAGGATCTCCTTTCGCAGGGCCGGCAGGATGACCCGCAGGCGGTCCGTGCCGATATGGGGCTTTGCATCATAGAGGATCTCAGGCGGTCCTCCGGCTTTTACAAAGGTCTCCAGGACATATTCGGCTCTGCCTTCCTTATCACCCACCAGGGTATTGAGCTTGCCGTCTGAAAAGGCCCCGGCGCCGCCCTCTCCGAACTGTACATTGGAGGAGGGATCCAGCTTTCCGGTCTGCCAGAAGGTCTCTATATCCTTTTGTCTTTCCTCCACAGGCTTTCCTCTTTCGATGAGGATGGGCCTGTAGCCGTGCCGGGCCAAAAGCAGGGCGGCAAAGAGCCCGGCGGGACCCGCCCCCACCACCACGGGCCTGTGCCGCAGAGGCTCTTTGCCCGGGGAAGGGAAACGATAGGGCGCCGGCACAAAGCTGGTCACGTTTTTGTCCCTGCAGCGTCTGACCAGGGCGTTTTCGGCCTTCTGGCCGCCGGACAAAGAGACCGCTATAGTATAGATCCGGTAAAGCTCCGGCTTTTTTCTGGCGTCCAGGGAGACTCTCTCGATCTTCCAGCAAAGGATCTGGGCCCTGTCTTTGATCCGGAGGGTCTTCATGAGCTTTTTAAGCAGCGCTTCCTCTCCCGCTCCGCAGGAGAGCTTCAGCTGTGTGACTCTGATCATAGGCCTGCTCTTTCCGTGATGCTTTTCGCCGCCAGATATCCGCTGGCCATGGCCCAGTGGAGGTTGTAGCCGCCGCAGATCCCGTCCACGTCCAGGAGCTCGCCGGTCAGGTAGAGCCCCTCCCGGAGCCTGGACCTGAAGCTGCCTCTTTCCACTTCCTCCAGGGGAACGCCGCCCGCCGTCGTCTGGGCCCTGTCAAAGCCCGGAATACGGTCTATGGCAAGACGGAAATCCTTGAGGCCCTCCAGGATCTCCAGGACCCTGGCATCACTGATTTTTCTTTTTTTCATTTCGTTCTGGAGTCCCAGATCTCCCAGGACCATCCGCAGGATGCCGGGATGGACAAGCCCCCCGAAGACCTCCTGCAGGGTCATGGAATCCGGCAGGGTCCTTCGGAAGGCGGCTTCCTTCTCCAGGGCTTCCTTATCATATTCCGGCAGAAAGTCCAGAAGGACCCCTGCTGACCTGCCCTCCTCCAGGGCTCTTGTCAGGATCCGGCTGATCTGAAAGGCCGGGATCCCGGATACTGCCTGCTCGGTAAACTGGAGCTCTCCCTCCTCCCTTCGGATCAGAAGGCCGTCCACCAGAGCGCCTGCGCTGCCGCGGCAGCGGACCCCGGCGGCGCCCTTCAGGCGCTTTCGATCGGCCGGCAGGGGGGTCAGGGCAGGCACCGGCGGGACCAGGCTGTGTCCCAGAGACCTGGCCAGGCTGTAGCCGTCTCCGCTGCAGCCAAAGGCCTCTCCGGCCATGCCGCCGCAGGCAAGGATCACATAGTCTCCTCGAAAGCTGCGGTCCCCGGCAAAGACCTGAAAGCCCCCTCCCGGGGCTTTTTTGGCATGGATCCCGGTGACTCTTGTATTTCCATAAAAGGGGATCTGCAGACGGCGGATCTCCCCGATCAGGGTGTCTGCGATGGCAGAAGCCTGGTCGGTCCGGGGGTATACGTAGCCGTCTCTGTCATGGAAGCGCACGCCCCGCTCTTCAAAAAAGCCCATGAGGTCTCCCGGGCCGAAGGCGCCCAGGTCTTCCATGGAAAAATCCCTGCCTCCCGTATACCAGCAGGCAGGGTCCTGTTTGAGATTTGTCAGATTGCATCTGCCGTTTCCGGTCACCCGGATCTTTCTGGCGGGACTTTCATTTTTATCCAGAAGGGTCACAGAAAGTCCTGCCTGGGCCAGGCAGATGGCCGCGACAGTCCCGGAGGCGCCTGCGCCGATGACCAGCACCTCAGGCCTGGCTGTATTTTCTCTGATAGGCATATATATTCTCCAGCTGGTCCTGCAGCTCCAGGTCTCTGCCGATGCCGATCAGGGACAGGGCCTGGTCCTGTTTTGCTTCCATGAGCGCCGCTTCTTCCTGTGTCATATGGTCGTAGCCGCAGAGATGAAGCATGCTGTGGGCGATCAGGAAGGCGTATTCCCGAAGAAGGCTGTGGCCAAATTCCCTGGCCTGTTCCCTGATCCTTTCCATGTTCAGGACGATATCGCCCAGCATAAGACAGTCTGTCTCCGGATCGAAGCAGTCCGCCTCCCATTCCTCTGCTCCCGAGAAGTCGGAGGGCCCCTCTTCAAAGGAGAGCATGGGGAAGGACAGGACGTCCGTCGTATTGTCGATCCCTCTGAAATCCCGGTTCATTTCCCGGACCTCCTTTGGCCCGGTGATCAGAAGGGAGATCTCCGTATCATAGGGACATTTTTCCATATCCAGAACGCAGCGGCATACGGCCTCCGCAGCCTCCTCATAGGGAAAAGGAAAATTCTCCTCAGTCTCTTTTTCTATGTTCAGAAGCATTTTTCTCATAGTTTTCATAAGCCTTTACGATTCTCTGGACCAGAGGGTGTCTGACAACGTCGTGGGAGGTAAGGGTACAGATGCTGATGCCTTCCACATTTTTCAAAACTCTGAGGGCCACGTCCAGGCCGGAACGCTTGCCGGGCTCCAGGTCCTTCTGGGTGGCGTCTCCTGTGATAATGGCCTTGGATCCGAAGCCGAAACGGGTCAGGAACATCTTCATCTGCTCCGGCGTGGTATTCTGGGCTTCGTCCAGAATAATATAGGCATTGTCCAGGGTCCGGCCTCTCATATAGGCCAGGGGCGCCACTTCGATCAGTCCCTTTTCCATGTTGGCCTTGAAGTTTTCCGCCCCCATGATCTGATAAAGGGCGTCATAAAGGGGCCTGAGGTAGGGGTCGACCTTGCTCTGCATGTCGCCGGGCAGAAAGCCCAGCTTCTCGCCGGCTTCAATGGCCGGTCTTGTCATGATGATCCGTTCCACCTCTTTATTCTGGAAGGCCGTGATGGCCATGGCCATGGCCAGGTAGGTCTTGCCGGTGCCGGCGGGGCCGTTGGCAAAGACGATGAGATTGTGGCGGATGGCGTCGATATACTTCTTCTGGCCCATGGTCTTAGGGCGGACCGGTCTCCCGCTGACGGTATGGCAGATGGTATCTGCATCCATCTGCAGCAGCATGTCCCTGGGAGCTTCGTCCTGCATCTCCAGGGCGTAGTCCACCTTCTGGTCCTCCAGCTCCGAACCCTTCCCGGCCAGAGAGGCCAGCTGGTCCAGGATGCTGACTGCCGTTTCCACCTTGGGCTCGTCTCCGCTGACCCTGATGGCGCCGTCCCGGGATACGATCACAACGCCCAGATTTTTTTCGATCTTGCGGATATAACGGTCATGGTGACCGAAAATGTCTCTTTGTACTTCTGCGGAATAATCCAGCTCTTTGGTCATAGCTCTCCTTACGCCTGCCCGGAGGCAGGCAGGATCTCAAAAGAAAAAGGGGGCAGAGTCATCCGGTTCTGCCCCCCTTTGTTTCTGCGGCTTTTAGTTCCCGCTGCTCAGATATTCATCAATACCCTTGGCAGCTGCCTTACCGGCTCCCATGGCCAGAATAACGGTCGCTGCACCGGTCACGGCGTCGCCGCCGGCAAAGACGCCCTTCTTGGATGTCTGGCCGGTTCCTTCATCGGCAACGATACATCTGCGGCGGTTGGTCTCCAGTCCCTTGGTGGTGGAGGAGATCAGCGGGTTGGGGGAAGTGCCCAGTGACATAATAACACAGTCACATTCAATATCAAACTCAGATCCAGGTACTTCCACAGGTCTTCTTCTGCCGGAGGCGTCGGGCTCGCCCAGCTCCATACGGATGCAGGTGATTCCCTTGACCCAGCCCTTCTCATCCGCGTGGATCTCCACGGGGTTGGTCAGAAGGTCAAAGATAATGCCCTCTTCCTTGGCGTGGTGGACTTCTTCTGCTCTGGCAGGAAGCTCCGCTTCGCTTCTTCTGTAAACGACATGGACCTCAGCGCCCAGACGCAGGGCGGTCCTGGCCGCATCCATGGCAACGTTGCCGCCGCCGACGATGACTGCCTTCTTGGCCCGCATAATAGGAGTACGGGACTTCTCAGAGAAGGCGCCCATCAGATTGGAACGGGTCAGATATTCATTGGCCGAAAAGACACCCAAGGCCTGCTCGCCGGGAATGTTCATGAACTTGGGAAGGCCTGCGCCGGAACCAACGAATACAGCGTCATAGCCTTCCTCCTCCATCAGGGCATCGATGGTGGTGGATTTGCCGATGACACAGTCTGTTTCGATTTCAACGCCCAGAGCCTGAACGTTTTCGATTTCCTTCTGCACGACTGCCTTCTTGGGAAGACGGAACTCAGGAATACCATAGACCAGAACGCCGCCAGCCTTGTGGAGGGCTTCAAAGATCTTGACGTCATAGCCCATCTTGGCCAGATCGCCTGCGCAGGTCAGGCCGGAGGGGCCGGAACCGATGACAGCGACCTTTTTGCCCTTCTTCTCAGAAGCGCCCTGGGGCTTGATGCCCATTTCACGGGCTGTATCCGCCACATAACGCTCCAGCTTGCCGATGGAGACGCTTTCTCCCTTGATGCCGCGGACACACTTGCCTTCGCACTGGGATTCCTGAGGACATACGCGTCCGCAGATGGCCGGCAGCGCGGAGGATTCGGAAATGACCGCATAGGCGCCTGCCACGTCGCCTTCCTTGACCTTATTAATAAAGCCGGGAATGTTGATGGAAACCGGGCAGCCCTCGACGCAGCGGGGATTCTTGCAGCTTAAGCAGCGGAGAGCCTCTGCTTCCGCTTCTTCCTTATTATAGCCGAGGCATACTTCTTCAAAATTGTGGGCGCGTACCTGAGGATCCTGTTCCCGGACCGGTACCTTCTTCATCATATCCATTGCCATTTTTATTATCCCCTTTCTCAGTTGCAGCTGCCGCAGCCGCCATGGTGGGAAGCACCTTCTTTGGCTTCCAGATACAGTCTGCCTTCTTCGGTCTTATACAGAGCCATTCTCTGCATGGCCTGAGGGAAATCGACCTTGTGTCCATCAAATTCGGGACCGTCGACGCAGGCGAATTTCACTTCGCCGCCGACCATCAGTCTGCAGGCGCCGCACATGCCGGTGCCGTCTACCATGATGGGATTCATGGAAACGATCGTGGGGATCTCCAGCTCCTTTGTCAGCTGGCAGACGAACTTCATCATGATCATGGGGCCGATGGCGATGACTCTGTCATAGCGCTTGCCCTCGTCATAGAGCTTCTGCAGGGCTACGCAGACGTTGCCGTTGATTCCATAGCTGCCGTCGTCCGTGCAGATATAGAGGTTGGAAACCGCTGCCATCTCGTCTTCCATGATCAGGATGTCCTTGCTCCTGGCACCCTGGATGCAGTCCGCCGTCACGCCCTGGTTCTTGAGCCATTTCAGCTGGGCATAGACGGGGGCTGTGCCGACGCCGCCGGCGATAAAGCAGAGCTTCATCTTTTTGAGCTCCTCCAGAGGCATTTCACACAGATCGGAAGGCCTGCCCAGAGGACCTACGAAATCCGCAAAAGAATCGCCCACCTTCAGCTGTGCCATACGATAGGATTCCGCACCGACTGTCTGGAATACGATCTGTACAGTGCCGGCCTCCGCATCATAGTCGCAGATGGTCAGAGGAACACGCTCGCCGTCTTCATCCACGCGCACGATCAGGAACTGACCGGGCAGTGCGTTCTTGGCAATACGGGGTGCATAAACATCCATCAGATAGATGTTGGAAGACAGGGCCTCCACTCTTTCGATTCTGAACATATCTTACATCTCACTTCTCACCGCTTACTCATTCCAGGCCCGGATCCTGCAGTGTCCGGATCCGGCCGGGCTCCTTTGGGAGCTTCGTCTGTCTAACGATGCAGGGGCATGCTCGTCCCTGACATTCAGGATTTAATATAATACAGGCTATGGCGCAAATGCAAGTATTTATATACGTTCCAATGCGAATAACATGCAAATAACATGCATCTCTCTCCGCCCCCGGATCAGGGAATATAGGCAATGGCAGATTTCTGGAAGCTGCTGCCGATCTTCCTGGCGGCGGAATAAAGGGTGCCCAGGGCATAGACATAGACCGCCGTATCCGTTCTGTGATAGTAGATGCCGTGTACGATGGCCACGGATACCATGACCAGAAGGCCGGTCCCATAGAGGGTCCGGAGGATCCAGAGCCTGGATCCGAGCTTTTTGGATTCTCTGGCCCTGAGAAAGGCCACCAGGGCGGTAAAAAGGTTCATGGCCGCGATATATACGATCAGATAGACACTGGGCGCATTGGCCAGGGTGGACGAAAAAATGCCGGCGTCCAGAAAGAAAAGGCCTCTGTAAAGCACAAGCCGGCCGCCCACCATGTGTTTTGCCATGTTTCGGTAATAGAACAGGGTGCTGATGCCCCGGAGGGTAAGGCCAAGGCCCAGAAGACCGATCACAACAGAAAGGCCGCCCCGGGGATCCAGAAACAGGATCAGGCCGAACAGGATCAGGCCGATCCCCTGCAGGAAGTTTTTTATGCGGTTCATGTTAGTCATGGACATCCTCCTCCTGCTTGAGCTTCAGGAGCTTTCTGTAGACCTGGACTCCTTTGAAGCCCTTTTCTTCGATATTGACGGAAATCCCCGCCAGCAGGGAGCCGGACTTAAAGATCCGGTTGGTCACCATGCTTTTCTGGGCCAGCGCCGCCAGGATGAACCTGCCAAGGCGGGTATCGTCCCTGTTTTCTTTGGAAGCTTCGCTGTATTCCCGGGTCCAGGTCTCCGTGGTGAAATCCGGAATGGGCTGCCCGGAGAGGCTTTCTCCAAAGGCCTTCCAGTCCTGGCTGGCGATCAGCTGTCTTTTTTCCAGGATTTCCCGGATCCGGTCTTCATAGGGACGGACCGCCTCGGTATCATAAACGTCCGTTTCAAAAAAGATTCCTTTCTTTCTCAGACATTTCAGGGCATAGACCATCTGGCGGAAGGCATACATATAGTCGGAGGGATTGTCCTTGACGATCTCCCGGTACTCTCCCCAGGCAGGCAGGTACCTGTAGCGGGCGTAGCTGTAATCCGGTAGATGGCCCGCCCTGCCGTGGCCCAGATTCATGACGGAGTTCTCATCCCACTGGTACAGGCTGTTGGTATAAAGGCCCTTTTCCGGGTCATCCGGAGAGGCGGGATTGTTGTTGAAATGGACCGGCCTCTCCCGAAAGCCCTCCCCGTCCGGGACCAGCTCATAAAAATCCAGGCCCGTATTGTTGATGACCAGGGAGGGGGTGCCGGCAAAATAGCGGTGGGCCCAGGTGTCGGCCAAAATGTGCATGGCCACGCCCACAGCCTCCAGACTCCTGCCTCTTGCCAGCTCCACCGTATCTGCCAGCAGGGTAGAGTTGACATTGCAGATCAGTCTGTATTTATTCAGATACTGCTTACTGCATTTTTTCCGCTCCGCAAAGAGATTTGCGGGAAGGAAATGGAAGGAGGCCCAGATCCTTGTAATATTCTGCAGAGAAAGGGGATCTGCGCCGGATTCCATCAGCTCCAGCTGCAGCTGGGTCGTGGCGGCCGCAGTGGGCGCGCCCACCTTGTCCAGAAGCGTCCTGGAACAGCAGTCCACGAACTGGGCGCTGTCCGCGATGGAAAGGCTCTCCTCATGGGACCAGCCTGCTATGAAGGCTGCACAGTAAGTGGCATAATAGTGAAAATCCACCTGCATAATTATCCCTTCTGCGCCTCCCTGCTGTTCTCACTGCGGTGGTATTTTCTGACCTGGAAGACTGCGCGCAGCATTTCGACCAGCAGCACGACAGAGGTAACGTCAATGATCAGGGTCGCAATCGTAACATCCAGTACCAGATCTTCCTTCTGCGGGGGAAGCAGCTGGATGATGAGCGTGAGTATTTCCATGATCCCATAGAAAATCAGTCCCGCCGAAAGGATCAGATAGAGGATTCCTCTTCGTTTTCCTCTCCCCTCCGCGATGGCCGAGAGGCTGACGATGGCCCTGGGCAGGCTGGTAACAATGACCACGATCGCCAGCATGATGATCATCAGAAGAATCAACTGCCCTTTTGTGACAACGACCTCCTGGCTGGTGGCGCTTTCAAGAATGTTTTCCAGCTCCCGGGGGGCGACCATGATCACCCGGCCCAGGTATTTCACCGCAGACCAGGCACAGAGCAGAAGGTTCCCTCTTCCCACATTGATCAGGGTGTCCCGGGACTTTCTGAAACGGGTCATCCCCTCGGAATTATCGGGGGCCGGTACCTGTATTGCCGTCATATTTTCCTCCCCGTCATGCTTCGTTTAGACTGCCTAAAAGATCCTCGAACTGGGCCGGGGTCATCAGGACCTTTCTGGCCTTGGTCGAGTCTTCGCTGCTGACAACGCCTTCCTCCGAGAGCTGGTCCATGATCCTGGCCGCCCGGTTGAAGCCCACCTGGAGCTCCCGCTGCAGCCTGCCTATGGTCGCTTTCTGACTGGTGACCACAAAACGGCCCGCCTTCTCAAACAGGGGATCCCGGCCGCCCGCAGGCGCCGCACTCTTGCCGCCGCTCTCGCCGCCTGCTTCCAGAGCGTCCATCTCCTTCTGGATCTGCTCGCTCTTTCTGCCTGAATCCTGGCTGACCGGATTCTTCTTCCTGATATAATCGGCCACCTTGATGGCGTCATCATCCGAAAGGAAGGCGCCCTGGACACGGATGGCCTTGCCAAGCTTGGCGGTCATAAAGAGCATGTCGCCCTTGCCCAGGAGCTTTTCGGCGCCGCCGTGGTCCAGAATGGTCTTGGAGTCCACAGCGCTGGAGGTCATGAAGGCGATTCTGGAGGGCATATTTGCCTTGATGACGCCGGTAATGACGTCTACCGAAGGCCTCTGAGTCGCCACCACCAGATGGATGCCCGCCGCTCTGGCCTTGGCGGTCAGTCTGCTGATCGTTGTTTCCACCTCCTTGCTGCAGGTGGCCATCAGCTCCGCCAGCTCGTCTACGATAATGACGATCCTGGGCATATATTCCATCTCAGGATCCGTGATCCCTTCCTTTTTCTTTTCCCTGACCAGGTGATTATAGGAGGAGATGCCCCGTACGCCGGCTTCCACAAAGCGGTTGTAACGGTTGTCCATTTCCGCACAGGCCCACTGCAGGGCTGCAGCCGCCTTCTTGGGCTGGGTCACCACCGGAAGGAGCAGGTGGGGGATCCCGTCGTAAATACTCAGCTCCACCATCTTGGGGTCGATCATGATGAACTTGACCTCACTGGGAGAAGCCTTATAGAGAAGAGATACGATCAGGGCATTCAGGAAAACAGACTTGCCTGATCCGGTGGAGCCTGCCACCAGAAGATGGGGCATGTCTCCAATGTCGCTGATCACATTTTTTCCGGTGATGTCCTTGCCCACCGCAAAGGAGATCTTGCTCCTGGCATTGATGAACTCTGCGGATTCCAGGATCTCCCGGAGCTTTACGACGTTCACAACCTCATTGGGCACCTCAATGCCTACGGCCCGTCTGCCGGGAATGGGGGCTTCCATACGAATGGACTTGGCTCCCAGATTGAGGGCGATATCCTTTTCCCTGGCACTGATGGCATTGACCGTGATATGGGGGCCGGGACGCACCTCAAAGCGGGTGACAGAAGGTCCCCGGCAGATGGCCGTGACCGTCACATCCACCTTAAAGTCCTGCAGGACTCTCTCCAGCTCCTTGCCGGTCTCCTGCAGCTCCTTATTGGTGATTGCGTCCTTTTCCCTGGAGGGCTTTTCCAGAAGGTCATAGGGCGGGAAGGTATACTGCTTCTTTTTGGCAGGGCTCCTGCCCGGTGCCGCAGGGGCAGAGTCCCCCTCCTTTGCTCTGTGGACGGTGATGGAGCTTAATTCCGATTCGCTGTAGGTCTTCTCTGCCGCCTTCCCCTCTGCAGGGCCCACGGCCGTCTCTGCCCTTTCTCTGCCGGCGGCTCTGGCCGCCTGCACCACCGCGGCGGCGTCTCCTGCCGGGGTGGAGTGCTTTTCCTTTTCCATAAAGTCCGGCCCGGGCTGGAAGGGGTCCTGTCCCAGGCCCAGATCGGTATCGTTCAGATCCATTTCTCTGCCGGTCCTGGAGCTCATGCGGTCTCTGCCGGAGGCAAGAGGCTTCCTTTCCCGGACAGAGGTCCTGGTGGATTCTCCCTTTCCGGAATAGGTCTCCGAGGTCCCTCTTTTTTCACTGTAGGAGTCCCTGTAGTTGGTTACCACAGGCTCCGCTTCCTCTTCTTCCTCTTCCTCCTCTTCTTCCGCCTCGGCTCTGCGGGCTTCTCTCCTGGCCTTTTCCCTGGCCACCATGTTCCGGCCGGCCTCCATGGTATCGTTGACCCCCCGGCCCACCAGGGCAATGGGAGATTTTCTGGTGATGGCGATCAGGCAGACCGCCGCAATGATCACAAGGACCAGCAGCGTCCCGGCCGTATTGAGGACATGCAGAAGGCCCCAGGCAACAGAGCCGCCCAGAAGGCCGCCGCCCTTTTGCTGGCTAAGGCCTGTCTGATAGAGGAAATCCGCGTCATAAACCGTCAGCTGCCTGGCCGATCCTGCATGGATCTCGCACAGAACGCCGTAGAGAAGAAAGAGGACGCAGGAAGAGAGCATCCGGATATTCCGGAACTTCTTTCCCTTTTCATGAAAGGCGAAAATCAGGATGAAGATCAGAAAGAAGGGGAAGAACCAGGCTGAAAAGCCGAAGATGCCGAACATCATATTCCGCAGGGTCTTTCCCACGAGTCCCCCTTTCCCGATCAGGGACAGGAGCATCATGATGATCAGGCCGGCCAGGACAGTGACCAGCACGTCCACGAGCAGATCGTCTCCGCCCAGAAAGGCCAGGATCGGGTTGGCGGCCTTTTTCCTGCTTTTGGCAGTGGTTCCCTTCTTTGCACTTGTTTTTTTCTTTCCTTTAGAGCTGGAAGATGCAGCCATCGGCACTCTCTTTCTGACGATGCTCAGAGATCAAAATCATCGTCATCGTCTGTCTGTAAATCATAGTCCAGGTCAGGATCATCCGTATTCCATTCGGGGTCCGGAAAATCAAAGTCCTGACGGATGTGTTCCTTTTTGCGGGGCAGAGGCAGGGGATTCCTGAGCAGAACGATCTTCTCTCCCTCCTGGGGTCCCCTGTTTTTGTTTTCCCTGTTCATTTCCATCGTTGTCCCACCGTTAAGCAAATAGTAATACAAGGAGACCTCCAGCAGGGAAGTCTCCTTGGTCAATCAGACAGGGCCCTGTCTGCACTTATTGTATAGGATCCAGGGATCAGTCGTCCGCCTCTTCCCAGTTATGATACACGTTCTGTACGTCGTCATCATCATCCAGGATGTCCAGGATCCTGCGGATTCCCTTTACGGATTTCTCATCGGTAACGGAAACATAATTCTGAGGGATCATGGTCACTTCTGCAGAGACTGTGGGAATGCCTTCCGCCTTGAGGGCCTGGCAGACTGCCTCAAAGTCTCCTTCGGAGGTCAGGATCTCAAAGCTGTCCTCTTCCTCCTGCAGATCGTCGGCGCCTGCATCGAGGGCGATCATCATCAGATCGTCCGCTTCCAGATCACATTCTTCCTTGTCGATGATGATCTGTCCCTTTTTGTCAAACATGAAGGACACGCATCCCTGGGTTCCGATGCTGCCGCCGCCCTTGACAAAAGCGCTGCGGATGTTGGCGGCTGTACGGTTCTGGTTGTCTGTCAGGGTATCCACGATGATGGCGATGCCGGAAGGGCCGTAGCCTTCGTAGGTGTTGTACTGATAGTCCACCGCACCCAGTTCGCCGGCTGCCTTCTTGATGCCTCTTTCGATGGTATCATTGGGCATGTTGTTGGCTTTGGCCTTGGCAATGACCTGGGCAAGCTTGAAGTTGTTGGCAGGGTCAGAACCGCCTTCCTTAACGGCGACTGCGATCTCACGGCCGATTACGGTAAAGATCTTACCCTTTGCAGCGTCGTTTTTTTCCTTTTTATGTTTAATATTGGCAAATTTAGAATGTCCTGACATAGCTGTTAACTCCTTCTATATTTTATAATTATTGATCAAAATTCATTCTCTGCAGGCAGGTCGGGAATTTCCTGACAAATACCGCACAGTAAAATATAACATACGTTCTGATATGCGTCAATCAAAATTCCGGACATATATCCGGGGCACTCTCTCGGAAATATCGCAGGCCAGCTCATAATTGAACCTGCCCGACAGATCTCCCAGCTCCTCCATGGTAATGACCTGCCCCTGGTCACGGCCGATCAGGGTGACCTCGTCGTCCTCTCTGGCCTCCGGGATGCCGCTGACATCGATCATGCACTGGTCCATGCAGATCCGGCCCAGGATGGGGGCCTTCTTTCCCCGGACCAGGACATAGCCCTTTCCGGAAAGAGAACGGGGATAGCCGTCGGCATAGCCCACAGGAACAGTGGCGATTCGGGTCTCTTCTTTGGTCTCATAGGTCCCGCCGTAGCTGACACGGCATCCCGCCGGCACGTCCTTGATATACACGATGTGGGATTTGAGGCTCATGACGGGCTTTAAGGGAATGATGTCCCTGTCCACTTCGTCCGAGGGCCACAGGCCGTAGAGGGTGATCCCGGCCCGGACCAGGTCCATGTTGGCCTCCGGATAGGCAATGATCCCGGCGCTGTTGGAGCAGTGCTTTAGGGGAATTTCATATCCAAGCTCCTCCCGGATCCTTCCTGTGAAGTCTGTGAAGAGACGGATCTGGTCTTTCGTTGCCTCCCTGTCCCATTCATCCGCCCTGGCAAAGTGGGTAAAGATGCCTTCCACCTCAATGCCGGGGACAGCAAGGCAGTCCCTTACAAAGGCAAGGCCCGCCTCGTCCGGCCGGATCCCGATCCGGGTCATGCCCGTATCCACAGCGATATGGATGGGGATACGGCTCCCTTTTGCCTGGGCCGCCCGGGAGAGCTGCGCCAGGGAGTCCTTTCTGAATACCGCAGGCCGGATGGCAAGATCTGCCAGCTCCTCATAGCAGTAAGGGAAGCAGTGGCCCAGGATCAGGACCGGCTTGGAGGATCCCGCCTGGCGGATCTCCCTGGCTTCTTCAAAGGTCGCCGCAGCATAGCCCCAGACATAGTCCAGCTGATCCAGCTCCGAAGCGATCCTGGCCGCGCCGTGTCCGTATCCGTTGGCCTTGATGACCGCGATCATCTTCGTTCCTTCGTCTATATGCCTGTGCATGCTTTCCATGTTGAAAAGGACAGCGCCCAGATCGATCTCGGCACGTACCCTCTGTGTTCCGTCTGTCATAATTACTCCTGTTTTAAAACTGCAGGCAGGTAGGAAATGATATCGCCTGCTGTCATACTGATTTCTCCAAGGACCTCTGCCGCAGCTTCCCCGGCTCTGGCGTGGGCGCTGACCGCAGCGCAGGCGGCCTCAAAGGCCTCCAGGCCCGTGGCCAGAAAGCCGGCGCAGATGCCGGTCAAAACGTCCCCTGATCCGGCGGTGGCCATGCCGCTTGTCCCGAACTGGTTGAGGAAGATCCTCTCCTCCACGGGGGAGGCCGCAATGGTCCTTGCATCCTTACATACTATGACGCTCCTGTAGCTTTTGGCAAGTCCCTGGGCCCTTTCGATCCGATTTTTGCCGGCTTCCCCAATACACAGGCCTGTCAGATGGGCAAATTCCCCCAGATGGGGCGTCATGATCATCTGCTCCGGAAAGGCCCTGGCGCGCAGGGCATCAGAAAGCCTGGGGTCCGAGCCTGTCATCCAGAGGCCGTCGGCGTCCATGACCAGGCCCCGGATCAGGGCCCTGTCCCCGGAGAGGATCTCAAACAGGGCCTGCAGGAGATTTTTTGCATAGGCGTCTCTTCCGATTCCCGGCCCTGCGGCGCAGAGGTCTGCCCAGGCCAGGTCCTTTTCCAGCTGGCGCCGGAGCCTTTCCGGGTCACCTGGGTCGCAGGCTGTCAGCATGGCCTCCGGCAGAGCCGTCTGCAGGATCACCCGGTTGGCCTCTGGCGTAAAGACCCTGACCATACCGGCGCCTGCCGCAAAAGCGGCCCTGGCGCACAAAATGGCGGCGCCGCACATGCCTTCTGATCCTGCCAGAATCAGGATCTTCCCAAAGGTCCCCTTGTTGCCTGCCCTGTCCCTTTTGGGAAGCAGGTCTTTGACCCTTTCTGTATCATACATAAAGAGCCCGGGGCTTTGCAGTAGAGACCTTTTCGTGATTCCGATCTCCTTCCTGACAAGCTCTCCGCACAAAGCGGCCCCAGGATAGAAAAACTGGCCTCTTTTATAAAAGGCAAAGGTGACGGTCAGATCGCTCTTTACGGCGCAGCCAAGGACCGATCCGTCGTCCGAGGATACGCCGGAGGGGATGTCCACGGAGGCCGTAAAGAGGCCCTTCTTATCATGCAGGGCGTTGACCTCCTCCACCGCCAGGGCATAGTCTCCCTCCAGGGGCCTGGCAAGGCCGGTCCCAAAGAGGGCGTCCACCAGGATCTCCGGATCTGTACCGGCGATCTGGTCCCTTGCTCCTTCATAGATCTCTGCCTTTGCCCCATAGGACTCGATGATCCGCAACTGGACCGCCATGCTGGAGCCTTCGGAAATCTTTCCCTTCATCAGCAGAAAGGTCACAGGCCAGCCCCTGTCCAGAAGGAGCCTTCCCACAGCGATCCCATCGGCCCCGTTGTTGCCCCGGCCGGCCAAAACTGTCACCCGATGGGGCGCAGGAAAGCGCTTTAGAATCTCCTCTGTCATGGACAGGGCCGCTCTTTCCATCAGTACGATGGAGGGAATGCCGATGCCTTCGGACGTATAGCGGTCTGCCCGGGTCATTTCCTCCCCTGTAAGAAGATATTGCATCAGGATCTCCTTCCTCTGATAAGAAATGACGGCACAGAGACCTGTGCCGCCATTGTCACTATGATTCGCTGTTACATTTGATGCTGTAGGACAGCTTCATCAGACTGTCCTGCAGATGTACATTTTCGACCTGGATATGACTGGGCATCATCAGATCCACATGGGCAAAATTCCAGATTGCGCTGATGCTGCTGCCTGCAAGGATCTCCGAGATTTTCAGCGCCTCGCCCTTGGGAAGGGTCAGGACTGCAATGTCTATATGATTGTTCTCCAGATAATCCTTCAGGGAGTCTATGTGGTAGATCGGTATGCCGCCGATTTCCTTCCCGATCAGCTCCTCCCTTATATCAAAGGCCCCGCGGAAATCAAAGCCCTTGCTCCTGAATTTCATGTAGTTGACCAGCGCCGACCCCAGATGGCCCGCACCGATCAGGATCATGTCATGATGCCGGTCCAGTCCCAGGATCTTGCCGATTTCCTCATGCAGATAGTGGATATTATAGCCATATCCCTGCTGGCCGAAGCCGCCGAAATTATTAAAGTCCTGCCGGATCTGGGATGCTGTCACGTGCATCATTGCGCTGAGTTCCTGGGAGGAGACCCTCTCAATGCCCAGCTTCTCGAGTTCTCCCAGATAGCGGTAGTACCTGGGCAGTCTGCCAATGACAGCCTGTGATATTTCCTTCGTTTCCAATCTTAAACACTCTCCCCTGTTTTGTAAAAAAAATACATATTTATTATAAAGGAGAAGTCGGGAACTTGCAACTGATTCGGCCTCTGCCGCCCGGTATGGCCGCCCTGCGCTGTCATTTGACAGAATATCCAAAGTCCTTTAAGATGACCTTTAGACTTGTACAGCATGGAGAAAAAATATCATGATACTATCCTGTCATCATATATCCAAAGCCTTTGCAGACCATACCGTTCTGTCAGACATCACCTTCCATCTGGAGAAGGGGGAAAAGGCTGCCATCGTGGGCATGAACGGCGCCGGCAAGACCACCCTGATCCGGATCATCACAGGCGAAATGGAGGCCGATACCGGCACCGTTTCCTTTGCCAGGGACACGGGCTTCGGCTATCTGGCCCAGAATCAGAACCTGGATTCCACCCGGACCATCTATGAGGAGCTTTTGTCTGTCAAGCAGTATCTTCTGGACATGGAAAACCAGATCGCAGAGGATGAAAGGCGGATGAATACCCTGCAGGGAGAAGCCCTGGTCAGCCTCATGGCCGAATATACCGATCTCCTGCATGCCTTCGAGATGGAAAACGGCTATTCCTACAAGGGCGAGATCGTGGGCGTACTGCGGGGCCTGGGCTTTTCTGAGGAAGAATACGATCAGAGCATTTCCACCCTCTCCGGCGGCCAGAAGACCCGGGTGGCCCTGGGCAAGCTGCTTTTGTCAAAGCCCCCCATCATCATCCTGGATGAGCCCACAAACCATCTGGATCTGGGGAGCATCCGCTGGCTGGAAACCTATCTTTCCAATTATAAGGGAACGGTCCTCATCGTATCCCATGACCGGTATTTTCTGGACCGGACGGTCACAAAGGTCATCGAGATCGAAAATACCAAATGCCTGGTATTCCCCGGCAATTATTCCTTCTATGCCGAGCAGAAGAAAAACCTGCGGGAGGCCCAGCGCAAGGCCTGGCTCAACAATCAGGCGGAGATCCGTCACCAGGAGGCCGTCATTGCCAAGCTCAAGCAGTTCAACCGGGAGAAATCCATCAAACGGGCTGAGAGCCGGGAAAAGATGCTGGCCAAAACTGAAAGGATCGAAAAGCCCTTTGAGATCCGGGACGACATGCACCTGGTCCTGAAGCCCTGTATCAAAAGCGGCCGGGAGGTCATGGAGGTCGAAGGCCTGGCCAAGTCCTTTGACCAGAAACAGCTTTTCAAGGGCCTCTCCTTCCAGATCCGCCGGGGCGAGCATGTGGCTATGATCGGCGACAACGGCACCGGCAAGACCACCATTCTCAGGATCATTAACGAGCTGACGCCCCCGGACGAAGGCAGGATCCGCCTGGGCGCCAACGTCCACATAGGCTACTACGATCAGGAGCACCACGTACTCCATGATGACAATACCGTATTTGAGGAAATTTCAGACGCCTATCCGGCCATGACCAATACAGAGATCCGCAATCTCCTGGCCTCCTTCCTTTTTACCGGAGAAGACGTTTTCAAGCAGATCCGGTCTTTGTCGGGCGGTGAAAAGGGCCGGGTCTCCCTGGCCAAGCTCATGCTCTCCCAGGCCAATTTCCTGATCCTGGACGAGCCCACGAACCACCTGGACATGACCTCCCGAGAGGTCCTGGAGAACGCCCTCAATTCCTACGAGGGGACCGTCCTCTATGTGTCCCATGACCGGTATTTCATCAATCATACGGCCAGCCGGATCCTTTCCCTGACCGACAAAATGATGCTCTCCTATCCCGGAAACGGCAAGGATACCGTTCCGGACAGGTACATGGGCAACTATGATTTCTATCTGGAGAAGTCTCAGGAGGTGGAAGAGAGCCTCATACAGGACGCCTATGCCAGCCAGCAGGGCCTGTCCTATGAGGAAGCAAAAAAGCAGATGGAAAAGGCCCCCCAGGCGGCCAAATCCCTTTCTGCAGGCTCCGATGACTGGAAAAAGCAGAAGGAAGAACAGGCAAGGCTGCGCAAGGCCGCTTCCGATCTGAAAAAATGTGAGGACGCCATCGCAGCCCTGGAGGAGGAAGGCGCCTCCCTCGACGCCGAAATGGCAAAGCCCGAGGTCTGCACTGACCTGGAAGCTCTGACAAAGCTCTCTGCCCGCAGGGAAGAAATTGAAAACGCCCTGGCAGAGCTCTATGAAAAATGGGAGACTCTTTCCGAAGAGGCTTAAAAAAATAATAAGGCAGATACAGGAGCTTGGTCTCCCGTATCTGCCTTTTTCTCTTGCCTCTTAAGCCAGAAGCTGATCCAGTCTTTCTCTCACGGCCTGGATGAAGCCCTCTGTGCTGAGCTTTTCCACATGGTCCAGGGTAGAGATCATGGCCAGGTCGCCTGTCATCTTTCCGGATTCGATGGTATCCAGGGTCGCCTTTTCCATGGCGTCTGCAAAGCGGACCAGTTCCTCGATGCCATCCAGCTCGCCTCTCTTGCGCAGGGCGCCTGACCAGGCAAAGATGGTCGCTACGGAGTTGGTGGAGGTGGATTCACCCTTCAGGTGCTTGTAATAATGCCTCTGTACGGTTCCGTGGGCTGCTTCATATTCATAGTTTCCGTCAGGAGAAACCAGAACGGAAGTCATCATGGCCAGGGAGCCGAAGGCTGTCGCTGACATATCCGACTGGACATCGCCGTCATAGTTCTTCAGGGCCCAGATAAAGCCGCCTTCCGAACGGATCACGCGGGCGACCGCATCATCGATCAGGGTATAGAAGTAGGTGATGCCAGCTTCTTCAAAGGCAGGCTTGAATTCCTCATCATAGAGTCTCTGGAAGATCGCCTTGAAGTTGCCGTCATAGGTCTTGGAGATGGTATCCTTGCAGGAGAACCAGAGATCTTCCTTCTGGCTCAGCGCATACTGGAAGCAGGCTCTTGCGAAGTTCTCGATGGATGCATCGGTGTTATGGATGCCCTGGACAATGCCGGGGCCCTTGAAATCAAAGATGGTCTTTCTGGTCTCGGTGCCGTCCTCAGCGGTAAATACGATTTCCGCCTTGCCGGGAACATCGATCTTGAGCTCGGAATTCTTATAGATATCGCCATAGGCATGACGGGCCATGGTGATGGGCTTTTTCCAGGAGCGGACATAGGGCTCGATGCCCTTGACCAGGATGGGAGCACGGAATACGGTGCCGTCCAGAGAGGCACGGATGGTGGCGTTGGGGCTCTTATACATCTTCTTCAGATTGTATTCGGACATTCTGGCCACATTGGGAGTAATGGTCGCGCATTTGACAGCAACGCCGTACTTCTTGGTCGCTTCAGCAGCATCGATGGTGACCTGGTCATCTGTCTCATCTCTGTGCTGCAGGCCCAGATCATAGTATTCTGTCTTCAGGTCAATGTAGGGATAAAGAAGCTCGTCCTTGATGATCTGCCAGATCACTCTGGTCATTTCATCTCCGTCCATCTCTACAATAGGGGTCTTCATTGTGATTTTGCTCATAAATTGCTCCTTACCGTGCGCAAAACACTTTATTTTTTATATATATCATACAGTCCGTTCTGGACCAGATTTCCATAAGCGTTGGTCATATGATCGGAGGCCAGGCGTTCCGCCAGATCCGCGTTGCCGGCCCGGATCGCCTCCATAATGGCCCTGTGCTCCTTGATGGATACCGTCGCTCTTGTCTGGGTCCCCAGAGCCTTGCGGCGCACCCGGAGAAGATACTCGTGATAATCCAGGAGCTGATGCTTTAAAAGCTTGGAATCGCAGGCTTCATAGAGGATATGATGGAACTGGTTGTCCAGCTCCGCCAGCTGCTCCATATGGCCCTTGGCAGAATGGAACTCGGCCAGATATACATTTTCCTCCATGGATTCCATCTGCTCCCGGGTGATGTGCTCGCAGGCCCATCTGGCGCAGAGGCCCTCCAGCCTTGCCCGGATCATGTAGATGTCCTGCACGTCCTTGGCTGAGATCCCTGTCACAAAGGCGCCCCTATTGGGAATGATCTGGACCAGGCCCTCCAGCTCCAGCTGTCTTAAGGCCTCCCGGACCGGGGTTCTGGAAACCCCCAGCTCCTTCCCGATCTTGGCTTCCTTCAGTTCTTCATGCTCCTTATATATGCCGTTCAGGATGTCTTCCCGGATTTTGGTAAAAACCATTCCACGCAGAGAGTATTTATCGGATACTTCTCTGGCAAGATCATATTTAGCCATTTTCTTCCTTTCCCCCGCTTTTAGCGGACCCCATATTCGTTGTCTGATCTCTCTATAGCCCCTGGGAAAATCAAACGCATGTATAATTGTATACATTTAATACATGTATGTCAAGCACGGCTGGAAAAGAAATTGATGATCCTGCCGGGCACATAGTGCATTTCCATGCCCTCTGTGCCATAGCCGCTCTCCTCCAGGGCCTTCCCAGCCATCTCCCGGGCTCTTTCCGGGTCCGCCTGGGCCGGCAGGAGAATCCTGGTCCTTGTGCGTCCGTTCACCTGCAGGGCCGTTTCAAAGACGGAAAGGTGCCCGGTAAGGAGGGCCCGCAGATCCATGAGGCCTTCCCCCTTTGCATCCTCTGACAGTCTTGCTGCCAGGCAGGGGGCGGTCTCTGAAAGCAGGGTCAGAAAGGCCTTCTTTTCCAGGTCGGTGAAGCCGTTTTTCTGCAGAAAGGCAAGCATGGCGGCCATCCCTGCTGCATAGACATGCATATGGCCGCTCTCCAGCCCCCGCAGGGCCTTCCCTGCCTGGGCCCAGAAGGAAAGGGCCTCCTCTTCCTCTCTCCGGCAGGGGCCCTGTCTCCTGAAAAGACGCCAGATCCTTCCCAGAAAGCGGAAGATCCCATAGACGGTATCTTCATCAAAGTCCCCCTCCTCCCCCTCCTGCCTTAGATAGGCAAGGATACAGTCCAGGCCGTATTCCCTTACAAAGTCAGCAGGGGCAGGGGCCGCGGCCTCCTCCAGGTCTCTGAAGCGGTCCGGCTCCCTCTCCTTCCAATAAGCCTCGCATTCCAGATGATTATAGGGCTCTTCATGTACGATATGATAAAGGCGGTCTTCCAAAATCCCCTCTCCTCCCATACTTTTCTCTCAGCCGTGCAGGCAGGGCATGGCGCATGGATACATATACAAAGGGCTGCCCTTCAGGGGAAGGACAGCCCGGAGTGATTTCCCTTGTTTCCGCTGTTAACGGACAACAAAGTTCAGAATCTTATTGGGTACATAAATCTCTTTGACCAGGGTCTTGCCTTCCAGGAAGCCGGCGATCTTGGGATCTGTCTTGCCAAGCGTAAGGGCCTGATCCTTGGGGCAGTCCTTGGGAATGCGTACAACGCCGCGGACCTTGCCGTTGACCTGGACGCCGATCTCGATCTCAGCATCCACTGTCTTGGACTCGTCATATTCAGGCCATGCGGAAACGGTCAGGAAGCCTTCGCCGCCCAGTACCTCATACATTTCCTCTGTGATATGGGGCGCGAAGGGGCTGAGCAGCTTCATGTAGTCGATGAGCTGGGCTCTGCCGATCTTGCCGACCTTGTAGATATCATTGAGGAGGGACATCAGGGCTGCAATGGCCGTATTGTACTTCTGCTCCTCGATATCGGAGGAGACCTTCTTGATGGCCTTGTGGATGCCTACTTCCAGCTCGGCAACGTCGCCGTCCACCACCAGGTCGGTCAGGCCGGCCACTCTCTCCAGATATCTGCGGCAGCCCTTTACAGAGCTGTCATTCCAGGGAGCGGCTGCGCCGTATTCGCCCATGAACATGATATAGACGCGGAGGGTATCGGCGCCATACTGGTCAACGATATCCAGAGGATCCACCACGTTGCCCTTGGACTTGGACATCTTGTCACCGTCAGAGCCGAGGATCATACCCTGGGCGGTGCGCTTTGCATAGGGCTCAGGCGTGTTGACTTCCCCGATATCATAGAGGAAATGATGCCAGAAGCGGGAATAAAGCAGGTGTCTTGTGACATGCTCCATGCCGCCGTTGTACCAGTCTACCGGCATCCAGTATTCCAGCTTCTTATAGTCTGCGAAGGCCTTGTCATTATGCGGATCGCAGTAGCGGAGGAAATACCAGGAGGAACCTGCCCACTGGGGCATGGTATCTGTTTCTCTCTTGGCAGCGCCGCCGCACTTGGGGCAGGTGCAGTTGACAAAGGAATCGATCCTGGCCAGAGGGGACTGTCCGTCCTGACCGGGCTCGAAATCTTCGACTTCGGGCAGGCGCAGAGGAAGCTCCTCATAGGGAACCGCGACGACGCCGCATTTGGGGCAGTGGATCAGCGGAATAGGCTCGCCCCAGTATCTCTGGCGGTTGAAGGCCCAGTCCTTCATCTTATACTGCACGCCGGCTTCGCCGATGCCCTTCTTCTCGATTTCCTCGCACATGCGGGCGATGGAATCCTTCTTGTTGGTATAGCCGTTGAGATATTCAGAATTGATCATCTCACCGTCGCCGGTATAGGCTTCCTTCTCGATGTCGCCGCCCTTGATGACCTGGATGATATCGATGCCGAATTTCTTTGCGAATTCCCAGTCACGCTGGTCATGGGCAGGAAC
>CAMNJZ010000012.1 GCA_946541955.1 uncultured Lachnospiraceae bacterium | reverse complement strand
AACAATTCCTAAGCGTTTTTTGGATACAGCCTGTGTATTCAGTAAAGCTCGAAGGAAATGTCGTTCTCCAGAAACCAGGGGATCAGAGAAGACCCCTCCGGCAGATGGAAGGTCACAGGACTTCGAAGCTCTTCCCACTTGTAGCCGGTGTAGAAAAGGCTGGTAGGGATCGTTTCGATGGAGGCGGGCAGGACCAGGTCCGTGACCTGATAGCATCCGCAGAAGGCCATTTCATCGATCTGTACGATGCCCTCCGGCACCTGGACCCTTCCCTTCAGGCCCGAAGGGGCCTGGAGCAGGATCTTGCCTGCCTTATCTGTCAAAAAGCCTTCTCTGCTGGCAAAAGCCTCATTCTTTTTGGAAACGCTGAAGGCAGATATCGGAAGGGAAGCAAAGGATCTGGATCCCACAAATTCCATTTCGCTGCCGATCTTTATTTTTCTCTCTTCTCCCTGCCGCACAGGCGATCCGTAGTCATAGAAGGCCTGATTGCCCACATAGACCAGCGACGAGGGCAGGGCCACCGCGTGGATCAGGGGATCTCTTGAAAAGGCGCAGTCTCCGATATAGATCAGCCCCTCTACCAGCTGCAGGTCCTGCAGGGCCGTGCAGTTATAAAAGGCATAGTCCCCGATATAGGACACGGATTCGGTAAAGTCCGCCTTGGCCAGTTTGCTGCAGTACTGGAAAGCACGGTCTCCAATAAAGAGGAGGTTTTTTCCGAATTTTACCGATTCCACATAGCTGCTGCTGAAGGCATAATCCTCCAGCTCTTTGACAGAGCCGGCAAAGCGGATCTCCCGGATCCGGCAGCCTGTAAAGGCGTAGGAAGAGACGACCTCCGTGCCCCCGGGCACCTTAAAGGACTCTCCGGTTCTTCCCGCCGGGAAGAGGACCAGCCTGGTCCCGTCCTTACTGTAGAGGACGCCCTCTTTTACCCTGTAATTGGGATTGGACTTTTTGATGGCAAAGCGCTCGATCCCGATCACATTGGAAAAGGCCCCGGTATCCAGCTTCTCCAGGCCGGCGGGCAGGACCAGCTTTTTGTCCTTTCTGCTGGTGGTCAGATACTGAATTCCCTCAGACCGGATGGTCTTCAGGCCGGCCGGGAGTCTGTCGATCCTGACCCTGCAGGCCAGGGCTCTGGCTCCTATATATTCCAGGCCTTCCGGCAGCCTGATCTGATCCAGATCCATGTCGGCAAAGGCCCTGTCGTTCAGGATCCTGACGGTATCCGGCAGAAGAATTTCCTTGAGATTCCGGCTCTGGCCCTCGCCCAGGGTCTCCTCGCCCCCGGCGTTATAGACCCTGACCTGGATGGGTTCACTCCCGCTCCCGATGGTGGTCACGGGAAGCCCTTCTACGGTCTCCGGCACCTGCAGGGTCCTGTCCAGGCCCTGATAGGCGGTCAGGGCCGCATGGGTCTGATAGAGCAGGTAGACGCAGGTCCCCTCTGCCGTCTCCAGGGTCACGCTCTTTACCGGCTGCTCCGTTTCCAGGGTATAGGTCAGGCCCTGGGTCTCGCAGAACATGGCTGCGGTGCTTCCCTGGGGGACATGGATCCTGACATGGGCATCCGGCTCCGTATTCATCGTAAAGCGCTGGACTGTATCCGTCAGAAACAGGTCGTAGGAATTTTCCGGATCCATGGAAAGATTTTTGACAAAGCCCAGACAGTCAAAGTCAAAGTCTGTGACCGTCCCCGGCAGGACCAGATTCAGGTTCCTGCCGACAGCAAAATCCACCAGAACGTCACCGGCCTTATTGAGAAGGCAGCCTCCCGAGGAGGAAAACCAGGGATTCTCCTCCGAGACCTCATAGGTCCTGGCTTCAAAAATCCCAAAGGCGTCTCTGCCGATCTCAGCCAGGGCAGGGCCGATCTTTATGAGCGCCGGCTCTGCTTTGAAATCCTCGTCCCTGTAGGCCCAGCTGGCGCAGTCGAAGGCAAAGTTGCCGATCCTGGCAAGCCCCTCCGGCAGGGCCGGCATGACCAGGCTCCTGCAGTCATAGAAGGCAAAGCTGCCGATGGAAGTCAGCGTGGAAGGCAGCGTGACCTTTTGGAGGTTTCCTGCCTGCTGGAAGGTCCCTCTCCGGATCTCCGTAAGGCCCTCCTCCAGGACCAGGTCCGTCTCCGGTCTTCCGCATGCGTAGGCGAACAGGGTCTTTTTGTCTGCGCTGTAAAGGCAGCCGTCCTTCAGGCAGAAGAAGGGATTGTCTGTCAGCGTAAAGCTCTGCAGGGCTGTGCAGCCTTCAAAGGCGCCCTCTCCGATTTTTTCCAGCCCGGAGGGCAGGGCCAGGGACGTAAGGCCGCTGAAGGCAAAGGCCTCGGGGCCGATCTCCTGGAGGGACTTGGGAAGCTGGATCCGGGTCAGGGACTGACAGGAGCAGAAGGCATCCGCCCCGATCCGGGTCACCCCATCCGGGATCTGGATCTCCTTCAGATTCCTGCACCAGAAGAAGGCATGGGGGCCGATCTCCGTCAGGGTAGAAGGCAGGGTAATGGACTCCAGAATGTTGTAGCCCGTGGAATAGCCATAGGAAAACCGGCCAAAGGCGCCCCCGATCCGGGTCACGGGGAGGTCGTCCACATAGTCCGGGAGGACAAGGGCCGTGTCTCTGCCGCTGTAAAGGGCCAGCTCCGCATGGTCCTTATAGACATAGTACTCAAGGAGGCCCTTCTCCGTCCGGACACTTTTTTCATAGAAATCCCGTTCCGGCCGGATCCTGGTCAGATTGGAGGCCGTCCGGTTTCCGTATATGTCTTCCAGGATGACCTGATAGTAGTAATCTCCTCCCGTCTGGGAAACATGCAGGGGTTCCACCTTAAAGGAATCGCCCACCTGGATCTCATTGATCGTGCTGTAGGTGTTCTGGTTCCACTCCGTACAGGGCTGGAGGGTCCCGTCGCTGTTGTAGGAAGGCATATAGTAGGAAAAGGCGGTCAGAATACCGTCATACTCTGCGACATTGATCAGATCCTTGCTGCCCATCTCGGCCGTTCCGCCCTGGGAGATCACCGACCGCATGGATACCTGTCCTGTTTTCAGGTTCTCCTGCATGGAAACAGACACCTTCTGGAAGGCGGAATCATAGGTGTCTCCCGTCAGAAGATGGCCATGGTAGAGGCTGGTCCCAAAGGTCGTATAGAGATTTCTGGAAGCGGTGCTTTCCGCCACCCTTACACTGCAGATGTTTTCTGTCCCATAGTCTGTCACGACCTTAAACAGAAGGGGATCGGCTGGCAGATAGAGGGTATCGCCGGAAAGATCCAGAACGCCCTCACTGAGGATCTCCGCATAGCCGTGGGAATCCTCGTCCTTTTTCAGGATATAGTAGCAGGCGCTGCTGACATCCTCGACCTGTTCCCCTGTCAGTGTGACCTGATAGCCGTCCTCTCCCCGGACAGGGGCCTGGACAATCCAGCTTCCGGTCTTTCCCTTCAGCCAGATCCTGGCCATCTTTTTTATAAAGCTTCCATAGGCCTTCCCGATCCAGTCGAACTGGAATACATTTCGGAACTGCATATAGAGGGTCTTATTGGAAAGCGGATAATAGAGGGAAATGCCTGCCGCATTTTCCACATTGGCATAGCTCAATACCACCGTATCACCAATGGCCGTGATCACCTTCTGGCTTTCCTCAGGGGCCATTTCGGAAAAAGCCCTGGCCAGGGAAGCGGCGTCCGCCAGATCATAGAGGGAGGTGCCTGCCTGGGAGCCGGAAACCACATGGCCAAAGCCCTTCACGCCTGTCCGGGTCTTCTGGATGGCGGAGAATTTGCCCTGGTCCAGGGAGGTCTCCAGCCTGGCAAAAAGGGCGTCCACGGCCTTGTTGAGGCGTTTGATCCTGGACAGATCGATCACAGACAAAGTCACATCCGGATTGCTGTACTCGGATCTGGCGGCCCTGTAGAAATCTTTATAGGTCTCCACAATGGCCCCCGTGATCTCTTTAGGCTCCGACGTGGTATTCAGGACGGACAGCCAGCTGTAATCCCAGCCGTTTCCGGGTTCATATTCCTGGGAGGCCACATAGTAATCCGCATAGGAGGACCACATGGTCATGATTTCCAGATCCGCCATCAGACAGGCATCGAAGCCGATCCAGTCCAGACGGTTCTTCCGCAGAAAGGGAGACTGGGACAGGGCCTGGTTCATTTCCGAAAGCAGGATCGCATCTCCGTTAAAGAGCTCATCGGATCCATAGCCCCAGAGAGGACCGTTTCCGTGATCCCAGAAAATCAGGGCAAAGTGATCTGCCGGATAATTATTCCAGGCAAAATCCAGATAGGAAAGCAGGGTATAAGGATCGCCCATATCGGCGCTTTCACCGGTGGAAGCGACGATCCTTTCCCCATCCGGTCTGGACATATCCAGCACGCAGTTGCGGTCATTGGGAATGCCTGTTTTCCAGTATCTGGTGCCGCCTGTATAGGCCAGGACGTTGGTCTTTTCAAAATCAAGGCCGGACCCGGCGATCTCCATCAGGTCCAGGCTGGCAAAGCCCCTGCCGGATTCCAGGTTGGAGCCGATCATATAGATCATGACCGTATAGTTCTTACGGTCTCTGGGCAGGGAAGGATCCAGGAGTCTTAACTCTGTCAGAGACTCGTCCTGTTCCTGCTGCCTGGCCTCCACAGCCTGGGCAATTTCCTCCTCCTTCTCCTGGTCCTCCGGCTTTGCGGTCGTAACAGTCTCCATGGCCTGGCCGGCCTCTTCCTCCGTCATGATATAGTCCTGGGGCTGCTCTTCTTCCTGCACGGAAGCAGAGCCTGCACAGCCCATAAGAAGGGCTGCGCAGGCTCCTGTAAGAATCAGTTTTTTCAGAAAATGTCTGTCCGGCATATTCGACCTCTTCGCTTACTGCCGAAGGCACCAGGGGATGTGCCAGGGATGGACTTCGGCTTTTCTCTAGATGTTCTGGCCATGGAAAAATTTACCGCCGGCGCACCAGGGCGCTTCGCTGAACAGTTCAGTTTTGCTTTTCCCTCTGCGGATATGGACAGAATTGCCCATCGCCTGGAACCAGGCGCCGTTCCTGAGCCGGTAGCGGAAGGAGGGCCCATCCGTAAAGTCGGTAATATAATCGGTGGAAACCAGGAAGAGATAGTGCCTGACCTTGCGCATGTAAGCGGAATCCTTTGCTGCAAGGCGGCCGGCCTCACACCTGTTCCAGCCGCTTTCAGGGTCTATATCGTCCCAGGTCACATCGACCTCATACCAGTTGCCGTTCAGATAGACCGCATTCCAGGCATGACCGGAGGCGTCGCTTCTGCTGCTGCCTGCCTCTCCGCAGACCACCGTTACATAAAAGCCCAGCTGCTGCAGAATAAACTCATAGGCCATGGAATATCCGTCACAGACCGGCTTGTTCCACCGCCCGCTGCTGTCCTTGACCAGGGCGCCGTAAGCAGTATGGCAATAGTTATTAGAGTAGAATGAGGATCCTCTCTGGGCATAGGCTTCATCATTATAATCGCACAGATCCAGCAGCCTGTCATGGACCTGCAGGGCCAGCTTGGCTTTGGGAGCCTTTTTATCCAGCCCCTTCATCACGGAGTCCACCGCATCATAGAAGGCGGTGACCTCCTTTTTATAGTTCTTGTAGGTGCCCTTCAGGAAGAACTGGTAGGTGTATCTCCCCTTGGCATCCGGATACCTGGAATAATAATGCCATACACTGACACCATTATCGCCACTGAAAAACCAGAAGAGCTCCGGATGGTCGTATTGCAGAGCCATATAGACTTTGGAAAACCAGTTGCTGTATTTCTTGCTGCCGGGCTCTGCCTTGATCTTAAAGGCCTTTCCCACCTCATTGGAGTCAGGATAGCGAAGGACATTCAGCAGCCTTCTGTACATCTTTTTCTGGCCCTTATTGAGCTTTGTATAGTAGTAAAAGAGGGAAGCATTGTTATAAAGAAGAGTGGACCTGGCCCGGTTCATCTCCTCCTCGTTGACTTCCTTGATCTCTCCTTCTTCCCCCTCCGGCTCCGGAACGTCAAGGCTTGCCATGTCATCCGTTTTATAGGCATTCAGGATCACGCCTTCTTCCGACTCCTCAAAGACAGCCTCTCCCTCTGTCTCAGCTGCCGGCTCTGCGGCGTCCTCTTCCTGCGGGGCTTCCTCCGGACTGGTCTCTTCACCTGATTCCGGGTCTTCTACGGCCTTTGCCGTTACCAGCGCTTCTTCTTCCCCGGCCTCCTCAGCGGCGCCGGATTCCGATTCCACCGCCTGGGTCTCCACTCTGGCCTGGTCCGGGGCACCGCACGCGCCAAGCACCAGCATGATCGAAAGCAGCAGGGCTGTCATCCTTTTGAATTTTTTCATATTCCCCTCCTTATGAAGCAAACGGTAGCTCTTTATAAATTATACCATCCCAGGCCCGCTGCAGACTATAAAAGGGCTGCAATTTGCCGAAAAAACATCTCTTTGTTATGAACCATTCAGGCAGCGCAGGGCAAAAAAACAAAACAGCTCCGGAAACCGGAGCTGTCTGTATAATCATTCGTATGGTTTAGAAGGACTTGTATTTATAGGTCCACTTTTCGTAAACGCCGCCGTTCAGACGAAGGAGTTTCTGCTTGAGATTGCCGTGGCTGTCATAGGTATACTCATAGGTCTGTTTCTCCGTCTTGGAGGAGGTGGTGACGGCGGAATCTTTGGAAGCCCGCAGCTTTCCGTCGATCTTGGTCACAATCTGGGTGGGCTCTCCCTTGTTGTTGCCGGAGGTGGAATAGGTAGTCACTTCTGTGATCTCATGTTTGATCCACTGGTACTTGGCATAGGTCTGCTTTTCGCTGGTCTTGACCGTCTGGGTCTTCAGGGCCGACCCGCTCTTGGTATAGGAATAATCCGAATGAGACTTCTGGGTCATCTTGTCGGTCTTGAGAGAAAGATCCACATATTTGATGGACCCGTCCTTATTATAGCGGGTCGTTGTCTTGGTTTCTGAGGTTCCCCGGATGAAGGATTCGCATTCCTCCTCCTTGAGCTCTCCGCTCTTATAGTAGGTATAGGAATACTTCTCCTGGGTCCTTACGGTCGTGCCGTTGGTCTTGTAGGTGGCGTGGGACTTGATCTTACCCTTGGAGCTGCCCTTGGTAAAATAGACTTCCTCGGCCTTCAGGGTGCCGTCTTCTCTTCGTTCGACCCAGCGCTGCAGCTTCCCGTTGCTGGCATAGACATAGGTCACATAGCCGTGCTTCTCGCCCTTGGTGTTATAGTACTGAAGCTTGGAGATCTTTCCGTTCTTGTAGGTATACTTCGTCGTCTTGATCGTTCTGTAACGGCTGTTGTCCAGCTTTATGCCGTCATAGCCATATACCGTTTTTTTCAGTCTGCCGCCGTCCGAGTAGGTATATTTTGTCTCTTCCTTCGGGACCCACTTATCGCTGCTGTAAACATAAAAATTTTCTCTGGAAACCTTATATTTGGTCTTAGCCTCTGCAGGACCGGGCATTACGCCGGCCGCAAGGACCGCACAAAGGACCAGGGCTGTCAGACGTTTTAAGATTTTCATTAATGCTGATTCCTCCTGTAAAAAAACAGTTTCCTGCAAAATCGTCATGTTATTATAGCAGATATTGTGGTTGAAGTAAATTCAGACCTGTTAAAAGTTGATGATCTCTCCTGCAGCAGAGGCGGCCGTCTGGCGGATTTTTCGCATAAAGAAGGCCCTGCACCGCAGTACAGGGCCCCTGAAAAATCATTTAATCATGGTCATGGATCATGGACAGAGCGCCGTAGAGGATGGAATCATCACCCAGAGCGGCTGTTTTGAGTTCCACGGTAGGTCTGATGGAAGGCATGCAGTACTTGTCGACTTCTGCAGAGATCTTCTCCAGGAAGGTCTCGCCGCATGCTTCAATAACGCCGCCGCCGTATACAACGACATCGGGGCTGATGGTATTGATCATATTGCCGGTGGCAACAGCCAGATAATGGCAGGCTCTGTCGACGGCTTCCACGGTCACCTCATCACCCTTGGCCAGGTATTTCTTCAGATATTTGCTCTTGAAAACGCCGGTATCGGTGATCTTGTCTTCCATCTTGGTCTTACGGCCCCGGGAGATCTGCTGTCTGATATAGGCAGTCATGCCCTTCTTGGAAGAGAAGGCTTCCAGGCAGCCTCTCTGGCCGCAGCCGCACAGAGGACCCTCGTCATTGAGGACCATGTGACCGTATTCCGCACCCTTGAAGCCGGTGCCGGTAAAGAGCTTGCCGTCCAGGATCAGTCCGCCGCCCATACCGGTTCCTACGAAGAAGCCGACGACATTGTTGTAGCCCCTGGCTGCACCGTATTTATATTCGCCCAGAACGCCTACGTTCACGTCGTTGCCGATATAGAAGGGAGCCCCGAATCTGGATTCGATGGGCGTCTTGATATCATAGTCTCTCCAGGGAAGATTGGGAGAAAAGAGAACAATGCCTGTCTCCTGGTTGATGACGCCGGGCGCGCCGGCTGCAATGGCGTTGATCTGGCTCTTCTTGATGCCGGCCCCGTCCAGAAGCTCCTCGACAACAGAGCAGATCAGCTCTTCCACGTTGGAAGAATCCGCTCCCCCGTCCTGGGTCCTTTTTTTAATGCGGTAGATGATCTCGTTGTCCTTGTTGAATATGACGCCAAGGGTCTTGGTTCCGCCGATATCCAGACAGATATTGTATTCCTTTTTCATAAACTCCTCCCAAGTTCAATGTAGTTTTTTGCCCCCAAAGGCATACCTGTTACAGTTTCTTTTATTCTAACTCTTTTTCCCGGGATTCGCAATGAAAGGCACAAAAGGTATCTGAACCGGCATAAGCAGAGAGGGTCAGCGGTTGATCATTTCCCGCAGCAGATCCACATTGGCCTTTTCCGTGGCGTTGAGTCTGCCGATGATCACGCTCTGGTCTGTTTCGTCCGGATCATACCAGCTGAACTGCTTGAAATAGTTCAGGATCTCCTCGGACTTGAACTTGTAGCCGTGTCTGGCATAGATCTCATTGATGGCCATCTGCATGTCATTCTTGGATACGCCCTCCAGCTCGGATTCAGACAGACGATGGGAACTGCTGTAGGTAATGGTCTTTCCGGAGGAAGCCTCCTGCTGCTGTTTCTTCTTCTCTTCTTCCTTCTTTCTGGCCTCTTCCTGTTTGCGTGCTTCTTCCTGTTTCTTCCTTTCCTCTTCCGCCGCTTTCTGCCGCTCTGCTTCCTCCTGCTCCTTCTTCAGCTCTTCCTTGGCTTCCCGCAGATAGTCCTCTTCCGTCATTTCTTCCTCTTCCTCGGGGACTTCTGCTTCGTTTTCTTCAATGACATTGCCGCGGTGCCTCTCTTCAATGGCCTTTGCGTCCTCGTCCTCCTTGCCGCCCAGGTAAACAACGGCTGCGGAATAGGTCTTGTCCACCTTTTTCAGGGAAGAAGCCTGCTCGCTGATCAGGGATTCTTCGGACAGATCGCCGTACATCAGATTCCGGTGCATCCGCTTCAGGATCTTGTTCAGATTCTTTTCATATTCGTCATAGGAGGTCTGGTCTTTTCCGACATAGTAGCGGGTATCCCCATCTTCTTCCACCATGCGCAGGTCTGTGACGATCTTCAGAAGGCCGTCATTGGAAGGGGCAAAGTGCACGAAGCGGATGGTCTTGTCGTCTTCGCCGGTGCTGATATAGGCGTGGAGATAATCATCCTTTTTGGAGGTGAAGAGCATATAGCGGAAGCCGTCCTCGTTCTGGACGTCCCATTCATCCTGATAAAGCCGGACGATGTGGCCGTTCTGGAAGGTACAGATCCGCAGGTCCGTCGTATAATAATCCTCCCAGTTGGGATATTTCACGCCTGCGATATAGATCAGCTCCGGCAGGCCGTCTCCCGTTACGTCCCGGATCGCCACCGGTTTGGGGGTATCCTTGCCGTAGCCCCGGCTCTCTTCTTCATCGAACCGATAGCCGTGCTGCCAGTAATAGCCCAGGATCTCCGTGCGGAACATCTGCAGCTCCTCCAGATAGGCAGGATAACAGATACTGCGGTCGACCTTGACTTCCTCTTCCTCGGGTTCTTCAGGGACCTCCTCCTGAACCTCCTCCACAACCTCTGTTTCCTCCGGTTCGGTGATGTTGGAAATGATCTCCTCCGGATCCGTAAACAGACCACATCCTGTCATGGAAAACGCAGTAAGAACAAGCAGCAGGGCCGTCAGTTTTGCAAATTTCAAGGCTTTTCTCCTTCTGTATATTCTTTTCAGATTCCTCTTGTCGAGAAATACTATTATTACAAGATTATTATATTTTACATAGAGAAGTACAGGATGGCAATCTTGTTAACTTTTCCAAAGGCTTTCCAAAAGAAAAGGGCCTGGCAGCATAGGCTGTCAGGCACCTGTCTTTCTGCCATATTCTCAGATCGTTTACTGATCCAGTCTGTAGATTCCCTTCTGTTTTCTGATATCGCTGACTTCCTCAAAGGCGTCGATGGCGGAAATGATGACCTTGGCAGTGCCGTTGATGCCAAGCAGGGAGGTATCAAAGGTCATGTTATAGGTATCGGCCCTGCCCCATTTTTTCTCCGAATAGTAGTTATAGTAGGCCTGTCTCTGCTTATCCTTTTTGGCACAGTATTCCATGGCCTTTTCCTTGTCTGTAAAAGCGGGATAGGACTGGGGATGGGACTGCATCCTCTGCCATTTGAAATCATCGTTTGCATGAATGAAGATATTGATGACATTGTCAAAATCTTCCAGCACGATATCCGTGCATCTGCCGACAAAAACGGCCGGGCCCTCCTTGGCGATGTTCTTGATCACCTCATACTGGGCCAGGAAAATCTTCTGGGAAAGGGGCATGTCCACAAAGGCCGGAACGCCCAGACCGAAGGGATAGGCATCCGCTCCCAGATTAAAGAAAGCATGGGAAGGCCTCTCATCCTGTCTCTCCAGAAATTCCCGGGCGTAGCCGCTGTCTTCCGCCACCTTATCGAGCAGCTCGTTGTCCCAGAATTTGATGCCATAGTGCTGGGCGATCTTCTGTCCGACTGCTCTTCCTCCCGATCCGTATTGTCTGCCAATGGTAATAATGGTTTTCATAAAGGCCTCCTTTCCGGCATGCTCCCATGCCACACAGGCAAAGTCCCCCGGAAAAGATCCGCATTTCAAATACATTCATGAGGGGATCCTTTGTACTTCTGCTTTTATTATAGTAAAACTGCTCAAATATTGCAAATCACAGCCTTCGGATTTGCTTATTATTTACAATTCCCGCTGTCTGCGCCTTGGAAGAAAGCCAAAGGGACCTCCAGGAAGGCCTCTCTTTTCGTCCTCTTTCCCGCGCACAAGCTCAACAAGAAGACAAAAGCGCCGTATTCCCTGGTCCCTTTCATAGGTCCAGCCGATCATGCCGGGGGTCCAGCCATCCTTGCCTGCCGCCGCATAAAGGGGCAGGATTTCCTTTTCAAAGACCCTGTCAAAGGCCTGTGCATCATAGCCAAAGTGCTTTTTTCGTCTTTTTACCTTCTCAGGGGACAGGTCCGGTTTTTCCTTCAATGTCCTGCTAAGGACCATGAAAAGGGAAGTCCCGGGATCCGGAAAAGCCGCCGGCAGGCTCCCCCGGCCCTCTTCGTCGCAGGACAGGGCAAAGGATAAAAGGATCCCCTGCTTTGTCTTTGTCCCTTCTTCCCCTTTTTCCAACAGCCAGGCCGGGTCACAGGCCCGCTTTATCAAAAGCCGCAGGACCATCTTCCACAAGGCCTCCGGGTCCCTTACGGGATCCTCTCCCTCTCGGAGATAGGCCTCCGGGGGCAGGTCATAAAGGCGGTCCGTGAAGGTCCCTGCCCTGCCGCCCGCTTCCTCCTTCAGCCTGCCGCCGCAGAAAGGACAGCAGGAATCCGGCATCCGCAGCTCTCTTTCATAGGGCGTCAGGCAGGAGGGACAAAGGACCATTTCCCTGGGAAGGGGAATCCTGCGCCGGATTTTTTCGATCACCAAAGGCCTCTTTGGATATCTGGCATCCGTATAGAGATTGTGGGCGATCTGGCCCTTGATCCTTTCCAGGTACCAGGGGGCCTTGAGATAGTCGGAATCGTTGGTCAGGGCGTTATGGCCCAGCATATATTCATGGTCATGGATGTCTCTGGGGGAAAGCCAGCCCAGATGCTCAAAGGCCGGATGGCCGATCTGGATATACCTTCCCTGGGAGATCCTCTGCAGGGGAAAGATCCTGTCCCGGCAGCTCTCCGAGATCAGGATATTGTCCAGGGAAAAGCAGAAGGCAAAGGCCCCGTTTCCCACCTGGACCATGGTATCGGGGATCACCAGGGTCTGCAGGTTGATACAGAAAGCAAAGGCGCTCTGATCGATCATGGTAATGCCGGGCAGGAGCTCCAGTCTCCGGATCTGCCAGGTCTCCAGGGGAAAACCCGTCTGGGCAGACAGATTCCAGATAATGTGGCTGTCCAAAAGGAGGCGGATCTCCTGGCCGGGCAGAGGCGCCGGAAAGGAGGAGGGGTCCCTTTCAAGATAAGGCGCATACATATCCCTGGCCATGGAAAGGAGGCTTTCCTCCGGGTCCTGGCCCAGGGCATCCAAAAAAGCCAGGGCGGGCAAAGGAATATTTCTCCTGTCCCCCCTGGCAGCCTTTTCTTCATAGCGCTCCAGATCCCCAAGTCTTCTGGCCAGATCCTCCGGGCTCCCGCAGCTTTTTTTGGAAAAGCGCCAGCCCTCCGCCTGCCATTTGTTCTGCAGGCAGGCAGAAAGCATCCGGCAGGTCTCTTCCCTGTCCTCTGCCTCAAGATAGCCGTGCAGAAAGGCGTACTCATACAGATCCGGTTCCCGCGGCCTGATCACCAGATCCAGCAGCCGGTATTCTCTGTAGATTTTTTCCCTCTCAGTTCTGGACCCATCCATTTTCGGCTCTCTTCAGAAATTCATAGATGGCAATGGCGACGCCGTCCTCCTCATTGGTGGCCGTCACGAAATCGCCCTTTTCCTTGATCTCCGGATCGGCATTCCCCATGACAGCGCCAAAGCCTGCCCGTTCGATCAGATCCAGGTCGTTTCCTTCGTCTCCGCATCCCATGGTGTTCCTTGGATCCACGCCCAGGATCCTGCACAGCTGCAGCATACCCCGGCCCTTTCCTGTGGTATCCCTGCTGACCTCCAGATTATGACGGCCGCCTGAGACCACCAGGATCCCGGGGATCTTGGCAAGGGCCTCTTTGGCCGCCTCCTTTTCGGCGGCGCCGTTCCCTGTCATGTCAAAGATGATGGTCATCTTGACCACCTCGCCCGGTCTGGATCTGACAAAGGCTTCCCAGTCCTCATGGAAGGCCCGGTCCTCCAGGATATAGTTGACCAGGCCCTGGGGCAGGCCCCTTTTGCTGACCGAGTCCTTCATGGAAAGGGGCATATTGCCGTGGCCGTCAATAAAGCAGTCTGTGATCACGTCAAAAGGCTTCAGGGCCGCCACGACCTTCCAGACGGTCTCGTCCGGCAGAGGATCCCTGTAGATCTCCTCCCAGTCCCCGGCTGCAAAATCCCGTATTTTGAAAAGGACGGACCCATTGGAGGTGACGGCATACTTCACCCCGGGAACAGCCATAAATTCCGGAGAAAGGCCGCGGACAGGCCTGCCGGTGGCCGGGATCACAAGATATCCCCTGGCAATGGCTTCTTCCATGGCCTTCCGCACCGCCGGTCTTACATGCTTCTCTTCATCCAGCGCTGTCCCGTCCAGGTCCAGCCCGATCATTCCCTTATAGGTCTCCTGTGTCTGCTTCATTCTCTTCCTTTCCTGTCAATATCCCGGAGCCTTTCTCCGTCTTTTAATAACAGAGCCGGCGTCGCAAAGGGATGAAAACTGCCTTTGTGACTGCCGGCTCTTATGGTCCGATTCGCTGATTAATCTTCTTCCAGTCTCTTCTGGATGTCCTCAATATCGCTTTCCAGCGTCTTGATGGTCTCAAGATTTCCATCGATCTGGGCATAGCACTGATCGATATCTTCCTTGGTGGCGCTGTAATCAGCTCTGGTGCGAAGCTTCTTGTTCTGGCTGTAAAGATCGGCGATCTGTTTCTTCTTGCTCTGGATCACGCCGTCCATTCTTTCCTTCCACTGGGCATGGCGGTTCTCATTGTCTTCCCGTCTGCTCTCCCAGAACTTGTCCTGGATCTCGCGGAATGCCTTCCAGAGGCCTTCATCAGTCTCATGACCGGCACTGCCGGCGGCCTTCCATTCCACGCTCATCTGCTTCATACGGTCAGCAGCGGCCCTGGTAAAGTTGTTGTTCTCCAGAACCTCCCTGGCCTCTTCGATCAGGCTCTTCTTTGTGTCGGCGCTTTCCTTCCATCTGGCGTTTCTGGCGTCGAACCAGGCAGTCCTTCTGTCATAGAAGGCTTTTCTGACGGCCTGGAACTGGGCCCAGAGCTTATTGTCGTCATCTCGGCCTGCGCTGCCGGCTTCTTTCCATCTGGCAAAGAGCTCACCCAGCTTCTCCGTGGTCTTGTTCCATTCCTCGGAATTCTCAGACACAGCCCTGGCTTCCTCGATGATGGACTTCTTCAGCTCTTTGGCCTTGGCATGCTGCTTGTCCATCTCATCATACCAGGCACGCTGGGCGTCATAGAATTTCTGTCTGGCAGCCTGGAAGGCTTCCCATACCTTGTCATTGTCAACAGGACCTGCATAGCCCAGCTTCTTCCAGCTGTCCATCAGCTCCTTCATACGGGCATTGCCGATCTTCCACTGGCCGGCAGCGGCAACATCCTCAGCCTCTTTGACCAGCGCTTCTTTGGCGGTCTTATTATCAAGGTAGCTGGCAATCCGGGCCTTCCGCTGCTCGTTCTTTTCCACGGCCTTGGCGAAACGCTCGTTCAGCTTGATCTCCCTGGGAACATTGAGGGTCCTGAGCTTCTCAAACTTCTCCTGAATTTCCGCAAATGCTTCTGAACCTTCTGCATTGTTTTTGAGGTTTTCGAAAGCCTGGTCCACCAGCGCCTTCTTTTCCTTCATGACAGCATCGATTTCAGACAGAACCTCCCTGGTGCGATCCAGGAATTCTGTTTCGCCTTCAGAGGCAGGCTTCTTCCAGCTCAGAAGGTGGTATACGTCACCGAGCTTGATGCCGGTCCATGTGCCGTGGCCGTCATCATAATCGTCTGCATAGAACTTCTCGGGCTCTGTGGGGTTTCCTTCCGGATCCTTGGCACCATAGGTGACTTCCGTGATCTCAGCGCCGCTGGCCCTGTGTTCCTTGGTTCTTACTTTTGCATTTTCGTCGTTAAATTCGGGGATCGAGCTCCAGGTTTCCATTTTCTACCTCTGTTTATCCTTGCTGAAGATATGATTAAATAGCGACAGATTTCTTACTGCGTTATCTATCATACTCCATTAGCGGTATCTAAATAAAGACCTTCTTTAGAAAAATTTTAGATTTTTCGAAGAAAAAGCGCCGGCCAGGGCCGGCGCTTCCGGATCTCTCTTTATGCCTCTGCTTTCCAGATGCCATGCAGGTTGCAGCTTTCATAAGCGGCTACCACTTCTTCGCCTTCTGCAAGGGCAAAGCAGGCAACGGGGGCGTCGCCGGGCTTTAAGTCTTTCTTCTGATAGCCCTGGCTGGTCTCCAGAATGATCCATTCAATATAGTGGGCGTCCAGCATGGGATGGGCCACAGATCCTACGGAGACCTTGACACAGGCGCCGTCCTTCTCAATGACAGGGATGTGCTTTTCACGTGCAGCATCCACGGTTCCGGGAATGATCTCCTCCATCGGTTCGCCGCAGCACTTTGTGGGGCACTTGGATTCACGGAAGAGCACGGCGATCTTGCCGCAGCCATTACACTTATAGAACTTCATAGTACACCTCCTTAAACTTTCTCCGTTTTCAGTAAAATCGGAAGAATTCCTGTTTCCATTCTACTAAAAATCAGACCGGTTCGCAATCAGATTCCCTGCTTTCTGAGCCTTTCCAGGATTGCCTCAAAATACGCCGGCAGCGGCGCGCTTGTCTCGATATATTCCCCTGTGGAAGGATGGACAAAGCCCAGGATCCCGGCGTGAAGGCACTGGCCATAGGTCTCAAAGGGGCAGGTCCTTCTGCCCTGATAGACCGTATCTCCGATCAGCGGATGCTTGATATAGGCCATGTGGACCCGGATCTGGTGGGTCCTTCCGGTCTCCAGGACGCATTCCACAAAGGAATAATCCCTGAACCGCTCCAGGACATGGATATGGGTCACCGCCCTTTTGCCGCCCGGCATGACCGCCATTTTCTTGCGCTCCTTATAGTCTCTGCCGATGGGCTGGTCCACCGTAATGTCGTCGTCATGAAGCCTTCCGTAGCAGATGGCGAAGTACTTTCTCTTAATGGAATGGTCCTTGAGCTGGGCCGCTATGGATCTGTGGGCGGCGTCATTCTTGCAGACCAGGATCGAACCGGTGGTATCCTTGTCGATCCGGTGCACGATTCCGGGTCTCAGGACCCCGTTGATGCCGGACAGATTCTCCCGGCAGTGGTACATGACGGCATTGACCAGGGTGCCGGTGTAATGCCCGGCTGCAGGATGGACCACCATCCCCTTGGGCTTATTGACCACCAGGACGTCTCCGTCCTCGTAGAGGATATCCAGGGGAATGTCTTCGGCCTCTATATTGGGGACCACCTGGTCCGGAATGGAGATGGTCACCAGGTCTCCCTCCTGGACCTTGGCCGAGGGCTTGACGCTCTTTCCGTTCATGAGGATCCTGTCTTCGGCAAAGAGCTTTTTCAGATAGGACCTGGACTGGTCCTCCAGAAGGGCCGTCAAGACCTTGTCGATCCGGGTCCCCTCATAGTCCTCTGTAATGGAAAAGGTATTGATTACGGCTTCTGCCTCAGTCATACAAATCTCGCTTCCGGGCATCCCTCAGGACCGCCCCTTTTTATTATCCCGGCTGACAGATAAATAATCAAAGTCGTGTTCATCCTTATAGTACAAAAGGATGGATAAGACCAGACAGATGGTGGCGCAGGTCACATAGATATCTGCCACATTGAAAACAGGGAAATCAATGAGGGAGAAATAAATAAAGTCCCTGACATAGGAAAACAGGATCCTGTCAATCACATTTCCGACGGCCCCGGCCCCGATCAGGACCACCAGGGCCCGCAGGAGCAGGTACTTTTTGTCCGCCGGCGTTTTGATCAGGACGTAAAAGACCACCGCCATGGCAAAGATGGTCACGATCAGGAAAAAGGTCCTGGCGTTCTGCAGGACGCCGAAGGCAGCCCCGTGGTTTTCCAGATAGTAGAGTTCCAGGACGCCTTTGATCAGGACAAAGGATTCCTTTCCCTTCAGCGCCGATACTGCGGCGATCTTTGTGACCTGGTCCAGCAATACCAGAAGGGCCATGCTGATGATATCGATCACAAGGATCCGTTTTTTGGATGAAGCTTCCTTATCCTGTCTCATCAGCCTTCCTCCGGGAAAATCAGTTCTTTCAGAGCCAGGCGGATCTCCTCCTCCGTAACGCTGCTGTCTACAAAGGCTTCTCCGATGCCCCTAAGAAGTACGAAACGGATTTTGCCGTTTTCCATCTTCTTATCGGACTTGGTCAGGGCTGTGACCTGATCAACATCCAGTTCGTCCAGGCAGATGGGCAGGCCAAAGGGGACGAACATATCGCGGATCTCATAAAAATCCTCCATCTCGATCAGATCCCTCTTCCAGGAGATCCAGGCCGCCGCAACGCAGCCCAGGGCCACGCATTCGCCGTGGGTCATGGTGAAGTTTTCATATTTTTCAATGGCATGGCCGATGGTATGGCCGAAATTGAGGAGCCTGCGTTCCCCTTTTTCAAAGGGATCCGCTTCCACCACTTCCTTTTTGATCTGGTTGGACCGGTAGAGCATCTCTGAAAGGACAGGGGTCTCCTGGCCCAGAATCTCATACATGTTGTCCAAAAGCCAGGTATAGTAGGCATCGTCCCGGATCAGGCCATGCTTCATGACCTCTGCAAAGCCGGAGGCGAACTGCCTGCCGTCCAGGGTCTTCAGGGTGCTCACATTGGCATATACCAGGCGGGGCATATAAAAGGCGCCGATCATGTTCTTATAGCCGTCGCAGTCGATCCCTGTTTTGCCGCCGATGGAAGAATCGGCCTGGGCCAGAAGGGTCGTGGGAATCTGGATAAAGTCCACGCCCCGCAGATAGGTGGCCGCGGCAAAGCCGGTCATATCGCCGATGACGCCGCCGCCCAGGGCGATCAGAAGGCTCTTCCTGTCATAGCCCTCTTCGATCAGAAAGCGGTAGATCCCGGCCATGGTATCCAGGTTCTTATGGGACTCGCCCTCGGGGATCACGCACATCTTTGCCTCAGGGCAGACCTCCCGGACCCTTTCCAGGACCTCCCGGCCATAAATCGATTCCACCTTGCTGTCGGTTATGACGCAGAGCTTCCTTTCCCTTCCTCCCAGCTCAGCAAGCTCCTGGGGCAGGCTGTCAAAAGAATCCGTATAGACAATATCGTAGCAGGGCCTGTCCAGGTAGCGGACAGACAGTCTCTTGTTTTCCTTCATACTCAATGGTCCTCTCAAAATCCATTAAAAAGCCTCTCCGATGAAAAATCACAGGAGAGGCATTTGCGCATTAGCCGTTTATTCCTTACTTTTTGCTGAAGGGCGAAGAAAGGTTGGCCGGCGTTCCGGAATTGGTCGTGGCAGATACATCGCCGGAAATATCCACATTTGCGGGCGTGATGACAAAAATATAGTGGGAAATCTTCATGACATTGCCCCGAATGGCGTAGGTGGAGCCGGAGGTAAAATCAATGATTCTCTGGGCAATGTCCACATCCAGGCCTTCCAGGTTCAGGACAACGGTGCTGCCCACCAGAAGATTGTCTGTAACGTCCCGGGCGTCGTTGACCGACGTAGGCTTGATCACGCAGACCTCCATGCCGGCTTCCGTCATGGTCCGTTTCACGTTCCTGGCCGCCTGGGCTTCTCTGGACTGGGATCTCTGGCCTGCAGAGGGATTCCTTCGCTGGACGCCGCCGGAGGATCTCCTTACAGGAGCGGGATTATCATTTTCTTCATAATCGTCTCTGGGCATAGTTCTCTCCTCATTCATTGATCTGGCAGGACGCTGGTTTCTGGAGGCCGCCCCCTGGCCGGAAGAACGGGACTGTCTTACAGGCTGTTCGCTTCTTGCCGGTCTGGTCTGACGGGGCCTTGCAGGGGCCGGGGCAGGTGCTTTTTCTTCCACATCCTCTTCTTCGTCGTCCAGATCCTCTTCGTCGTAGTATTCATCTTCGTCATAAGGATCATCGTTCATCTTCATGGCGTTGATCAATTTATCCATTACGCTCATAACTGCCGCTCCTTGTCATACAGGATACTGCCGCTCGCCAAATATACCGGTTCCGACCCGGATCATGGTCGCGCCTTCTTCGATCGCGACTTCATAATCTCCAGTCATTCCCATGGAAAGCTCGTCCATAGTCACATTATCAATGGATTTGTTTTTTATGTCAACTGATAATTCCCGGAGCCTTTTGAAATAAGGCCGGTTGCTTTCCGCATCCTCCGTATAGGGTGCGATGGTCATCAGGCCCCGGATGCTGATTCCGGGAAGGGGGGCTATGGCCCGGATCAGGGCTTCGGTTTCTTCAGGAGATACGCCGAACTTGGTCTCCTCCCCGGCCACGTTGACCTCGATCAGGACAGGCATGACCCGGCCGGCTTTGACAGCCTCTTTGCTGATGGTCTTTGCCAGGGCTTCGTTGTCCACCGAATGGATCATGACGGCCCTGTCCATCAGAAATTTGACCTTGTTCTTTTGCAGGTGGCCGATCATATGCCAGTGAATATCATCCGGGAGCTGGGGAACCTTGTCTACGATTTCCTGAACCCTGTTTTCCCCAAAGGCCCTCTCCCCGGCGTCATAGGCGTCCTGCAGCATGGAAACCGGCTTGGTCTTGGTCACACAGATCAGGAGAACGCTGTTCCGGTCCCTGCCGGCCCTCTTGCAGGCCTTGTCCACCTTCTCTCTTACCTGCTGCAGATTTTTGGCAACAAATGTCTGGCTCATAAGTACTCCTTACTGATTTACGAATTCATCCGGATAGATGGTATTGGCATAAAGAACGATATAGTCATACTCCATCAGACCATAGCTGGTGTTGGGCTCCACAATGGCAAAGTCCTCATTCTGATACAGGATCGAGACCTCCCGGAAGTCTGCATAGCCCTTGTTGATGTAGTAGACGCCGATCAGCTCTGAAACCTCGCCCAGGGTAAACTGCTCCTGGGAGTCCTGCTTGAGGATGATCTCGCCCGCCTTCAGGACCGACCCGTCCAGGAAATAATAGTCTTCATTCTCCGAATAGGGCGTGGTCTGGATAAATTCGATGGAGGGTTCTGTATCCGTCTCCGAATAGGTCTGCAGGAAGACCCCTTTTCTTCCGTCGGTTCCTGTGGTCAGAAAATCCTTGGGAATGATGAAGAATTCACCCTTGGTAATGGAGGAATTGGGGACCTTGAGGCCCTTCTGCTGGTTGATCGTGACCTCCAGGTCAATAAAGCGGTCGGTACAGAAGGTCACCATGGAATTGGTAAAGGTCAGGATCACGAAGAAATCTCCGTCCTCGTTGCTGATCTCGTCCACAGAAGCCCAGGATTCCAGGCCGTTCTTGAGGAACTTGACCCGGAGATTCTTCCGGTTCTTCATGTAATCCGCTTCTTCCTTGGAATCCACGGGAAAGACAACGGACCAGGTCTCATTGTCACAGACCCGGTAGATAGGGTCGCCCTCCCTGACCATCTGGTTGTTGGTGACCTCTTTCTTTTTATAGGAAGACTCATTAAAATCGGAGGTCCGGATATCGCTGATCTTTTTGGCTTCAAAGCCGTCTACCGCATAGACGATATCTCCCGCCACCTCCGAATAACAGGTATGGACGGCCGTGGAGGACAGATCCTCAATACTCTCCAGGACGCTCCGGTTGGAGATCTTCAAAGAGGCGCTCTGGATCTGGTTCTTATAATCATAGACCGTCTGAAAGTTGGTCCTGTCAAAATCCGCTGTAAAATCAATGGCGTCCGATCGGAACTCGGTCAGAATGGCTTCTGTATAATATTTCTGAGGATTGGCATATTTATTGAGGTAATCCTGGAGGAAGCCTTCCTCGTCGATGGTATAGGCCAGAGACCCGTAGCCGAGCCGCTCGGTCTCCTTGTTATAGAAGTTGATGATGCCGGTATGTTCGGCCTTGACGACCTTCTCGTCCCGAAAAGCCAGGCCCCTTACGATCCTGGCGTCAGCAAGCGATCCCATGCGGACTTCATAGACCTCTGTTTTCTTGGAGGTCATAAAGGTAAAGATCTGAATCAGCAGGTAGATCAGAATACCGACAAAGACGACCAGACTGATATTCAGGTTAAATCCTCTTGGATTCGGTTTTTTTCTTTTTTTATAGGCACGTTTCAGAGAGGCCAAGGGAATGCTCCTTCCTGCTTTGAAATCATTTTTTTACAGATATCTATCTTAACACAGGCCTTGTGCTGATGCAATTTTACACATATCTAAAATCTTTCTGAAGTCTCAGCCGGCATGGAAAGCTGTTAAAAAGCCCCGCAGAAACCTGCGGGGCTCAAAAACCTTTGAATGAATCAGAGTGAAAGTGCAACCATATCCCTGATCTCTTCAGGAATATCGGCGATATCTACAGAAATGCTGATTGTGAAGTTGACATCGAACTTTTTGCCTATGGCTTCGATTTTTTTGATGACAGGCGCGTAGTCAGAAGTTTCAGTAAGCTTTGCAACTTTCAGAAAACTGTCAATGCAAACTAGCTGGAGATCGTGATCCTGGGAAATAATACCGCAGATGAATCCGATGAAAGCATCTGTGTTTTCAAGGTTAAAGTCAGTAACGTTGATCAGACGGATCCGGTTATTGAGCTCATACATATGATTTGTGCTTTTATCGATATATACGACGCTGCCCAGAGCCTCTTTCACTTCTTTATTGACTTTATCCAACAAGCTGATGGTCTTTCCCTTTCCCTTGTCTCCTACAATAAGCTGAACCATTGGCTATGTCCTCCTACCTTTTGGTTTTGAAGATTTCATCCCTCATGGATGATAGAATCATTATAAGTGAACGAGCATGAAAAAACAACACATAAAAAACATAAATAGGCTGTAAACAGGAATATAGTGCATATTTATGCATTATTTCCGCTTATTTATACATTTCTCTCCATTCATAATCGCCTCTGTCCAGAGCCTTGATCAGAAGCTCGGCCGTAGCAAGATTGGAAGCCAGGGGGATATTGTTCCGGTCGCAGATCCGGATGACAATATTGACGTCCGGTTCGTGAGACTTGGGATTATCGGGATCACGCAGGAAAATGACCAGGTCGATCTCGTTGTGTTCGATCATGGCAGCGACCTGCTGCATGCCGCCCAGATGACCGGTCAGAAGCTTTTTCACATTCAGATTCGTGACTTCTTCAATGAGTCTGCCGGTCGTGCCCGTCGCATAGACATCATGCTTGGAAAGGATCCCCCTGTAAGCGATGCAGAAGTTCTGCATAAGTTTCTTTTTGGCGTCATGTGCAATTAAAGCAATCTTCATTTTTCCCCCCATCTTCTGTTGATTCTGTTAAAACAATGATGACTGATATAATAACGGATCCCCCAATCCGTTTTGGACAAGTCAACCGCGCATTCCGATGGAAAGTACAAAGCCTATGCCTGCGAAAAGGCAGATCAGGCTTGTAAGGCCGTAGCTGACAAAGGGTAGCGGAATGCCGGTATTGGGAAGCAGTCCTATGGTGACACAGATATTGATAAAGCCCTGAAAGCCGATCCAGGCTCCCACACCGGAAGCAAGGATCCGTCCCCTCAGGTTTCTGGCTCTGGAAGCAATGGAAAAGCATCTGACACAGATTCCCAGAAGCAGGAGCACAACGATGCTGCAGCCGATAAAGCCGAACTCCTCGCCGATCACAGCAAAGATAAAGTCCGTCTGGGCCTGTGAAAGGAAGCCGGTATTGAGAAGGGAGCTGATCGTTGTCGTATTGTATCCCTTGCCCATCAGTCTTCCGGACCCGATGGCTGTCATGGATTTGATCGTCTGATAAGCTGTTGTGGAGGCGTACTCTTCGGGATGGATCCAGGCCAGGATACGGCTTTGCTGATAAGGACTCAGAATCGCCTGGTCCGGCTGGAGAACCATAAAGAAGAACAGAGCTGCACAGGGGATCAGAACTGCAAGGGCACCAAAGATGATCTTATAGTCCAGTCCGCCCGCAAACAGAAGGCTGCAAACAATAATCAGAAAGGTCAGAGTCGTGGAAAGGTCGGGCTCTGCGGCGATCATGGCGGCAGGAATGAGAGCGAGTCCCAGAACAATGACTGGCAGAAGAAGCCAGTGCATACTCTTCCTTAATTTTATTATGAAGGCTGAATAAAATAAAATCAATAAAATTTTCGCCGCTTCAGAGGGCTGAAAGGTCAGTCCCGCAATGTTGATCCAGCGCCTGGCGCCGCCGCCGGTGCTGCCAAACAGGAGTACGGAGGCCAGAAGGAGCACGGAAAAAACATAGTAGCCCCAGTAGTATTTCAGGATCTTCCGATAGTCGATCAGGGCGGCACCGATCATGGCCAGGATTCCGATCCCGAAGCCCATGATCTGCCTGTCCACCAGGGCGGGCGCCGCACTTCGTATGGCCAGGATCCCGATCAGGGTCAGGATCGAGACCATGAACATCAGAAGAAAATCAAATTTCTTGATGGAAAAGTTGTCAAACATCAGACTCTCCTTCTCAGTCTACGTTGATATTGCCGTAAAGATGGGCATTCTGCAGAATCTCATCAATCGTAGAATCATCGGTATAACGGGCCAGGACCATCTGGGTGATCTGGGCCGCATAGGAGGATGTGTATCCGTAGGGAATCCTGGTGGAACAGGTCACCTCGGGATTCTCATAGGGAGCAAAGCCGATAAAGAGGGAATGGTTGGGACGGTTGCTGGCGTTTTCCGCCGTTCCCGTCTTGCCGGCCACGGAAACACTGAGCCGGCCAAAGAAGGAAAGATCTCTTACCACGCCCCGCATGCCTTCATAGATGGCATCCCAGGATTCCTCCGGCATGGCCACGCCTCCGGTAATCTCCGCGGAATTGAGCCTTTCTGTTCCCAGGGGATCGATGATCTTGTCGATCAGGGTCAGATCATAGCAGGTGCCCCGGTTGGCAATGGTGGTCACATATCTGGCCAGACCAACGGTGGAATAGGCGTTGTCCGACTGGCCGATGGCCGCACGGACACAGTCTCCTGTCGCCACATGGGGCGCCGCCTCCTCGATCTCTACGCCGGATCTCCGGTTCAGGCCGTACATGGCTGCATATTCCTGGAGCCTCTGGATGCCTCTGGCGGAGTTGTAGTCCATGTCTGTGGAGAAGTTTCCGCTTTCATCCTTCTGTCCCAGCCGGTAGCCCACCTCATAGAAATACATGTTGCAGGACTCCCGAATGGCGCCGGACAGTGCCAGGGATCCGTGGGAGCTGGGATAGACCCAGCATACAGGAGAAGGATCCTCCTCGTCCCCTACGCCAAGGCCGATCTTGGTAAAGCCCCTGCCGCAGGAGAGACGGTCCCAGAGACCGATGACGCCCTCCTCCAGACCGGCCGTGGAAGAAACGATCTTGAAGGTGGAGCCGGGCGCTGTGATCTGCTGGGTCGCATAGTCCAGCATGGGATTGGAAGCATCCTGGGAAATCTTCTTGAAGTAATCCTGGTCAACGCCGTTGGATAAGAGATTGTTGTCATAGCCGGGATAGGATACCAGAGCCAGGACCTCCCCGGTCCGGGGATCCGTCATGACGCAGGAAGCGGTGCAGGGATCCAGGGCCAGCATGGCCGGCGTCAGCTCCAGATTCTTGATCCGGTTGACCATAAAGGTATAGGGCGTCTCGCTTCCCCGTTCGAAGCTCTCCAGCTCGGTTTCGGGCAGACTGACGATCTCCTGGTCCAGAAGCAGCTGGCAGGCCATTCTGGGATCCAGGGCTTCGTTGACGATCATATAGCGGTAGATGCGCTTGGCCAGGCCTGTGCTGGTCCTTGCGCCCTCCAGAATATAATTCTGAAGCGCTTCGTAGACATCGCTGTTTGAGGAAGACGCCGCATCCAGGAAGGAAGCGTCGATCCAGCCCGCCGATACGGCATGGGACAGGAAGTCCGCCATGGAGCAGGATTCATCCTCGGTCCAGGCCCTGTAGATGCTGTCCTCCTTGTCGATGTTATCCCTGACCAGGACTCCGTTGTTATAGAGGTAGGTGATCATATAGTTTTCATAGGCCTTGTATTCATTGGACAGATCCTTATAGGGCGTCCTGGTGAATTCGATCTCGTTGCGAAGGCCCATGATGACGCCTTCCAGATAGGACTGGAAGACCTGGTAGACCTGCTTTTCAGCAGGGCTGGCATTTTCGGATTCAAACTGGTCCAGATTCAGGATATTCTCAAAGCAGGCGGCATAGACGTCGCTGATGGGAATAATGATCTGGCTGGCAGACATCTCTTCGTCGATCACAAAGTCTTCCACCCGGTCCCTGAGCCGGTCCAGAATGATATTGGAAAGGCTCTTTTCCAGGATTCTGTAGATATCCTTCTGCAGCCTGCTGTCGATGGTCAGATAGACGTCGCTGCCCGCCGTGGATCTGGTCTCATTGATCAGGCCAAGCTTCCGGCCCAGAGAGTCTACATTGATGGTCATCTTGCCGCTGACCCCGTGCAGCTCGCTCTCCATGGAGGCTTCAATGCCCAGCTTGCCGATGATGTCGCCGCTCTTGTAATCCTCTCCGTCCTGGGCCATTTCCTCCAGCTCGCCGGAGGAAATCTCACCCGTATAGCCCAGGATATTGGACATGTATTCCCCCTGGGTATAGATCCGCTTGAGGGTCTCCTCCACCGATACGCCGGACAGGGTATCGGACTTGTCGTTGATCTCGTCCCTGGTCTCCTTGCTGACGTCTGCCGCGATGACGGCAGGCATATATTTCTGATAATAATTCAGGGAAATCAGGTAGCGGCAGATGACGGTATCCAGAAGGTGGAGCCTTCCGGAATAGCCGCCGGTATAGTAGGCGTGGCTTGTATCGATCTTATAGCGTGCGGCCAGGTCCTCGATAACGCCCTCGGCCGTTCTGTTACGCTCCTCGCTGGTCAGGTCCTCCACATAGGCGTGGCCATAGACGTCCGCCAGAAAGCGCTGCTGCAGGATCCCCTCGTCCGTGAACTTGTAGTTGCCGCCAAGAGACAGGGAGATGCCGAAATCTCCCGTCATCGTATCCCCGTGCTTTTCAACGATCAGGATCACGTTGCGGATGGTCTCGTTCAGAACGGCATTGGTGTCCTCCTCCTGGGTGGTCTCATCCCGGATCACGATATTGTAGGCCGCCTCGTTGTGGGCCAGGAGATTCCCGTTGCGGTCAAAGATCTTGCCCCGCTCGGCAGGCACCGCGATCTCTCTGCGGATGCTGTCCTGAAATTCGGCAAGGTATTCGTCGCCCCGGACGATCTGCAGGACGTAGAGACGGGCGATGACCACAAGGGTCAGAAGGACCATGCAGATGGAAAGAATGGCCGGCCGGTTCTGTCCGAATCGCTTTATTCTCTGTTTTCGTGTACTAGTTTTCTCAGGCTTCATAAGACTCCAGATATCCTGACTCCCGCATGCTCACAAAACAGTTGTCCCCGATGACCAGGTGATCTGCCAGCCGGATCTCCAGAAGATTCCCGGCCAGAAGGATCTGATTTGTCATTTCGATATCCATCCTGCTGGGGGTCGGATCTCCGCTGGGGTGGTTGTGGAGCAGGATGATGTTGACAGCGCCCTCCCGCAGGGCCCGCATGAAAATATCCCTGGGAGAAAGCAGCGTGCTGTTGACGGTACCGATGGTCAGGGTCACCTCCCTGATCAGGGCCATCTTGTTGTCCAGAAGAAGGAGCAGGGCTCTCTCCTGTTTTTCATGGCGCAGCACCTCCATATAGTAGCCTGCAACGGCTTCCGGAGAAGTAAAGCACAGCTTTTTGGAGGCTTTTTCCATGGAAAGACGTTTGGATAGCTCCGCCAGGCACAGGAGCTTGACCGCCTTGACCTGTCCGATCCCCCGGATCTTCAGAAGGTCGTTCATGGTCAGATCATAGAGGACCGAAAGACCTGTGTTTTCCGGATCATGGCTCTCCAGAATCTCTCTGGCCAGGGCCGTGGCGCTTACATTGGCCGTGCCGGTACGCAGGATCACTGCCAGCAGCTCCGCGTTGGTCAGGCTCCCTGCTCCATAGGAGAGAAAGCGTTCATAGGGTAATTCCTGTTTTTTCATATTGGATCCTTTCCGGGAAATGCATTTTGACAATCCAAAAGAGCCATGAGGCCTTTTTTGCCCCACAGCAGCTTGTGGTTTCCGGAAAGAAATTCCATTTTTATTTTATAAAGCCACCAGACCCCGGTCAAGCATATTCTGCAGGGTTTTGAGGATCCCCAGCTTGGCGTGAGGCCAGGTCATACCGCCCTGAAAATAGACGCTGTAGGGTTCTTTGATGGGGCCGTCGGCGGACAGCTCGATGGAGGATCCCGACACAAAGGCGCCGGCGGCCATGATCACATCGGCGTCATAGCCCGGCATGGGCGCCGGCTGGGCGTCCACATAGCTGTCCACCGGGGAGGCGGACTGGATGCCCTGGCAGAAGGCGATCACCCCCCTGGGATCGTGGAAGGTAATGGCCTGGATGATATCATGCCGGGCTTCGCTCCCGTTGGGCAGGACATCGAAGCCCAGTCTTTCATAGCAGTTTGCCGCAAAGATGGCCCCCTTGAGGGCTGCAGCCACCACCACAGGGCCCATGAAAAAGCCCTGGTAGAAGGAAGGCAGGACGTCCAGAGAGGCTCCCACCTCCTTGCCAAGACCGGGGCTGGTCAGCCTGACGGCCGCGTTGGCAACGCATTCTCTGGTGCCGGCAATGTATCCTCCGATGGGGGCAAGGCCGCCGCCGGGGTTCTTAATGAGGGACCCCACGATCATATCCGCGCCCAGATCCGAGGGCTCGATCCTTTCGGTGAATTCTCCATAGCAGTTGTCCACCATACAGATCACGTCCGGTCTTCTCTCCTTGATGAAGGCAATGGCCGAGCCGATCTGCGCCACCGACAGGGTCCTTCTGGTCTGATAGCCCTTGGAGCGCTGGATGGTCACAAGGCGGATCCTGGGATCCTCCAGGGCCTTTTCGATGGCCGGATAGTCAAAATCATCGCCCGCCAGGTCTACCTGAGTATAGCCGATCTGATATTCCGCCAGAGACCCTCTGGAGGGCCGGATCCCGATGACCTCCTCCAGGGTGTCATAGGGCTTGCCGGCTGCCGACATGAGGACGTCGCCGGGCCGCAGGTTGCTCATCAGGGCCAGGGCCAGAGCATGGGTCCCGCAGGTGATCTGGGGTCTGACCAGGGCGTCCTCCGTATGGAAGTAGGAGGCGTAGACCTGCTCCAGGCCGTCCCTCCCGATATCGTCATAGCCGTAGCCGGTGGTCCCCTTTAAATGGGCCTCGCCGACATGGGCCTCCTGCATGGCCCGGATGACCCGGAGCTGGTTGTACTCTGCCGTTTCATCGATCTTGTCAAATCTTTCCTCGAGCTCTTCCAGGATGGGGCCTGCAAAGGCCAGGACCTTCCCGGAGATCCCAAAGGCTTTATAGATTGTTTCCCTGTCGTCGTTCATATAGTCCATTCCTCTCTGATTGTCTTTTCCATCTGGTCAATGGCCGCCTTTCTGTCCGGATACCGGTCCATACAGACCCACCGGACATCCCGTTCCCTGCGGAACCAGGAAAGCTGTCTTTTGGCAAAGTGCCTGGTATCCCGCTTGATCACATACACGGCCTCCTCCAGGCTCATCTGCCCTTCCAAAGCTCCCAGGATCTCCTTGTAGCCAAGGCCCTGCATGGAGACGTCGGAGGCGGTCAGGCCCCTCTCCTGCAGGCGCTTCACTTCCTCCACCAGGCCCTTTTCCATCATCCTGTCCACTCTCTGATCGATCCGTTCATAGAGGGCCTTCCGGTCCATGGTCAGGACAAAGAAGAGGGCGTCATAGGCGCTTTCTCTTTCCCGCTGCTCCCTGTTATGGTCGGAGATCCTGCTGCCCCCGGACTCCTTATGGAATTCCAGGGCCCGGATCACCCGCTTTACATTGTTGGGGTGGATCACCTCGGCGGCCGCCGGATCCACCTCCTGCAGCATGGCATGAAGGCATTCCGGTCCTTTCGTTCTGGCGATTTCCTGCAGGGCCTGCCGGTAGGCCGGGGCCTCTTCCATTTCGGTAAAGTCTATATCATAAAGAACAGACTGGATATAAAAGCCGGTCCCGCCGCAGAGGATGGGCAGAAGGCACTGCTGCCGGATCTCCTTTATCGCCTGTCTGGCCCGCTTCTGGAACTCTACCACGTTCCATTCCTCTTTGGGATCCATGCAGTCGATCAGATAGTGGGGGACGCCCCGCATTTCTTCCCTGGTCACCTTGGCGGATCCTATATCCATGCCCTTATATACCTGCATGGAATCCGCAGAGATCACGGCGCCCCCCAGCCGGATGGCCAGGTCCACCGCGGTATCGCTTTTGCCGCTGGCCGTGGGCCCTGCTATGATCAGTAATTTTTCTTTTTCCGACATGTTAAATAATTCTCTTGAACTTCCTGTCCATATCCCGCTTGGTCATGATCACCATGGTGGGTCTGCCGTGGGGACAGTGATAGGGATTATCCAGGGTCATCAGCTCCTCCATCAGGGCCTCTGCCTCCTCTTCGGTCATGAGGGTATTTCCCTTTACGGAAGCCTTGCAGGCCATGGTGGCGATCCTGGTCACAATAGACTGGGGCGTGCCCTTTCTCTTCTCATCCATGATCTCCTCCAGGGTCTCATGGATCAGGGCCACCGGCTCTGAACCGTAAAGGGCCAGAGGTACGGCGCGCACAGCATAGGAGCCGCCTCCCAGGTCCTCGATCTCAAAGCCCATCGTCTGAAAGATGTCCTGATAGCGAAGGTATGCGCCCTCCTCCCGCCCGGTCAGGGTCAGGACTGCCGGCGGCATAAGCATCTGAGAGGGGGCAGGGCCTTCTTTGTTCTCGTTGAAGGCCTTCATGAACCTCTCAAAATTGACCTTTTCATGGGCCGCATGCTGGTCCACCATAAGGAGCTTGTCCTCATACTGGAAGAGCCAGTAGGTCTCAAAGACCTGGCCGATGATCCTGTACTTCTTTTCGTTCCCCTTCTCCAGAATATGCTCTTCCGGAAGGTCAGGGTCCGGGCTCTCAAAGAGGCTCTGCTGCACAAAGGCGCCGCTCTTTGGAGCGGGGGCCTCCGGGGCCGCAGGCTGGACAGGCGTCTTTTCTTCTGCCTGGGCGGCCTCCTCCCGGTCTCCATCTTCCTTTTCGGGGATCCGCCGGTCTTCAAAGACAAAGTCCTCCCCGGCAATCACAGAAGGCCCCTGGGGCTGGCTTTTCTTCTCGGGCTCCATCGCTTTGACAGCCTCTTTCCTGGAAGCAGTCTCCACAAGGTCTTTAAAGACTTCATAGGCCTTCCGGCCGTCCTGCAGGCCGCGTTTTTCGGGTGCGGCTGCATAGACGTCCTGCCGGCCCTCTCTTTCCAGGCGCTTTTTTTCAAAGGGCTGGGCCTTGCCCTGCTCTTTGAAGAGCTTCTCCCGCTCTTTGACCTCTTCCTTCTTTTCTTCTCTGGCTTCCTGGGCGCTGTGAAGGGTGGCCTCCGGGATCAGTTCCACCTTATGAAGGGTCTCATGGACCGCCTTTTCCACGAAATCATAGATCTCCTGCCGGTTGGAGAAATGGATCTCCATCTTGGAGGGATGTACGTTGACGTCGGTCTGTTCGGCGGGCATGGTCAGATGCAGGACCGCAAAGGGAAATCGGTGCTGCATCAGATCGGTCCGGTAGCCCTCCTCCAGGGCCTTGGAAAGGATCTCGTTCTTCAGCATGCGGCCGTTGACAAAGAAGGTCTCAAAGTTCCGGCTGCTGCGGCTGATCTCCGGCCTGCCTATATAGCCCTCCAGCCGGAGACTCCCTTCCGTGGCCTTGAGGGGCAGGATCCTTTTGGTGATATCCCTGCCGTAGATCCGGTAGATCAGCTCCCGCAGATCGCCGGATCCCGTGGTATGGAGCTTATCCTGTCCGTTGACCTTATAGTGAAAGGAGATGCCCGGATGGGACAGGGCCTGGTGCTCGATCAGGTCGGTCACATAGCCGGCCTCGGTCTGGGGCTGGCGCAGGAATTTGCGGCGGACCGGCACATTATAAAAGAGATTGCGGACGATGACCGTGGTGCCGTCCGGGGCCCCGATCTCCTCCATGTCCAGGGTGACCCTGTCGTTCCCGTCTGCCTGGGCCAGGACCTGGTTGGTGGCCCGGATCCCTGTCAGATTGTCCTTGGTCTTGGTGATCATCTCCACCTGGGCCACCGCCGCGATGCTGGAAAGCGCCTCGCCCCGAAAGCCCAGGGTCATAAGACTCTCCAGGTCGGTCTCATCCGTGATCTTGCTGGTGGCGTGGCGCAGAAAGGCCGTGCCGATCTGGGAGGGCTCGATGCCGCAGCCGTTGTCCGTGACCCGGATCATGGTGATCCCGCCGTCCCGGATCTCACAGGATATGGCACTGGCCCCTGCATCGATGGCGTTTTCCACCAGTTCCTTGACCACGTTAAGGGGTCTTTCCACGACCTCGCCGGCCGCAATTCTGTTAATGGTCTCTTCGCTCAGTACATGAATGTCCAAAAGGATCCGTCCTTTCTGTAAAAGCAGACTTCTATTCGGCCGCCCAGCGGTTCTTCAACCTGCTCTGCAGCCTGTAAAGCGTATTCATGGCGTCCAGGGGCGTCATATTGGTGATGTCGATCTCCTGGAGCTCCTTCAGCACCTCTTCATCCGAGGTGGTGTCGAAGAGGGAGAGCTGTCCCAGATCCACCTCGTCATAATGCTTTACCTTGGGGGCTTTCCCTCCGGACCCGGCCTTTGTCTCGATTCTGGCGATCTGCTCGGTAATATCGTTGTCCGAAAGCTGCTCCACCAGCTCCTTGGCCCGGTCGATGACCATATCCGGCAGACCGGCCAGCCTGGCCACCTGAATGCCGTAGCTCTTATCCGCCCCGCCCCGGATGATCTTGCGGAGAAAGACGATGTCATCCCCGCTCTCCTTGACGGCGACGCAGTAGTTGGAGACATTGTCGATCTTGCCCTCCAGCTCCGTCAGCTCGTGGTAGTGGGTGGCAAAGAGGGTCTTGGCTCCCAGGATCTTCTTGTTGCTGACATATTCAATGACCGCCCAGGCAATACTCATGCCGTCGAAGGTGGAGGTCCCGCGCCCGATCTCATCCAGGATCAGAAGGCTGTTCTGGGTCGCATTGCGAAGAATGTTGGCGACCTCGTTCATTTCCACCATGAAGGTGGACTGGCCGCTGCCCAGATCGTCGGAAGCCCCGACTCTGGTAAAGATCCTGTCCACAACGCAAAGGTCCGCCGATGCTGCCGGGACAAAGCTGCCGATCTGGGCCATAAGAGAGATCAGGGCCACCTGCCGCATGTAGGTGGATTTGCCCGCCATGTTGGGGCCTGTGATGACCGCGATACAGTTCTTTTTGTTGTCCAGGGTCGTGTCATTGGCGATAAAATCCCCGGAAAGCATCTGCTCCACCACGGGGTGTCTGCCGTCCCGGATCTTGATGGATCCCTTTTCATTCAGGCTGGGCCTGACATAATGATTGCGCTCGGCCGTCAGGGACAAAGAGCAGTAGACGTCCAGAAGGGCCACGGCTCTTGCAGCCTTCTGGATCCGCTCGATCTGGCCTCCAATGGTATCCCGGACATGACAGAAGGCGTCATACTCCAGGTTGTTGAGCTTGTCCTCGGCGTTGAGGATGGTATCCTCCAGCTCCTTGAGCCTGGCCGTGGTGTAGCGCTCGGATCCTACCAGGGTCTGCTTCCGGATATAGTCTTCGGGAACCAGATTCTTAAAGGAATTGGTGACATCAAAATAATACCCGAAGACCTTATTGTACTTGATCTTCAGATTCTTGATGCCCGTTCTCTGCCTGTCCTCCTCTTCCAGGTCCATGAGCCACTGTCTGCCCTGGGTCCTGGCCAGCCGCAGATGGTCTATATCCGGGTCGTAGCCTGTCTTGATGATGCCGCCCTCCCGGACCAGGATGGGGGGCTCTTCCTCAATGGAGGCATCCAGCAGGGCAATGAGGTCCTCGAAGGGATCGATCTCCTCCCGGATGGAGGCCAGCTGTCCGTCCTCGAAGGACGAAAGGACCTGGCGGATGGGCCCCAGCATGCGCAGGGAATTGCGCATGGCGATCAGGTCTCTGGGATTGGCAGACAGATAGGAAATCTTGGTCATAAGGCGCTCCAGGTCATAGATGGGAGCCAGATACTCCCGGATCTCGTCCCGGTCCACGCTCCCCTGGCAGAGGGCCTCTACGGCGTCCAGGCGCTCTTCGATCTCCAGGCGGTCCACCAGGGGCTGCTCCAGAAAGCGGTGGAGGAGTCTTGCTCCCATGGCCGTTTTTGTCTTGTCCAGGACCCAGAGGAGAGACCCCCTCTTGGATTTCTCCCGCAAAGTCTCTGTCAGCTCCAGGTTCCTTCTGGTGGAGGAATCCAGCAGCATGTAGCGGCCTGCGGAATAGGGATTCAGATGGGTCACATTGGAAAGGGAGTTCTTCTGGGTATCATACAGATACTGGAGAAGGGCCCCGGAGGCGGTCTGTCCCGCCTTGAAGTCATCGATTCCCAGAGCGATCAGGGAAGATACGTGAAAATGCCTGAGCAGAAGCTTCTTTGCGGCCGCCTCGTCAAAGTAGTGGGCGTCCAGGGTATTGATGACAATGCCCAGCCGGGTCCGGAGATCCGCGATGTCCACATCGCTCATCATAAAGGCGTCGTTGCAGACGATCTCGGAGGGAGAATAGCGGACGATCTCATCATAGATCTTCTGGCTGCCCCCGATCTGGGTCGTCAGAAATTCGCCCGTGGTCACGTCGGCCACCGCAATGCCAGAAGGGGAGGTCCCTGTTTCATAGCAGATGCAGAAAATATAGTTGTTTCTGCCCTCTTCCAAAGACTCCATATCCAGGTTGGTGCCGGGGGTCACGATCCTGATCACGGCCCGCTTGACCATACCCTTTGCCAGCTTGGGATCCTCGATCTGTTCGCAGATGGCGACCTTGTGGCCCTTTTCCACCAGCCTTGTCAGATAGTTGTCCACAGCATGATAGGGGACCCCGCACATGGGGGCCCTTTCGGGAAGACCGCACTGTTTGCCGGTCAAAGTCAGCTCCAGCTCCTTGGATACCAGCTCCGCATCCTCGAAGAACATTTCATAGAAATCCCCCAGCCTGTAAAAAAGGATACAGTCCGGGTACTCCTCCTTGGTCTTCAGATAATGCTGCATCATGGGCGAAAGTTTGGAAAAGTCGATATCAGTCATAAAATTCCTGTTCTGCATATATGGTCTGTTCAGGTCCTGTCTTCACAGATGGTCCCGAAATAATAAAAGCCTCTGCATTCCTCCAGATGGATGGGGTAGAAGGATCCGATCATGGAGGCGTCTCCGGGTACATGTACGATCATGTTGTTGGAAAGCCTGGCCGTGACATAGCCCTCGGTCTGGCTGTTCACCTCCTCCACAAGGCCTGTCATGACCTTGCCCTGGAGCTTTTCGGACTGGCGTCTGGCGGATTCCTGGACCTCCTTCAGGACTCTGTCGAACTGCACCTTTTTCTGATCCTCCGGCACCTGTTCCCAGCCTGCGGCGGGGGTCCCCCGGCGTATGGAATAAATAAAGGTAAAGGCGTTGTCAAAGGCGGCCCTCCGGATCACATCGATGGTGTCATCCACATCCTGGGGGGTCTCGCCGGGAAAGCCTACGATGATGTCCGTGGTGATGGCCGCATCCGGAATCTCCTCCCGGATATGGTCCACGAGGGCAATATACTGTTCCTTTGTATAATGGCGGTTCATCCGCTGAATGATCCGGGTGGAGCCGGACTGAAGGGGCAGATGAATGTGCCTTGTCACGTTGGGATTTCTCTTAATGACCTGGATCAGCTCTTCGGAGAAATCCTTGGGATGCGGGGTCATAAAGCGCAGGCGCCTCAGGCCCGGGATCCTGGCGGCCTCCTCCAGAAGCTCCGGGAAGGAAATGCCGTCCTCCAGGTCATGGCCGTAGGAATTGACATTCTGTCCCAGCAGCATGATCTCGGAGACGCCGTCCCTTACCAGCTGCTCGCATTCCTGCAGGATCTCCCTGGCGTCCCGGCTTCTCTCCCGTCCCCGGACATAGGGCACGATGCAGTAGGTGCAGAAGTTGTTGCAGCCAAAGCTGATATTGACCCCTGCCTTGAAGGAGAACTTCCTGTCGGAGGGAAGATCCTCCACCACCTGGTCTGTCTTGTCCCAGATCTGCACGACCTTCTGGTCCCCTGAAAGGATCTCGCATAAATATTCGGCAAAGCGATAAAGATTGTGGGTCCCGAAGATCAGATCCACGAAGGGATAGGACTTCCGGATCTTCTCCACGTTGGAGGCTTCCTGCATCATGCAGCCGCAGATGCCGATCTTCATATCCTTATTGCGTTTCTTATAGTGGCTGATCCTGCCAAGCCGGCCGAAGACCCTCTGGTCCGCATTGTCCCGGACGGTACAGGTATTGAACAGGACAAAATCCGCATCCTCTTCCTCGGTCTCGGTAAAGCCTGAGGCCAGGAGGATGCCGGAGAGCTTCTCCGAATCCTTGGCGTTCATCTGACAGCCGAAGGTATTGACATGGAAGGTCAGCTCCCTTCCCCGCTCTGCCTTCAGGGCGTCCGTCAGCATACGGTTCTTTTTTATAAAATAATACTGCCTTACATGCTCGTCCTGGGGAGGCTCCCCGGTCAGATCGATCTCCTGCAGGATCTCCTCGATCCTGCCCATGTCGATCATAAGAGGCTTTCTTTGCGGGATTTTAAATTCCTTTTTCATATAATTGATTCCTTTTGGCCTGTTTTTATAAAATTCTCAAGCTATCATTATAACCTTATGCCTTGTGGTTGGCAAACAAAAATCCGGGACCCATGGTCCCGGATTCCGGCCCTGCAGGAAGCGAAAGCTTCCCACAGGGGCTTTAAGATCAGCGTCTTCCATACCGGGCCTGCCTGGTCCTGTCATACACGAAGACCTCATGAATTTCTCTGTCATAGCCCTGGTAAAAGCCCTTTGGCATGCCCAGGACGATCCTGGCTCCGCGGTTGTAGCTGACAAGGAGCTGGCCGTACTGCCTGTCAAAGGAAAGTCCTTCGATCTCTCCCTGCAAAGTCACATCGTCCAGGGTCCTCTCGATCAGGACCGGCACGGAAGCCGCCTCCCTGTCTGCCCTGCAGCGATAGATATGGTCGGCCTCGCCATTGTCCGCCACGCCGTCGTCCGCCGAAATATAGATCCAGCCCTCATTGCAGGCTATGCCCTGGATCCACTGGGGCGGGGTCTGCAGAAGGACCCTGCCAAGATAGGTGCCGTCCTTCATATCATAGCGGTAGAGGTATTTCCCGCTCTCGCCGTCGGCCCAGGAGCACATCCAGATCAGGCCGTTTTCCGGATCCACGGCAATGCCGGAGACCTCTCTGCAGCCGCTTTCCTCCGCAAAGGGAAAGCTCCGCTTCATTTCCAGGGTCTCGGCGTCATATACGGCGATCTGGATGTTCTTTGCCTGGCCGTCCATGAAATACTCGACGCCGGCATAGATCTCGCCCTGATAAGCGTCTATATCCCCGATATGGTTGACCTCCTTCTCAAAGCCGGCAAAGGGATCCTGGGCCGTCCGGACCAGGTTCCAGTTTCCGTCATAGACAGAAAGGGAGGCCGAGCCGCTGACGTAATAATTTCCATCCTCCCAGGCGATTCCCTGGCGTCCGTCCACTTCATGGGAGGACCGGAGGTAGTAGGAATAAAGAGGTCCCAGATAGTCCGCTTCCTCTTCATAGCGGCCCGCTGCCGCAGCAGGAAGGGGATATTCCCCTGTCTCCTCTCCGGTCTCTTCCGCTTCGATGTCCGCGCCGGTGATATCATAAAAGCCTTCGATGGCTTCCCGAAGCCGGATCCTGAAATCCTCCGCGTCATAAAGCCCCTCTGCCGCCTCCTTCAGGCCCTCCAGCTGCAGGTGCATGACGGCGGGGGGATTGTTTTCATCCAGAAGGGAAAGGCCTCTCAGCTGGTTCGTCGTCTGGTATACAAGATCCAGTCCCATATAGGAATGGCCGTCAGACCCGGACCACCTTGTCAGGACCAGCTTGGACCCGATGGGGGTTTCCTTTTCAATGGCGCCCGGCAGGCTGTATTCCTCCACTGAAAGGGCCGCCAGGACAGAGCAGATGTTGGAGTCATGGCCGCAGAGGAAGGTGAATTTCCTGCCCTTATTGGAGAGCTCGGTCTCGATCTCCCTCAGAAGGGGATGGGCCACATGGACACTGACCAGGGGCGCCGTAAATAATATATGGCCGTAGATATCCTTGACCCCGGAGACCTTCTTCCACTCCTCCCAGGTCAGGTCCTTGCCAAAGGCCGCCGCCTGATCGTCCGCCTCATAATACTGGAGGACCAGGGCGTCGCTGATGGAGGTGGCGGTTTTTAAGGACCCCTTGAGGCCGGGCTCCGCTCCCTCCTCCAGGACAAATTCCAGATCATCCATGGCAAAGCCCGGGAAGGCGCCGGACTGATAATCCTCCGACTCCTCCAGATCGATCACCCTGGAAAGGAGGGCATAGGATTCCTCCAGCTGCCCGGCTTCCTCCTGATACAGGGCCTCCATCTGGGCCGCGGCCTTTTTCCTGTATTCGTCGCTCATATAGGTGAACTGGGGCGTAAAGACAGGATCCATGGTATCGAATTCCATATGGTATTCCACTTCCGTCCCATTGACCGGCAGAAGGCCCGCCTTGAAATAATTTGCCGTGGCGATGGTCCTCTGCTTGGAGTTGGCGTAGATCCGGACCTCCCCCTCGGCCGGCTGATAATCCTCCGGGAAGAGGCCTTTCTCCTCCAGCCATTTGCGGAAATACTGGCCCATTTCCGTTTCCAGAACGCCTCCCCGGAGGGAAAGATCGCTGGGATCGGAGGACCAGGCAAACCATTCATGGGGCGTCAGGGTATCCAGGACAGAGCCCGGTCCGCTCAGGGGAGAGCGGATGTTGTGCCGGCTCAGGATCAGGACCTGGTCCAGGCTGTAGCCTTCTCTGTCCAGGGTCATCCCTGCCTCTTCTTCGGCAGAGGGAGCGGCCTGTGCGGAACCTTCTTCCGTTTTTCCTCCTGACACCGGGGCCCCCGCACATCCTGTCAAAAGCATCAGAATGGACAGGGTAAGGGCTGTCAGGATCCTGTTTTTTCCTCTGATCATACGCTCCTCCTTTCTTCCATGCCCTGGGCTTCTTCGCCTTCTCTATCAGAGAGATCCTCCGGGAAGATGTCCTCCGGATCCTCTCCCTTTGCCTCGATGACACGGCGCAGCATGGCAATGGTCTTGTTATAGTATCTGTG
>CAMNJZ010000011.1 GCA_946541955.1 uncultured Lachnospiraceae bacterium | reverse complement strand
TGTTCCGTATCATGAATGACCTTCGTGATAAGGGCGTTGCTATGATTTATATTTCCCACAAGATGGATGAAATCAAGCGGATCTCCGATGATATCACCATCATGCGTGACGGCACCTATGTCGGCACCTGGCCGGCAGCCGAAATGACCACGGACCAGATCATCGCCAAGATGGTCGGCCGTGAACTGACCAATGTATATCCTCCCCACCCCTGCACCCCCGGTGAGGTGGTCCTGGAGGCCAAGAATGTATGCTCCATTCATGAGAAATCCTTCCAGGACTGCTCCTTCAAGATCCGCAAGGGCGAGATCATCGGCTTCGGCGGTCTGGTCGGCGCCCAGCGTACCGAGCTCATGGAAGCCATCTTCGGTATGCGCGGCATCAAATCCGGCGAGATCTATGTAGGCGGCAAGAAGGTGGACACCAAGACGCCCCGCAAGGCTATGAATGCCGGCATCGGTCTGATCACAGAAGACAGACGAGGCAACGGTATTCTGGGCTGCCTGTCCATCAAGGACAACACGGGCATTTCCATCTATGACAAGAACCTGAAGGCCGGTTTTGTTCTGGATCATCCTACGATCAACAAGATCGTGGACGAGAGCATTAAGAAGCTGTCGATCAAGACGCCTAATGCCCAGGAACACATCTCAAACCTTTCGGGCGGCAACCAGCAGAAGGTCATCATTGCAAGATGGCTGGCCAATGATCCGGACGTCCTGATCATGGACGAACCGACCCGTGGTATCGACGTCGGCGCCAAGCACGAGATCTATGAGATCATGGTCGAGCTGCAGAAGCAGGGCAAGGCGATCATCATGATCTCCTCAGAAATGGCAGAGCTTCTGGGCATGTCCGACAGGATCTATGTCATGTGCAACGGCCATATCCGCGGTGAGATCACCGATCCTGCAGAAATGACCCAGGAGAAGGTCATGAGTTACGCAACCATGTTCTAAGCGGGCTGCAGGCGCAGAAATGGTCCAAGGCACCGGAAAAGTCCGGCTGCTTCTTTGAAACGGAGGATTCTAATGAACAAAAAAGCTTTTAATATCAAGGATTTCCTGATTAACTACGGCGTTATTCTTATTATCGTCATCCTGGTCGTCTTCACGGGTATCAAGACCCCCAACTTCGTATCTCCTTCCAACCTGATGAACCTGCTGCTGAACATGTCAGCCCGTCTGGTCATCGCTCTGGGTATCGCAGGCTGCGTTATCACCGCAGGATGCGACCTGTCCGCAGGTCGTCTGATCGGTCTGGGCGGCTGCCTTGCAGGTATCCTGCTGCAGAAGGCTGACTATTCCGGCCGTTTCATCCAGGGCGGACAGCCCATGAACATCTTCCTGGCAGCCATCGTTGTCATGCTGGTATGCGCATGCTTCGGCGCTGTAACAGGTTCCTTCATCGCCTTCCTGAGCGTTCCTCCCTTCATTTCCACGCTGGCAATGATGGAAATCGTCTACGGTCTGAACCTGATCGTGACCAACGCGACCCCTCTGGGCGGCTATGTTACTGAGTACACCAACCTGGCTTCCGGCAGACTTCTGATGATCCCTTACCTGGTATGGATCGCCATCCTGATAGCTGTCATTTCCTGGTTCATCTTCAACATGACCCGCCACGGCAAATATATGTATGCCATCGGTGCAAACCCGCAGGCAGCTGAGGTCGCCGGCGTTCCCGTCAAGCTGACCATGGTCATGATCTATGCAAAGGCAGCAGCCTTCTACGGACTGGCCGGCTTCATGCTGGGCGCTAAATCCGGCGGTGCTTCCGTTAACCTGGGCCTTGGCTACGAAATGGAAGCCATCGCAGCATGTACCATCGGCGGCGTTTCCGTTACCGGCGGTCGTGGTAAGGTATCCTCCGCTATCGTCGGCGTTGCCGTTTTCGAATTCCTGAAAGCAGCACTGCAGTTCCTGGGCGTGAACGCAAACGCACAGTGGATCGCTCTTGGTATCATCATCTATATCGCGATCTCTCTGGATATCAGAAAGTACGTTGCAAAGAAATAAGTCTTATCAGGCTGATCGGAGCGGCCGGGTTTTTCCCGGCCGCTTTTTTAACAGTAGAAATGCCTGCAAACAGGAGTCGAGAAGATGGATCTTTATTCTGTTCTGATGGTCGATGACGAGCAGGAAGTCATCGAAGTGATCATGAGAAAACTGAACTGGGCAGAGCTGGGCTTTCGGATCTGTGGGTCTGCCTCCAACGGGGTGGAGGCCCTGGAGATGGCCGAGGAGCTGCAGCCGGACGTTGTCATGACGGACATCAAGATGCCCTACATGGACGGGCTGGAGCTGTCCAGACATTTAAAGAGTCTCTTTCCCGGGATCCGGATCATCATCTTTTCCGGCTTTGACGAATTTGAGTATGCCAAGGAAGCCATCAAGCTGGAGGCGGAGGAATATCTCTTAAAGCCCATCGATTCGGCAGAGATCCGCCGGGTATTTGAGAAGGTCAGGCAGCGCCTGGACGAAGACCGGGAAAGAAGAAGCTCTGTGGAAAGGCTGGAGGAATATTATCAGAAGAGCCTCCCCCTTCTGCAGGAGAATTTCTTCATGTCCCTGATGGAGGGCCATATCCCGGAGGACAACCTGCAGGATTACCTGACAGACTATCAGCTGAAGCTGGAGGGCCCCTTCTATGTGGTCTCCGTCATCCATGTCTCCACCTCCGAGATCCCCAGGGACCTGACGCCCAGGCTCCTTTATTTTTCGGTCCGGGAGCTGGCGGAAGACTATTTCCAGGACAGCTGGCGGTCCTATGTCCTTTCCTACCGGGGCAATATCCTGGTCCTGTCCCAGCTGGGGACGGCCGAGGAGGTCTCGGCCTATACCGATGACTGCGACCGCTTCTGCCGTCTGGCCAGAAGGTCCTGCAGGGCCCTGGTCACGGTGGGCATCAGCAGGATCACCTCCCAGATCCGGGAGCTTTCCGCCCTCTATGAAGGCGCCAGGGAAGCCGTTTCCTACAGGGTCCTGTACGGGACCGGCAAGGCCATCAACATCCAGGAGATCGCCCCGGAGAATTCCAGCAGCGAATCCGCCTTCGAGGAGATCCTGGCCCAGATCTTCAAGCAGATCAAGATGGGGAACCGGGAAGCCCTCCACGAGCAGGTGGGGCTTCTGACCAGGAAAATGGCGGGCTCCGGCCTGGGGATCCGGGAATACCGCCTGGTCCTGATGGATTTGGTGACGGGCTTTTACCGCTTCTGCAGCGCCAACGAGATCGACATCGAGCAGGTCAGCCCGGACCATGAGGACGTCTACAGCTACCTCCTTCAGATGGACACCACCGAGGACATCGGCCAGTGGCTGGAGAACATTTCGGGCAGGGCCCTGGAGATCGTCCAGGCCCAGCGGGTCTCCAAGACCCAGTCCTTTGTGGCCAGGGCCCTGGATTTTGTCAGGGACCACTTCAGCGATTCCAACCTGGACCTGGAGATGGTATGCTCCTCCCTGGGCGTCAGCGCCGCCTACTTCTCCACGGTATTCAAAAAGGAAACGGGCTCGGCCTTTATCACCTACCTGACGGACTACCGTATGAAGGAGGCCATCCGCCTGATGGACGAGGAGGATGAGAAGACCTATATCACCGCCCAGAAGGTGGGCTACGCCGATCCCAACTACTTCAGCTACGTATTCAAAAAGAAATACGGCATGTCGCCCACCAAATACAGAAAGACAAAGGACAGCAGAGCGTGAAGGAAACGAACACAGGGGCACTTGGATGGGCCCGAAAAAAGCTGAAGTTCAGAAACGCCGGCATCCAGATGACCATTACCCTGGCCTTCTCCCTGATCGCCGGCATCGGCATGATCATGCTGGGCCTGGTCCTCTACAGCCAGTTCAACCTCCGGACCCAGACCATGACGACAGAGAACGCCAGTCAGTTCCTGGGCCAGACCAAACGCAGCACAGAGGACTATCTCAGGACCATGCGGAGGATCTCCGACGCCCTCTATTACTCCAGCATCAAAAACAAGGACCTGGAAACGGATTCCATGGATCCCGAATTCAGTCTCCTTTATGAGGCCTATAAGGACGACCTGGTCAGCATCGCCCTCTATACCGAGGACGGGGACCTGGTCAGCGCGGTCCCTTTGTCCGCCACCAGGGGGGATGTCAAGGCCCAGGACCAGTCCTGGTTCACTGAGGCCCGGACCACGGTCGAGAACCTCCACTTTTCCATGCCCCATGTCCAGAACCTTTTTGAGGAGGCGGCCGGCCGCTATCACTGGGTCATTTCCATGAGCCGGGCCGTGGAGCTGACCAGCAAGGGCCTGCCCAGGCAGGGAGTCCTCCTCATCGACATGAATTTCTCCGGAATCCGGCAGCTTCTGGAAAAAGCCAATTCCGACAGCTCCGCCCAGTATATCTATCTGTGCAGCAGCAGCGGAGAGATCATTTATCATCCCCGCATGAGCCTGATCAACGCCGGCCTCTACCAGGAGGATAACCTGTCCATCCAGGGACGGAGCGACGGCTCCTATACCGGGACCTTCCAGGGCCAGAACCGGATCACGGTCATCAAGACCGTTTCCTATACAGGCTGGAAGCTGGTCAGCGTAATCCCCATGGAGACCTTCAGCCTCGGCATGGGCAGGACCCAGTACTTTCTGGTCATGGTCATTGCCTTTTTCCTTCTGGGCATTCTGGTCACCAACCTCTTCGTATCGGGCAATGTGATCCGGCCCCTTCTGCGGCTGGATGATTCCGTCCGGGATCTGGAAAACGGAAACCTGAATCCCGATATCTATATCGGCGGGCCCCAGGAGGTGGAGCACCTGGGCAGGACCCTGCAGACCTCGGTCCAGAAGATCAACCAGCTGATGGAGGACGTGCTTTCCGAGCAGGAGGAGAAACGTCGGAGCGAGTTGGACGCCCTTCAGTCCCAGATCAATCCCCACTTCCTCTACAACACTCTGGATTCCGTGGTCTGGATGATCGAAGGCGGCCATGACGAGGGCGCTGTCTATATGATCCGCCAGCTGGCCTCCCTTCTTAGGATCAGTATCAGCCAGGGCAGGACCATCATTCCCATAAGGGATGAGATCCGCCACGCCCAGTCCTATATGAACATTCAGAAGATCCGCTATAAGAATACCTTTGAGGTGGCCTTCGACATCCCGGAGGAGATCATGGATTTCTGCACCGTCAAGCTGATCCTCCAGCCCATCCTGGAAAACGCCATCTACTATGGGGTCCAGAGCATGGACGGAGACGGGGAAATCCTGGTAAAGGGCACCCTGGAGGGGCAGGAGGTCTATCTGGATGTCATCGACAACGGCCTTGGCATGCCGGAGGACCAGGTCGGGCGCCTTCTGGAGGAGCCCTCGGGCAGGGAGGAGGAAAGTCCCGGAAGACATGGGAACGGGGTCGGACTCCGGAACGTCCATTCCCGGATCCAGCTTCGCTTTGGCCGCCGCTACGGCCTGTCCATCGACTCGGAGCCCGACGAGGGGACCCGGGTCAGGATCCATCTGCCGGCGATCACCTATACGCCGGGGGCGGAATCCATGATCGCCCCGGTCAATGAAAAAGCCTGATAAGAACGGAGAATACGGGTGAAGAAGAAAAATACTTATTGGCAGGGACCCTGGATGCCGGGCCTGATCGTGCTCTTTCTGCTTCTTGTGATTTTGTGGTCTGCCTTCAACCTGCTGCGCCAGGACGGGGAAAGGCCCATGCACAGAGTCTCTGTCATCATTGAGGACAGCGCGAACGAACGCTGGACCTCCTTTCGCCTGGGGATCGACCAGGCGGCCCGGGAATATGGGATCGATGTGACCATCTCGGCCTCTGCCGATTTCCAGAGCCTGGAGGAGCAGAAAAAACTGCTGGGTCAGGAGGTGGCGGGCGGCACAGAGGCCATGATCCTGTCCCTCTATGATTCGGAAGGCACGGACGATCTGCTGGAAGGCCTTCCGGAGGATATGAACATCGTTCTGACGGGAACGGATGGGATCCGCCAGGGCTCTGCCTCCGGTATGGCGGCGGTCATCCCCTCTGGCCTGGAAATGGGAGAGGCCCTGGGAAGGATGCTTCTGGATACCGGGGCTCAAAACCCTGCGGTGGCCGTGGTGACAGGGAACCTTGCCAGATATACGGAGGCGGAGATTCTCCGGGGACTGACGGACACCCTGGAGGCAGGCGGCGGCAGCGTTATGATGCTGTCCGCAGGCGCCATGGAAGAGGAGGAGCTCCTGGACCAGGCGGCGGACCTGGATCTGATCGCCGTACTGGAGGACAGCCTTCTTGCCAGGGCGGCCGCCCTTTCGGAGACAAGGGGCCTGCCCCGGGGGAAGCTCTTTGGGGTCGGCTGCTCCCCCTCCAATATTTCCTTTCTGGACAGGGGCGTGATCTCCGGCATGGTCATCCCCAACGAATTCACCATGGGATACCAGAGCCTGGCCCTTCTCGCCAGACGCTTCCAGAATGATATTCAGGTCATGGAGGATATCCGGATCGACTTTGCCTGCGTGCTCTCAGACCAGGTCCATGATCCTGCCAATGAAAAACTGCTTTTTCCTCTGGTACAGTAAGGGATCAGAGGGAAGGAACTTTTAAACGCTCAGCGTCAGGAGGCTGTCATGCTTATAAGAAAAGGAATTCTCTGCACTGCCCTGACAGGGCTCCTCTGCCTGGTCCTCCTTACAGGATGCCAGGGGTCTGCAGGGGCCAGAAACAAGGAGATCCGGATCGGGGTATGCGTATATGATGAATATGATACCTTTATCTCCGAGCTGATGGAGGTATTCATGGCGGACGTGGCAAAGGCCAATACGGAGAACCAGGACAGGACGGTCAGCGTCCAGCGCTATAATGCGGCCCAGAGCCAGATCACTCAGAACGAGCAGGTGGAGCAGATGATCTCCAAGGGCTGCAGCGTGATCTGCGTGAATCTGGTGGACAGGACAGACCCCTCCATGATCATTGAAATGGCCAGAGAGGCCGGGGTCCCGGTGATCTTTTTCAACCGGGAGCTGGTGGAGGAAGACCTGCAGAGCTGGGACAGGCTCTACTATGTGGGAGCCGACGCCTTTGATTCCGGCAGGATCCAGGGCCATACGGCCGCAGCCTATATCAAGGAGCACCCGGAAACGGACCGGAATGGAGACGGCAGCATTCAGTATGTGGTCCTGGAGGGCGAAGCCGGCCACCAGGATTCCATTGTCCGGAGCGAGACCTCCATCGACGCCCTGATCGAGGACGGGATCCAGATCGAAAAGCTGGAATCCGCCATCGCCAACTGGAACCGGGGCCAGGCCCAGAACCGGATGGGCCAGATGATCGACCGCTACGGCGGGGGGATCGAGCTGGTCCTTGCCAACAATGACGATATGGCCCTGGGCGCAGCCGACGAATATGACGCCAGGGAGATCCCCCAGGACCAGAGGCCTGCCATCGTGGGCATCGACGGAACAAAGGTCGGCCTGGAAGGGGTCGGGAATGGAAAACTGATCGGAACTGTGTATAATGATAAGGAAGGCCAGGCCCAGGCCATGCTGGCGCTGGCCATCGCCCTCTCCACCGGGGAAGGCCTGGAGAATCTGCCCCTCCAGGAAGGCAAGTATATCCGCCTTCCCTATTCGGAAATCACACCAGAAAATATCAGCCGGTTCGGCAGCGAACCCTGAAGATGGAGGAATATATATGTATCTGGAAAATGCATGCTGGATGGAATTCTACAGGGAGCTGGATCCGGACAGGCGAAGAGACCTCTATGAGGAGATCGCGCGGGAAAACGAGGACGACGGGGCCAACGCCTTCCGAAGGGAGCTGATGGAGCTGCGCTATACCGATCCAAAAGATCCAAGGCACAGGGTCGACAACTTCCTCTGGCAGATGGTGATCCTGCCAGGGTATCTGAGGCCCATGTATCTGATCCGGGCCGTGGGCGAGCGGGAAATCAGAAAGATCGTCACAGATCTTGGCCTGGACGGAGCAGGAGACTGGGACGATGTGAAAAGGAGCGCGGCCTACTGGGAATTTCGCAATGCGGCGGACCGCTACCTTTCCACCTGCACTGGCCCCGGCTACGCCAAGAAGGTCTTCGGGATCATGCAGTCCACGGATGAGGAAAAGCTCAATAAGACCGCAAAGGACTTCTACAGCATGACCGTCACAGTCCCTGCCAAATACGGAAGGGAAGAGGAGCTGGAGATCTTCATCGCCGCTCTGCAGGATTCCTTCCTGGCTTCCTCCAGGGATGCCGGAAAGGCCTGGAATATGGCGAAAAACCTGGGCCGGAAGAAGGGCTGAGCACAGGCGCAGGGCTCCGCAGTATCAGCTGCAGGGGCCCTTTTTTTGTTGAACATTCATAAATAATTCATAAAAAATTATACATGTATTTGAAATAAGATAGTAATTTCCGTCTGCAGGTGGTAAACTTAAAAAAGCAAAGAAAGGAAGACACAAGCAGCTTATGACCTGGGAACTGGCTGTCGTCCTGATCCTGCTGGCACTCGTGGCACTTTATCTGCTCATGATCATGCCAAGAATGTTCGGGAAGCCGGATGACAGTGCATTCAAGACGAATTTGTTTGCCCACAGGGGCGTATTCAACAACAAAACAGAAGCACCCGAAAATTCCATGCCGGCCTTTCGGCGGGCCGTGGAGGAGGGCTTCGGGATCGAGCTGGACGTACAGCTGACCAGCGACAAGGTCCCGGTCATATTCCATGATTTTACCTTAATGCGAGCCTGCGGAGAACACGGGCTATTAAGCAGTTATTCATGGGATGAACTCAAGGAATTCAGACTGTTCGAGAGCGGGGAGCATATCCCCAGACTGGATGAATTTCTTGCCATGGTGGATGGCAGGGTCCCCCTGCTGGTGGAGATCAAATCCAACAGGACGGATATGGAGATCTGCCGGAAGACGGATGCGCTGCTTTCAGCCTATCCCGGCGTCTACTGCATTGAATCCTTTAACCCTCTGGTCCTTTTCTGGTACCGGAGGCACCGGAGCAAGATCATGCGGGGACAGCTCTCAGACGGCTTCACTAAAACGCCGGAATATCGTGTCATTGTCCACAGGCCCTTTCTTCTGGCCATGCAGTTTCTTTTGGTCAACATTCTGTCGAGGCCTGACTTCGTTGCCTACAACGCAAGGTATAAGGACAACCTTTCCCGCAGACTTTGCCGATCGCTCTTTCGAAAGAGGAGCGCTGCCTGGGTCGTCCAGAGCAAGGAAGATTTGGAAAAATACAGACACCATTTCGATGTCTTTATTTTTGATGGTTTTATTCCGGAGGGATTCCGCTTCCAGACCGAAGAGCTTTCGGAGGAGGCGCCCGAGGGAAGAGACCGTCTCAACCAGTTAAAAACCCATACGGGGGATTACAAAGGAGGAAAATAATGGGCAAAAAGTATTGTTATCTGTTCACAGAAGGCAAGGCTGACATGCGTGAACTGCTTGGCGGCAAGGGTGCAAACCTTGCAGAGATGACCAACATCGGTCTTCCGGTTCCGCAGGGCTTTACCATCACCACCGAAGCCTGCACCCAGTATTATGAGGACGGCCGCGAGATCAATCCCGAGATCATGGCTGAAATCAATGAGTACATCGTAAAGATGGAAGAGATCACCGGCAAGAAATTCGGCGATGAGAAGAACCCTCTTCTGGTTTCCGTCCGCTCCGGTGCCCGTGCATCCATGCCTGGTATGATGGATACCATCCTGAACCTGGGCCTGAATGAGACCGTTGTCAATACGATCGCAGAACAGTCCGGAAATCCCCGTTGGGCATGGGACTGCTACAGAAGATTCATTCAGATGTACTCTGACGTCGTTATGGAAGTCGGCAAGAAGTACTTTGAAGCGCTGATCGATGAGATGAAGAAGGAAAAGGGCGTTACCCTGGACATCGATCTGGATGCTGAGGATCTGAAGAAGCTGGCCAACCAGTTCAAGGCTGAATACAAGGCCAAGATCGGCACAGACTTCCCGGATGATCCCAAGGAGCAGCTCTTCGGCGCCATCAAGGCCGTTTTCCGTTCCTGGGACAACCCTCGTGCAAATGTTTACAGACGTGACAACGACATCCCTTATTCCTGGGGCACAGCTGTCAACGTACAGTCTATGGCATTCGGCAACATGGGCGATGACTGCGGTACCGGCGTTGCCTTCACACGTGACCCCGCTACCGGCGCCAAGGGCCTGTTTGGTGAATTCCTGACCAACGCACAGGGCGAAGACGTCGTAGCAGGCGTTCGTACTCCCATGCACATCACCGAGATGGAGCAGAAGTTCCCTGAAGCTTTCGCACAGTTCAAGGAAGTCTGCAGCATCCTCGAGAAGCACTACAGAGACATGCAGGATATGGAGTTCACTGTTGAGCACGGCAAACTTTACATGCTGCAGACACGTAACGGCAAGAGAACCGCTCAGGCCGCTCTGCAGATCGCATGCGATCTGGTAGACGAAGGCATGAGGACCGAGAAGGAAGCCGTTGCCATGATCGATCCCAGAAACCTGGATACTCTGCTTCATCCTACCTTCGATGCAGCCGCTCTGAAGGCAGCTACTCCCATCGCCAAGGCTCTGGGCGCAGCTCCCGGCGCAGCCTGCGGCAAGATCGTCTTCACCGCTGAAGACGCTGAAGAGTGGGCAGCAAGAGGCGAGAAGGTCGTTCTGGTCCGTCTGGAGACCTCTCCTGAAGACATTACCGGTATGAAGGCTGCCCAGGGTATCCTGACAGTCCGCGGCGGTATGACCTCCCATGCAGCAGTCGTTGCACGTGGTATGGGTGCCTGCTGCGTATCCGGCTGCGGCGACATCATCATGGATGAAGCCAACAAGAAATTCACCCTGGCCGGCAAAGAGTATCATGAAGGCGACGTCATCTCCTTCGACGGCTCCACAGGCTGTGTCTATGACGGCGCGATCCCGACAGTCGATGCAAAGATCACCGGTACCTTCGGCAGGATCATGGGCTGGGCTGACAAGTATCGCAGACTGAAAGTCCGTACAAACGCTGATACCCCCCGCGATGCAAAGAAGGCCAGAGAGCTTGGCGCAGAAGGCATCGGCCTGGTTCGTACAGAGCACATGTTCTTCGACGAGGACAGAATCGCAGCATTCCGTGAGATGATCTGCTCCGATACCGTTGAAGAAAGAGAAGCAGCCCTCGAGAAGATCGAGCCCCTGCAGGAAGGCGACTTCAAGGGCCTGTTCGAGGCTATGGAAGGCGACCCTGTTACCATCCGTTTCCTGGATCCGCCGCTGCATGAGTTCGTTCCCACTGAGGAAGCCGACATCAAGAAGCTGGCTGAAGCCCAGGGCAAGAGCGTAGAAGCCATCAAGGCAATCATCGAAGGCCTTAAGGAATTCAACCCCATGATGGGCCATCGCGGATGCCGTCTGGCAGTTACCTATCCTGAAATCGCAAAGATGCAGACCACAGCCATCATTCGTGCAGCCATCGCTGTCAAGGCTGAGCATCCCGACTGGGATCTGGTTCCCGAAATCATGATTCCTCTGATCGGCGAGATCAAGGAGCTGGCATTTGTCAAGAAGATCGTTGTCGAGACAGCAGACGCTGAAATCGCAGCAGCAGGCGCTGACCTCAAGTATGAAGTCGGTACCATGATCGAGATCCCTCGTGCAGCTCTGACAGCAGACGCCATCGCACAGGAAGCTGAGTTCTTCTGCTTCGGTACCAACGACCTGACCCAGATGACCTATGGCTTCTCCCGTGACGACTCCTCCAAGTTCCTGGGCGCATACTATGACGCCAAGATCCTGGAAGGCGATCCTTTCGCAAAGCTTGACCAGGTCGGCGTTGGCGAGCTGATGAAAATCGCTATGGAAAAGGGTAAGAAAGTACGTCCTACACTCCATGCAGGTATCTGCGGCGAGCACGGCGGCGATCCTTCCTCCATCGAGTTCTGCAACAAGATCGGCCTTGACTATGTATCCTGCTCACCTTTCCGTGTACCGATCGCCCGTCTGGCAGCAGCCCAGGCAGCGATTGCACAGGAAGCATAAGCAGTATCCTGGTCACAGAGCGCAGGGCTGGAAGATTGATTTTTCTGACCTGCGAGTGAAATGAAATAGAGAAGACGGAAAGTCATCCCTGAAAAGGGAATGGCTTTCCGCCTTTTTCTGTGCAGTCAGGCCGGAGTGGCCTCATCAGAATTCATTGTCTTTCCTCCCGCAGCTCCAGGCTTTTGTCTGTAGAGCCTGTAGTTTTTGGGACTGATCTTGTATTTGGCCTTGATATAATCCAGGGCCTGGGCTACATAGGGATTGCCGGAGGCCTGATCTGCATTGCTGCTGATCTGGGACCGGATGGCCTGCGCATTGGAGGCAGGAAGGGAAAAGAACCTGAAAAGACCGGCTTCCCGGAAGAGAGAATGGGCAGGCCTGAGAGAGCATAAGAAAATCCCCGGCGGCACATGCCATGATTGCATGTCCACCGGGGATCACTTTATATCTTATTTGGGGGAGGAAGGGCTCAGGCCAGGTTCCGCCAGGTCAGTCCGTAGACCTGCTCCATGATCTTGAGAATTTCTTCCTTCATCTTCAGACAAGCTTCGCTTTCTGTTTTGAAATGCATGAGGCCTATCTTCTGTTTCTTATCTGAAAAATACAGTTCCCAGCCGTCAGAAGTCTTTCCCAGGCAGACCCGGTTCTTGTGATGTCCGCCTTTTAATGCATAAAGCCTGGAAGGGACCAGATGATCATTGAAAAACTGCTTTAATTCTTTGACTGTCATGACGCGTTCCTTTCTTTGCGGACCGCTTATCCGCAATAAGTAGTTTTTAAAACTACGTAAAGTATAGCACGGCCTGACTTGCCATGCAAGACGTAAGGAATATTTTATAAGTTCCCGCTGTCATTTGAGGCCTTTAGGAGTATGATAAAGGAATAATAATGGAAAGAAGGTTCTGTATGAGACGCTATAATATATTCTTCAGTGAAAACGAAACCGAAAAAAAGCAGTTTCCCCTGATCCGTATCTTCTTTGTCTTTTTGGGAGCCTGGACCCTGGTCCTCATCGCTCTCTTTATCACCCTGCAGAATCAGATCCGGGAGGTGACCTATAAGATGGACAGCCTTCTGGAGCTCCAGGCCCAGGGAGAAGAGAAGGAAGGCTATTTTGAAGAAAACGGCTTTATGATCGAGGGCGAATATGAGATCATCGATACCTCTGCCATCTCTGACGCCTATCTGACCGGCAAGAGCGATGCCCTCTCCGAGGAAGACAAAGAGACCCTGGCCCTGGCCTCCGAGGTCCTGGACCAGATCATCCGGGAGGATATGTCCGTCTTTGAGAAGGAAAAGGCCGTCTATGACTGGATGTATGAAAACATCGCCATGGACAGCAGCGGCTCGAGGGCCGTGGTCACGGGAAGCCCCCTGGATCCCTCCAGGCCAAACGGGGTCCTGAAATCCAAAAACGCCATCTGCGTGGGCTACGCCACCACCTTCCGGCTTTTTGTCAACATGCTGGGGATGGAATGCCATATCCCCCACAACGACTTCCATTCCTGGGACCTGGTCAAGCTCGATGACGACTGCTGGTATCATGTGGATATCTACTATGACGTAACGAGCGAAACGCCCTACGCCAACTTCAATATGGACGATGCGGCCTGCATGGAGGGACATGACTATCCCTCCTCCGTCCTGCCCCAGGCGGTGGGAACCCTCTATACGGCGCCCAATCAGTTCTCCAGAGAGCTGAAGAGCATCTATAAGATCCCCGAGGCCATCCGGGATGATGTTGCGGAGGGAAAGACCAGTCTCTTTTATTCCTTCGAAAAGAATCCGGCGGAAGGAGAGCTGAGCGCCGTGGACTATATCATGCCGCCTGTGGAATACGCCCTGTCCGATGAAAAGACCACGGTGTCCTCCTCCTTTACCTGGTATATGGGAGAGGAGGGGAACTATGTCCTGGGCATCTATATGACCATGTATTCCGACGACTATGCCTATTCCGGCGACTCGGACAGCGAAGCGGTCCAGAAGATGGCGGAGGCCTATGAGAAGGCCTTTGGCCGGACGGTGGGAGAATACGAGGAGAACATGAGCGAGCAGGACCAGGAAGGGGAAACTCTGGAAAATGAGGTCTATTATGATTAAAAAAGGGAAAGTCCTTCCGGACTGCCTGCTGGTATGCCTCATGGCATGCCTTATGGCATGCCTCCTGGCCCTTGGCCTCTGCGGCTGCGGGGCAGGGGGAAGCGCCGGGGCAGGGGTCTCTCTCAAAGAGATGCAAAAAGCCATGGTCTCAGCGGACGCGGCCCTTCCCTCTATGGAGACCGTTTTTGGAGGAGAGGCGGATGCGGAGGTCACCTTTACCTATCTTTGTGATTTTGATTATGAGAGGGTGGAGGATTACTTCTATTCCTATGCTGCAGAGGGCACGGCCCATGAGATCGCGGTGGTCCTTTTGAAGGATCCTTCGGACGCGGCCCTTCTGATGAAGGATCTGAAGACCCATGTGGAATCCAGAAAGGGGACCATGGAAAATTATGCGCCCGATCAGGTGGAGCTGGTGGACCATTACCTCCTGGTGCGAGAGGGAGCTGCCATCGCTCTGATCATCTGCGACGACCCGGGGCCTGTCCAGCATGCCTTTGAGAGCTTCTTCTGAGGAAATCGGAATTTGTGAACAAAGTGTAAAATACCTCAATAATATGGAACTTTGAGAAAAAAAGAGTAAAATAGAGAAATAACGAGGAATAGTGAGTTTTCAGGGATCTAAATTGGCTTGCAAAGACTCTGGCGGCTCACTATTATACAGTCTAGAGTTAGCACTCAGATATACGGAGTGCTAACAAAGAGAAGTCCAGAAGCGGCCAGGCCGCATAGTTTAAGGAGGCAATTTTATGAAGTTAGTACCTTTAAGTGACAGAGTCGTTTTAAAGCAGCTTGAAGCAGAGACCGTTACAGCATCCGGCATCGTTCTTCCCGGACAGGACAAGGAAAAGCCCCAGCAGGCAGAGGTTCTGGCAGTTGGCCCCGGCGGTGTCGTGGACGGCAAGGAAGTTGTCATGCAGGTCAAGGTCGGCGACAAGGTCATTTACTCCAAATATTCCGGAACGGAAGTAAAGATGGATGATGAGAAGTTCATCATTGTCAAGCAGAACGACATTCTGGCAATTATCGAAGACTAATATTTCTTATATTGGAGGCATATAAGCACTATGGCAAAGGAAATCAAACACGGAACAGATGCACGCGTAGCAATGGCAGCAGGCGTTAACAAGCTTGCAGATACAGTCAAGATTACTCTGGGCCCCAAGGGCAGGAACGTTGTCCTGGACAAGTCCTACGGCGCTCCCACCATCACCAATGACGGCGTGACCATCGCCAAGGAAATCGAGCTGGAAGACGGCTTTGAGAACATGGGCGCACAGCTGGTCAAGGAAGTTGCTACCAAGACCAACGACGTAGCAGGCGACGGCACCACCACAGCCACCGTTCTGGCCCAGGCCATGATCAACGAAGGTATGAAGAACCTGGCAGCAGGCGCCAACCCCATCGTTCTGAGAAAGGGCATGAAGAAGGCCACCGACGCAGCTGTCAAGGCCATCAAGGCCATGAGCATTCCTGTCAGCGGCAAGAAGCACATCGAAAGAGTCGCAGCTGTTTCCTCTTCTGACGAAGAAGTCGGCAAGATGGTAGCAGATGCTATGGAAAAGGTCTCCAAGGACGGCGTCATCACCATCGAAGAGTCCAAGACCATGCAGACAGAGCTGGATCTGGTCGAAGGCATGCAGTTCGACAGAGGCTACATCTCTGCCTACATGGCTACCGATATGGACAAGATGGAGGCCGTTCTGGAAGATCCCTACATTCTGATCACAGACAAGAAGATCTCCACCATCCAGGATATTCTTCCTCTGCTGGAGTCTATCGTAAAGATGGGCGCAAGACTTCTGATCATCGCTGAGGATGTGGAAGGCGAAGCTCTGACCACTCTGATCGTCAACAAGCTCCGCGGCACCTTCAACGTTGTCGCTGTCAAGGCTCCCGGCTACGGTGAGAGAAGAAAGGCTATGCTGGAGGATATCGCTATCCTGACAGGCGGCACAGTCATCAGCTCCGACCTGGGTCTGGAACTGAAGGATGCAGGCCTTGAGATGCTTGGCCGCGCAAAGTCCGTCAAGGTATCCAAGGAGAACACCGTCATCGTCGACGGCCAGGGCGACACAGCTGCACTGAATGCCAGACAGGCACAGATCAAGAAGCAGATCGAAGAGACCACTTCTTCCTTCGATAAGGAAAAGCTCCAGGAGCGTCTTGCAAAGCTGGCAGGCGGCGTAGCAGTTATCCGCGTCGGCGCAGCCACCGAGACCGAGATGAAGGAAGCCAAGTACCGCATGGAAGATGCCCTGAACGCTACCAGAGCAGCTGTTGAGGAAGGCATCATCGCAGGCGGCGGATCCGCCTACATCCACGCTACCAAGGATGTTCAGAAGGTAGCGGCAGCCCTGGAAGGCGACGAGAAGACCGGTGCCAACATCGTTCTGAAGGCTCTGGAAGCTCCTCTGTTCCAGATCGCTGCCAACGCTGGTCTGAACGGGTCTGTCATCATCAACAAGGTCTATGAAGCAGAACCCGGTATCGGCTTTGATGCTTATGACGAGAAGTATGTCAACATGGTAGAAGCAGGCATCCTGGATCCCGCAAAGGTCACAAGGACAGCTCTGCAGAACGCTACCAGCGTTGCATCCAGCTTCCTGACCACAGAAGCTGCTGTTTCCACCATCAAGGAGCCCGCACCGGCTATGCCCGCAGGCGGCGCCGGCATGGGCGGCATGATGTAATCCGGCGGCGGAAAAACATCACCATAACAAAAGAATGGGTCCGGCCCCATTGCGGGCGCCCGGACTGACAAAAGACCTCCCGGAGAGCCTCGCTCTCCGCGGAGGTCTTTCCTTTTATATTTGACGAACCCTGTAATTGATAATATAATTTTCACAATATTACAGTTTTTCCAAAATTCCATACCGCGCAGTGAAGCAGCCATGAGACAGAGGGGCGAATTATGACAGACATGGATATCGACAGAAATGATGCTGCGATCGTTACAGGCGTTTATCAGTTCGATACAGGTAAAATTGAAGATATAGGGGAATATGTCGGTCCTGAAGAGCTGTTTACGGACCTGATTGAGCGCGTCCGCAGATACCATCCCTCCGATGATATCTCCCTGATCAACAAGGCCTATGAGCTGGCGGCGGTCGCCCATACGGGCCAGGTCAGAAAATCCGGCCAGCCCTATATCATTCATCCTCTGCAGGTGTCCATCATTCTGGCGGACCTGGAAATGGACAAGGAGACCATCGCGGCCGGCCTGCTCCATGACGTGGTGGAGGATACCATCTATTCCAAGGACCAGCTGCGGGACCTGTTCGGTGAAGACGTCGCCGAGCTGGTGGACGGCGTGACAAAGCTGGAAAAACTGAAGCTTTCCGTTGAATATAATACGGTGGACGCCCTGCAGCAGGAGATGCAGGCCAGAAACCTGCGCAAGATGTTCCTGGCCATGGCCAAGGATATCCGCGTCATCATGATCAAGCTGGCGGACCGCCTCCACAATATGCGGACCCTGGGCCATATGGCCCCCGAAAAGCAGGTCCGCATCGCCCAGGAGACCCTGGATATTTATTCGCCGCTGGCATCCCGTCTGGGCATTTCCAAGATCAAGGTCGAACTTGACGACCTGTCTCTTAAATATCTTCATCCTGAGATCTACTATGACCTGATCGATCAGGTCGCCAGGCGCAGGACCGAGCGGGAGAAATATATCTCGGAGATCGTCTCCAACGTCCGCAGCCATATCCAGAACGCCGGCATCGAAGCCAAAATCGACGGCCGGGTCAAGCATTATTTCAGTATTTATAAGAAGATGCATAACCAGGGCAAGACCCTGGATCAGATCTATGACCTTTTTGCAGTCCGGATCATCGTCAATTCGATCCGGGACTGTTATGCTGCCCTGGGCATCATTCATGAGACCTATATCCCTGTACCCGGCCGGTTCAAGGATTATATCGCCATGCCCAAGGACAACATGTACCAGTCTCTTCACACCACTCTGATGGGACCCGGCGGAGAGCCCTTCGAGATCCAGATCCGGACCTTCGACATGCACAGGGCGGCGGAGTATGGTATCGCGGCCCACTGGAAATACAAGGAAGCCTCCGACGGCAAAAAGGGAGACGACCAGGAGGAGGCCAAGCTGGCCTGGCTCCGGCAGATCCTGGAATGGCAGCAGGATACCAAGGACAACAAGGAGTTCATGAATATCCTCAAGAGCGACCTGGACCTGTTCTCCGACAATGTCTACTGCTTTACTCCCAGAGGCGAGGTCAAGAGCCTGCCCGCCGGGGCCTGTCCCATCGATTTTGCCTACGCCATCCATACCGCCGTCGGCAACAAGATGGTGGGCGCCAGGGTCAACGGCCGCCAGGTCAAGATCGACTATAAGCTCAAGAACGGAGACCGGGTGGAGATCATCACCTCCGCCAACTCCAGGGGGCCCAGCGCTGACTGGCTGAGCTTTGTCAAAGCCGCCTCCACCAAGACCAAGATCAATCAGTGGTTCCGCAAGGAGCTCAAGGAAGAAAACATCAGCAGGGGCAAGGAGCTTTTAAACGCCTACTGCAAGACCCATTCCCTGAACCTGCCCGAGATCTCCAAACTGGATTACCAGGCGGTCCTTCTGCAGCGGTACGGCTTCCGGGACTGGGATGCGGCCCTGGCTGCCATCGGCCACGGCGGTCTCAAGGAAGGCGTGGTGGCAAACCGGCTCAAGGAGCTCTTTGACCAGGATCACGCCAGGCAGGTCACCGACGAGGAGATCCTCCACCAGGCCCAGGAAACGGCGCCCAGGATCCGGTCCGGCTCCCAGAACGCCATTATCGTCAAGGGAATCCATGACGTGGCGGTCCGTTTCTCCAAGTGCTGCAATCCCCTTCCCGGCGATCAGATCGTGGGATTTGTCACCAGGGGCCGGGGGCTTTCCATCCACAGAGCGGACTGCGCCAATATCCGCAACCTTTCGGAGGAGGATAAGCCCAGGGTCATGGAAGCCCAGTGGTCCGAGGAAGCCATGTCCTCCAAGGGCGAGAACTTTGTCGCCGGGATCAATATCTACGCCCGGGACAGAAAGTCCCTCCTGGTGGATATCAGCCGGATCCTTTCGGAGGCGGATATCAACATCATGCGGATCTCCAGCGTGACCAACAGACAGGGCATCGCCACCATTACCATCAGCTTTGAAGTCTCCTCCAAGAAGGAGCTGCAGGATATCATCAGCAAGCTGCAGAACGTCAAGGATGTGCAGAATGTAAACCGAACCAGCGGTTAAGGAGTTATATGGAGCAGATTATTGTAGGATCTTATGTCATCGGCACCATCGGGACAAACTTTTACTATCTCCACAGGGAGGGAAGGAGCGAATGCATCGTCTTTGACCCCGCAGACTATGGAGACAAGATCTACGAAGCCCTGACAGACCAGGGCCTTGCTGTCAAGGCCATTTTCCTGACCCACGCCCACTTCGATCACATCTGGGGGTGCGAGGCCCTGAAGGAAAGGTGCGGCGCCCCGGTCTATATCAGCGAGGAGGAGAAGACCCTCTGCGAGGATACCTATAAGAACTGCTCGGCCATTTACGGCAGGGCCTGTAAGGTAAAGCCTGATTTCTGGCTCAGGGACGGAGAAACCGTCACGGCGGCCGGGATCACTTTGAAAATGCTCTCCACCCCCGGCCATACGGAGGGGAGCTGCTGCTACTATGTGGAGGAGGCCGGCGTCCTGATCTGCGGAGACACCCTCTTTGAAGGGTCCGTGGGGCGGACAGACCTGCCCACCGGCTCCATGTCGGACCTGGTCCGGTCTGTCAGGAACAAGCTTTTTGTCCTGCCCGAGGAAACGGTCTGCTATCCCGGCCACGGGGGCGTGACCAGCATCCGTTATGAGAAGCAGTACAATCCTTTTGTATAAAAGGTCCCTTTGTTTAAAGGGTCCATTTGTTTAAAAAAGAGAATCCAATTTGAGAACCCATTGAAAAGCAGGCTTCTTTCGCCTGCTTTCCCCATGTCCGCAGGCCTTTCTTCTGCAGGCGGCATGACTGGAAGATATGATAGGAGGCAGAGCCCATGCTGATCGCAGCTGTCAATACAGAACTCTACAGATATGAGATCCATTCCCTGATCAAGGCCTTTTATCCCGAGGAGGACGTCAAGGTCCTGGTGGAGGGAGAGCCCCTGAAGGGGAACCTTCGGAGGGAGGCAGAGGACATATCGCCCTTTATGAAGGTGACCTTCGATCCGGCCTTTATCCGGGTCTCCCTGCCGGAGACCGGGGCCCTTCTGGAGGAGAAGGCCGGGGCAGAGCCCTTTGATCAGAAGGGAAGAGAGTGCAAGACCGTATTAAAGCACCTGGTCTATGACATCCTCTCTGCCCATACGGGCAGGACCCTGCCCTGGGGAGAACTGATCGGGATCAGGCCCACCAAGATCGCCATGCAAAGGCTCCTGGAGGGCGAGAGCACAGAAGCGGCCGCGGACTTCATGATCCGGGAGCACAAGGCCAGCCCGGAAAAAGCCCTTCTGGCGGCGGATATCGCAGAAAGGGAAAAGGAGATCTTATCCCGCATCCACTATGAAAACGGCTACAGCCTCTATGTGGGAATCCCCTTCTGCCCGACGACCTGTCTCTACTGCTCCTTTACCTCCTTCCCCATCGGGGCCTGGAAGGCCAGAGTGGACCAGTACCTGGACGCCCTGGAGCAGGAGATCAAAGCCGGGAGCTCTCTGATGGAAGGAAAGATCCTGGATACGGTCTATATCGGGGGCGGAACGCCCACGACCCTGGAGCCGGACCAGCTGGACCGCCTGATCCGGGCCCTCAAGGCCCATTTCCCCATGGACCATGTCCTGGAATTTACGGTGGAAGCAGGCCGTCCTGATTCCATCACCCCTGAAAAGCTCAGGGTCCTGAAGGACCACGGGGTCACCAGGATCAGCGTCAATCCCCAGACCATGCGGGACGAGACCTTGCGCCTCATCGGCAGAAGGCACAGCGTCGCCCAGACGGAGGAGGCCTTCCGCATGGCCAGAGAGGCGGGCTTTAACAACATCAATATGGACATCATTCTGGGACTGCCCGGAGAAAATACTGAGGACGTCGCCTATACCATCGAGAGGATCCGGGCCCTGGATCCCGATTCCCTGACGGTCCATTCCCTGGCCATCAAAAGGGCCTCCAGGCTCCAGCAGTGGATCGAAAAGAACGGCTTTTCCGCCATCCGCAACACGGACGAAGCCATGGCCGTGGCGGCAGAGGGCGCAAAAGCCATGCAGATGAAGCCCTACTATCTCTACCGCCAGAAGAACATGTCCGGCAACTTTGAGAACGTGGGCTACGCCAGAGAGGGTAAATACGGGATCTACAACATCCTGATCATGGAGGAGAAGCAGTCCATCCTGGCCCTGGGGGCGGGCTCCATTTCCAAGGCGGTCTTTGCGGGCGGCCGGATCGAGCGGAGCGACAACTGCAAGGACGTGGAGACCTATATCGCCACCATCGATGAAATGATCGCCAGAAAGGAACGGCTCTACGGGCAGGAAAGCCAGGCCTGATTTTCAGAAAAAAATATCCCTTGAAAATGCATCCAAAATACGGTATAGTACAAATCGTTTCTGCAAATTCTGGAATATTCTGAAAACTTTGCAAATATTATGCAAGTTGCCTGTTCCGGCTCAGAAACAATAAACTACAGTTGAGGTTACAATGGCAGCAGTTCGTAAGAAGAAAAAAAATCTTGTGATCGTCGAATCCCCTGCAAAGGTGAAGACTATTAAGAAGTTTCTTGGCTCCAATTATGACGTGGCAGCCAGTTACGGCCACGTCCGTGACATGCCGAAGAGTCAGATGGGCATAGACTTTGAAAACGGATGTGAGCCTAAATATATAACGATCCGAGGCAAGGGAGAGCTCCTGGCGGAGCTTCGAAAGCTGGTCAAAAAGGCAGACCGGATCTATCTTGCAACTGACCCGGACCGCGAGGGAGAAGCCATTTCCTGGCACCTGATCGCGGCCCTGAAGCTGGACCAGCAGGAGGGCAAGGAGGTCTACCGGATCACCTTTAACGAAATTACCAAGAAGGCAGTCCTGGATTCCCTAAAGAACGCCAGAGAGATCGACATGAACCTGGTGGACGCCCAGCAGGCCAGACGTGTTCTGGACAGACTGGTGGGCTATAAGATCTCCCCTCTGATCTGGGCCAAGGTCAAGCGGGGACTGTCCGCAGGCCGCGTCCAGTCGGTGGCCCTGCGTATGATCGGGGACAGGGAGGAGGAGATCAATTCCTTCATTCCCGAGGAATACTGGACCCTGGACGCCAACTTCCGCATTGAGGGAGAAAAGAAGCTCCTGAGCGCCCATTATTACGGACCCGTGGAGGAGGGCGGCAAGGCCGAGAAGGCCGAGCTTGCAAACCAGGCCCAGGTGCAGGCGGTCATGGATTCCATCAGGGAGGGGTCCTTCGAGATCTCGGAGGTCAAAAAGAGCGAGCGCAGCCGCAGATCGCCCCTGCCCTTTACCACCTCGACCCTGCAGCAGGAGGCCAGCAAGGCCCTGAACTACTCGACCTCCAAGACCATGCGGGTCGCCCAGCAGCTCTATGAAGGCGTAGACGTCAAGGGACAGGGCACGGTGGCCCTGATCACCTATCTGCGTACGGATTCCACCAGGATCTCCGACGAGGCCCTGGCCTCCTCCGCCCAGTATATTGCGGACCGCTACGGGGAAGACTACCTGGCAGCGGCAGAGAAAAAGCAGGAATCCAGGGGACATGTCCAGGACGCCCATGAAGCCATCCGGCCCACGGACGTGACAAGGGATCCGGCTTCCATCAAGGAGTCCCTGACAAGAGAACAGTACCGGCTCTATCAGCTGATCTGGAAACGCTTTCTGGCCAGCCGCATGGCCCCGGCCAGATATGAAAGCACCCAGGTACGGATCACGGCAGACGGGGGAGAGAAAAAGCAGCTCTTTACCGTTTCCGCCCAGAGACTGGTCTTTGACGGCTTCCAGAGCGTCTATAACGATGAAGAAAACCCCGAGAAGGCAAACGCCCTGGTAAGAGGCCTGGAGGAGACCACGCCCCTGACCCTGGACGCCTTCGATCCCAAGCAGCACTTTACCCAGCCGGCCCCCCACTATACCGAGGCCTCCCTGGTCAGAGCGCTGGAGGAGCAGGGCATCGGCCGTCCTTCCACCTATGCGCCGACCATTTCCACCATCCTTGCCAGGAACTACATTGTCAAGGAGGAGAAGAACCTCTACATGACCGAGCTGGGAACGGCCGTCAACAATATCATGAAGAAGTTCTTCCCTTCCATCGTGAACCCGGAGTTCACGGCCAACATGGAAAACCTCCTGGACTGCGTGGCCGAGGGAACGGTCAAGTGGAAGACCATTGTGGAGAACTTCTATCCGGATCTGGATGAAGCGGTCATCCAGGCGGAAAAGGACCTGGAAAAGGTCAAGATCGCCGATGAAGAGACCGATGTGGTCTGCGAGAACTGCGGCCGCAACATGGTCATCAAATACGGCCCCCACGGAAAGTTCCTGGCCTGCCCGGGCTTTCCCGAGTGCCACAATACCAAGCCTTATTATCAGAAGATCGGCGTCATGTGCCCCGCCTGCGGCAGAGACATTGTGGTCCGTATGAGCAAGAAGGGCCGCCGCTATTACGGCTGCCTGGGCAATCCCGACTGCGATTTCATGTCCTGGCAGAAGCCTTCTTCTGTCAAATGCCCCGTCTGCGGCTCCATGATGCTGGAGAAGGGCAGAAAGCTGGTATGCTATAACGAGCAGTGCGGTCATATCATGGACAGACCGGAACAGGAATAAAACGACTTCAAATGGATCAAAGTGCCGGAAAGGAATACAGTAAGTGAACGGAACACCTATCAACAACGTCATGCTTCTGGACAATACAAGAAAAATCGAGAAGCTTCTGCATAACAACACGGGTAAAGTCATCTTCAACGACATATGCGAAGTGATGAGCGATATCCTTGGCTCAAACATGCTTGTCATCAGCAAGAAGGGCAAGGTCCTGGGCTATGGCGAAAACCGCAGAGTCGAGCCCTTAAAGGGCCTGATTACAGACGAAGTGGGCTTCTTTATCGATCCTGCTCTCAACGAACGCTTCCTGGGCGTTTTATCCACCAATGAAAATATCAATCTCCGGACCCTGGGCTTTATGGACGAGGAGGATTCCGACAAGACCGGAATCGTCGCTCCCATCGGGATCGCAGGCGAGAGACTGGGCACGGTATTCCTCTACAAGGATGAGGATACCTACGATATCGACGACATTATTCTCTGCGAGTACGGCACCACCGTGGTCAGCCTGGAAATGCTCCGGGCTGTGACCGAGGAGACTGCCGAGGAGAACCGCAAGATTTCCGTGGTCCGTTCCGCCATCGGCACTCTCAGCTATACGGAAATGCACGCCATCGTGCAGATCTTCAAGGAGCTGGGCGGTACAGAGGGAATCCTGGTGGCCAGCAAGATCGCCGACAAGGCCGGCATCACCCGCAGCGTTGTCGTCAACGCCCTGCGCAAGTTCGAATCCGCAGGCGTCATCGAATCCAGATCCTCCGGCATGAAGGGCACCTACATCAAGGTCCTCAACGATGCCATCTACGGGGAGCTGGACGATCTGCGCAGACAGGTCAACAGCTGAAATATCAGCTGAAGAATCAGCATATTTTCAGCCTATATTTGTAGTATAAGCCGCCAGAAATTTCTTGCATGGTCTTTTTATGTGTGCTAGAATATCTGAGTTGACTATAAAACACGCATTCCAGTGAAAGCCGGTGCTCCCCAAAGGGAGTGGCAATAGTCCTTCCAGACCCAGGTCGGATCTGTTTTACATATGGAGTGCGGAAGAAAAAACCACATGGAGGAAAAAAACATGAGCGTTGTAACAATGAAACAGCTGCTGGAAGCAGGCGTACACTTCGGTCACCAGACAAGACGCTGGAACCCCAAGATGGCTCCCTACATCTTCACCGAGAGAAACGGCATCCACATCATCGATCTGCAGAAGTCTGTCGTCAAGGTTGACGAGGCTTACAGAGCAGTCAATGAGATCGCTTCCCAGGGCGGCACCATCCTTTTCGTAGGCACCAAGAAGCAGGCCCAGGACGCAGTCAGAGTAGAAGCTGAGCGCTGCGGCATGTACTATGTCAACGAGAGATGGCTCGGCGGCATGCTGACCAACTTCAAGACCATCCAGAGCCGTATTGCCCGTCTGAACAAGATCAACCAGATGGAAGCTGACGGCACCTTTGATGTCCTTCCCAAGAAGGAAGTTGCCAAGCTTCAGAAGGAGCAGGAAAAGCTCGAGAAGAACCTTGGCGGTATCAAGACCATGACCCGTATCCCCGATGCGATCTTCGTAGTTGACCCCAAGAAGGAAAGAATCTGCGTAGCAGAGGCTCACACTCTGGGCATCACTCTGATCGGTATCGGCGACACAAACTGCGATCCCGAAGAACTGGATTATGTTATCCCCGGCAACGACGACGCAATCCGCGCTGTCAAGCTGATCTGCTCCAAGATGGCTGACGCTGTCATCGAAGCAAACCAGGGCGAGGAGAACACCGATGCACAGGAAGCTCTTGCAGCTGAATCCGCAGCAAGCGAAGCAGAGCAGGAAGCTGAAGGCACTCTGTAATTCACTGATCCGCAGTTGTAAATCAAGTAGTTAATAAAGAAAGAGGTCAAAGTACTATGGCTATTACCGCAGCTCAGGTTAAACAGTTAAGAGAAATCACCGGTTCCGGCATGATGGACTGCAAGAAGGCTCTTACCGCTACCAACGGCGATATGGATGCAGCAGTCGAGTTCCTTAGAAAGAACGGCCAGGCCAAGGCTGAAAAGAAGGCCAGCAGGATCGCAGCAGAAGGTATCTGCCTGATCGCTACCGAAGGCAACCAGAAGGCTGCTGTTGTCGAAGTGAACTCCGAGACAGACTTCGTTGCCCAGAACGAGAAGTTCAGAACCTACGTTGCCAAGGTCGCAAAGCAGGCTCTTAACTCCGATGCAGCTGACATGGACGCTTTCATGGCAGAAGCATGGAACGAGGATCCCTCCAAGACCGTGAAGGATTCCCTGGTCGAGATGATCGCTGTCATCAGCGAGAAGCTTTCCATCCGCAGATTCGAGAAGGTCGTTGCCGAGAACGGCATGCTGGCTACCTATGTACATGGCGGCGGCAGAATCGGCGTTATCGTTGATGCTGAAACAGCTGTTGTCAATGACGAAGTTGCAGAGGCTCTGCAGAACGTAGCCATGCAGATCGCAGCTATGTCTCCCAAGTATGTCTGCCAGGATGAGATTCCTCAGGAATACAGAGACCACGAGAAGGAGATCCTTCTTGCCCAGGCTCTGAAGGAGAACGAGGAGCTTCCTGAAAACAAGAGAAAGCCTCAGAACATCATCGAGAAGATGCTCATCGGCCGTCTGAACAAGCAGTTCAAGGAGATCTGCCTGAACGACCAGATCTATGTCAGAGCAGAAGACGGCAAGCAGACCGTTGCCCAGTACCTGGCACAGGTCGGCAAGAAGAACGGCACAGCCATCAAGGTCAAAAAGTTCATCCGCTTCGAGACCGGCGAAGGCATCGAGAAGAGAGTCGACAACTTCGCAGAAGAAGTTATGGCTCAGGTCAAGGGCTGATCTTAAACAATCAGACAATAGGGTAAACAACGTCAGGGACGCACTCCAGAAGGGGGCGTCCCTTTCCTTTTCCGGGCGCCGGATGATTTCTGGTTGCCCAAGAGCGGATTCAGTTGTATTATGATAACGATTCCAGGACCTTTTTGGCCCTTTGAATCGCTTTCTCTCATGCAGGGACGGGCCGGGAGCGCCCCCTGGTCCCGGAGGCATGCTTACGCAAAGGGCGCTCCGGAATGAATAGGTATAAAATTTGAAATTCAGAAGAGTCAATGATACGACGATCAACTGCATCATTACGCAGGAGGATCTGAAGGAATACGGACTTCACTTAGATGATCTGTTTGAAAGAAAAAAGGAAGCCGAGGAGTTCTTCCGCGGCATCATGGCGGAGGCGGCCAGGCAGGAGAATTTCAACCTGGAGAGCGAGTTTACTTCCATGAAGATCGCCGTGCTTCCCGACCACAGCATCTCCCTGACTCTGTCCGAGGACCCGGACCAGTCTGCCGTGATCCGCAGGGTCAGAGAACTGGCCGGCAAGAGCGTCGGAAAGAGCCAGACCAAGGAAGCCCCTCCCCAGCCGGAGGCAGACGCCAAGGCTCCTTCCTCCGCCTACATGTTCCGCTTTGATTCCATGAAGGAAGCCATGAGCTGCGCCGGAAGGCTCTGCAGCCAGGAGGAGATCGCCAGCTCCCTCTACAGGAATCCGGCGGAGGGCTGCTACTATATGATCGTGGAAAGGACCGGGGAGAACAGCCATGACTTTGAGCGGCTGGTCCTGTCCCTGAATGAATTCGGAACCCTGGTGACCGGGCAGGCCGGCGTCATTGCCCATTTCTGTGAGCACGCCGAATGTATCCTGAGGGAAAATGCCGCCCAGATCCTGGCGGCTGCCCTCTGAGTACAGATTTGAGGTGACTATGGAAGAAAAGAAAGAAGGGAGCGTCCGGCTCAACGCCTATCTGGCCTCCTGCGGGATCTGTTCCAGACGGGAAGCGGACAGGCTGATCGAAGAGGTCCGGGTGACGGTGGACGGAAGACCTGCGATCCCGGGACTTCGGGTGACCGGGGAGGAAGAGATCCTGGTCAATGGAAAGCCCGTCCGGAAAAAGCAGGAAACGGTGATCGTGGCCTGGTATAAGCCAAAGGGCGTGACCTGCACGGAAAAGGATCCCTATGCGGAACGCACCATCCGGGACGCTTTTCATTATCCGGTCCGGCTGACCTATGCGGGACGCCTGGACAGAGATTCAGAGGGACTCCTTCTGATGACCAACGACGGCAGACTGATCGACGCCATGATGCGGGGATCGGCCGGCCATGAAAAAGAGTATATCGTCCGGGTGAGAGGCAAGATCGCCGATGCAGACTTAAACCGCCTCTCCAAAGGTGTCTATCTGAAGGAACTGGACATGAAGACCAGGCCCTGCACCATAGAAAGACTGGGGGATTCCACCTTCCGGATCGTCCTGACCCAGGGCCTGAACCGGCAGATCCGCCGGATGTGCCAGACTGTGGGGCATGAGGTCAAGACCCTCAAGCGGGTCCGGGTCGTGAACATCCTCATGGGGGCCATGAAGCCCGGCGAACAGAGAGTCATAAGAGGTAAGGAACGCAAGGACCTGTATAAGACGGTGGGCCTTACCATTAAATAGGGGTAGAAGATGACAGATAAGGCAGAGCAGACCAGACAGATCGAAAGACAGAAGGAGCTGACAGCGCTTTTACGGGAGGCGTCCCGGGCTTACTATGCCCAGGACAGGGAGATCATGTCCAATATGGAGTATGATACCCTCTACGACGAGCTGGAGGCCCTGGAAAGGGAGACCGGTCTGGTCCTGGCGGATTCCCCCACCATCAGCGTGGGCTATGAATCTGTGGAGGAGCTGCCCAAGGAAAGGCATGAACGCCGGATGCTGTCTCTGGACAAGACCAAGTCCAGGGAAGACCTGGCGGCCTGGCTGGGAGACCAGAAGGCCCTGCTCTCCTGGAAGCTGGACGGCCTGACAGTGGTCCTTACCTATGAAGGAGGGACCCTGCAGAAGGCGGTCACCAGGGGAAATGGAGAGATCGGCGAGGTGATCACGCCAAACGCCAGAGTCTTCAAAAACCTCCCCCTGTCCGTCCCCTTCCAGGGAAGGCTGATCCTTCGGGGAGAGGCGGTCATCCGCTATTCGGATTTTGAAAAGATCAATGAGAAGCTGGAGGAGGAGGCCGCCGAGAAGGGACTTCTGGGAGACGTCAGATATAAGAATCCCAGGAACCTCTGCAGCGGGTCTGTCAGACAGCTGAGCAATAAGGTCACCGCGGAAAGAAGCGTCCGCTTCTATGCCTTCAGCCTGGTGGAAGCGGAAGGGGCAGACTTCGAAAACTCCCACGAGAAGGAGTTCTCCTTCCTGGCAGATCAGGGCTTTGAAGTTGTGGAGTACAAAGAGGTCACGGCGGAGACCCTTCCTGCCGGGATCGATTATTTTGAAGAAAAGATCCAGCATTATGACATTCCCTCGGACGGCCTGGTCCTTCTGATGGATGACATCGCCTATGGAGAGTCCCTGGGGACGACGGCCAAGTTCCCCCGCAACGCCATGGCCTTCAAGTGGGCCGACGAGCAGCAGGAGACGACCCTGCTGGAGGTGGAATGGAGCGCCAGCCGGACCGGGCTCATCAATCCCGTGGCCATCTTCGAGCCGGTGGAGCTGGAGGGCACCACGGTGAAGAGAGCCTCCGTCCACAATGTCAGCATTGTCCGGTCCCTGAAGCTGGGGATCGGGGACAGGATCTTGGTCTATAAGGCCAACATGATCATTCCGCAGATCTCCGAAAACCTGACAGGGTCCGGTTCCCTGGAGATCCCCGCAGTCTGTCCCGTCTGCGGAGGCCCGACGGAGATCCGAAGAGAGGTGGATACCGAGGTCCTGGTCTGCACCAACCCCGACTGTACCGCCAAAAAGATCAAGGCCTTTGCCCATTTCGTTTCCCGCAACGCCATGAATATCGAAGGCTTGTCGGAAATGACCCTGGAGAAGTTCATCGGGAGAGGCTTCATCCATCATTTTGCGGATATCTACCATCTGGAGGACCACCGCAGTCAGATCGAAGAAATGGAGGGCTTTGGCCGCAGATCCTATGAGAATCTGTCGGCCTCCATCATGCGGTCCAGGCAGACGACCCTTCCCCGCGTCCTCTATGCGTTGGGAATCAGCGGAATCGGAACTGCCAACGCCCGTCTGATCTGCGACCATTATCAGAATGACCTGCAGGCCATCCTGGAGGCCTCGGCCGAGGACCTTGGGGAGATCGAAGGGATCGGCCCCGTCCTGGCAGCCTCTGTTTCGGCCTTTCTGCGCGACAGAGAAAACCGGGCCCGCCTGGAGGACCTCCTTTCGGAGCTGGAGATCGAAAAGCCCGAAGGGAATGAAATGCCCCAGGTCTTTGCCGGAAAGACCTTTGTCATCACCGGCAAGGTCTTCCACTTTGAGAACCGGGACGCCCTGAGGGACTATATCCAGAAGCTGGGCGGCAAGGCAGCCGGGAGCGTTTCAGCCAAAACAGACTATCTGATCAACAATGACGTCAGTTCCAATTCCTCTAAGAACAAGAAGGCCAAGCAGCTGGGCGTACAGATCCTCTCGGAGGAGGATTTCCTGGCCATGGCCAGAGAAGGAGGAGCCACTTAAATGCCTATTAAAATTCAAAACGATCTTCCTGTCCGGGAGATCCTGGAAAAGGAAAATCTTTTCATCGTCGATGAGAACAGAGCCATCCATCAGGATATCCGTCCTCTGGAGCTCTGCATTCTGAATCTGATGCCCAAGAAGGAGGAGACGGAGCTGCAGCTGCTCAGGATGCTTTCCAATACGCCCCTGCAGATCGACATCACCTTTATGCGGTCGTCGACCCATGAATCCCACAATACATCCATGTCCCATCTCAACAAGTTCTACTACACCTTTGAGGAGCTCAAGGACCGCAAGTTCGACGGCCTGATCATTACCGGGGCGCCGGTGGAAAAGCTGGAGTTTGAGGAGGTGGACTACTGGCCGGAGCTCTGCCAGATCATGGCCTGGTCCAGGACCAATGTGACCTCCACCTTCCATATCTGCTGGGGGGCCCAGGCAGGGATCTACTACCACTACGGGATCCAGAAGCGGCTTCTGCCCAAAAAGCTCTTCGGCATCTATTCCCACAGGGTCAAGCACAGAAGAGAGCCTCTGGTCCGGGGCTTTGACGATTACTTCCTGATCCCCCACAGCCGCTATACCGAGGTGCCGGCCGAGGCCCTGCACGCCTGCAAGGATCTCAAGATCCTGGCCGAGTCCGACAAGGCGGGCGTCCTGCTCTGTATGTCCCAGGACGGCAGACAGATCTTCATCTTCGGCCATGCCGAATATGGCCGGGGGACCCTTCGCAATGAATATCTGCGGGATGTGGAAAAGGGCCTGGATATCGACGTTCCGGAAAACTACTTCCCGGGAGACGACCCCTCAAAGCAGCCCAACCTCCAGTGGCGGGCCGCCAGCCAGAACCTTTATTCCAACTGGCTCAACTACTACGTGTATCAGCTTACTCCCTACAACCTGGAGGACATCCGCTGAGTTATACCAATCTGAAAAAAAGAGCGCCCGCGGGCGCTCTTTTTCACATGATTCAGGCATCGACCTCCCGCAGCATGGAGATATCCGTTTCTGCCAAGATGGAATAGTTGGTATAGTAGACCACAAAGCCCGGCCGGGAGCTGCTCGGCTTTTTGACGTTCCGCCGCTCCAGGTAGTCGATCTCGACCTTGCCCTGGGCCCTGCCGCTGGAATACCAGGCAGCCAGGGCGGCGGCCTCCTCGAAGACCCGGTCCGGGATCTGGTCCATGGCAAGGCCCCTGGCCTTGAGGATCACATGGGAGCCCGGCATGTCGTTGGCGTGGAACCAGATGTCGGAGGGAGCGGCCATTTTGAAGGTCAGCTCGTCGTTCTGCAAATTGTTCTTGCCCACATAGAGATCGAAGCCGTCGGAGGAAATATAGTGGAGAGGCCTGCTCTGGGGCGTCCTGCTCTGGCCCTTTTTGCCGGAGACGTGCCTGCGGATGAAGCCGGCGTCCTCCATTTCCCGGCGGATCAGGGCCAGATCCCCTTCTCCCGTGGACAGCTCCAGGGAGGTGCGGATGCTCTCCAGATGGTCGATCTCGGCCTTGACCTCCACCGTCAGCTTCGACAGGGCTTCATAGGTCCTCTTGAGCTTGGTATAGCGGTCAAAGTACTTTTTGGCGTTCTGCTGGGGGGTCAGCTGGGGGTCCAGGGGGACCCGGAGCTTTTCTCCGGTATAGTAGTTGTCCAGCTCGCAGGATCTGGCTCCTTCGGGGATCCCGTAGCCGTAGGCGTTGAGGAGCTCCCCGTAGACCCGGTATTTGTCCTTCTTTTCCGTATCCCTGATCTGTTTCAGCTGCAGGTCGTACTTGTGCACGTCCCTTTCCAGAATGGTCTGGACGATGTGGCGCAGGTCCGCCGATTTCTGCCGGATCCGGGTCAGGTCGTTCTTCTGGTCGTAGAATTCCTCCAGGACCTGGGAGATGGAGTCCATTTCCCTTTTTTCCAGATCCCCATACATGGTCATGGGGACAGAGGCAAAGTCGGCCGGAACGCTCCCGCCGTCTGCCTTCTTATAATAAATGGCCGGCTGGAAGCGGCCCTCTCTGATATCCTCCATCAGGGAGGAAAAGGCGCTCCAGAGAGCGGCCTGCTCCAAAGCCCCCATGGAGGCGGCGCTGCGGTCATGGAAGAGGGAAGCGCGAAAGCAGATCTCCTCCGCCATCTGTCTGGAAAGGCCTGTATAGGTCTTCATCAGAAGGCCCGCGGGATCAAAGCCAGCCTGGGAGAGTCTTTCCCGGAAACTGGCCTCGTCTTCCTCCAGGGGACTGACCTTGCCCTGGGTGGAGGGGATAAAGTAGTCCCTGCCTGGCAATACCTCCCGGACAGAGCTGACCAGGGAGGAGACGTGCTTGATGGAGTCCACGATCTTTCCGCTCTCGTCCAGAAAGATCAGATTGGAGTGCTTGCCCATGATCTCAATGACCAGGATATGGCGGCACAAATCCCCCATTTCATTGAGGTGCTCGATCTCAAAGCGGATGCTCCGCTCCAGCCCGGGCTGGGTAACGGAAAGGATCTTTCCGTTTTGCAGGTGCTTGCGAAGGAGCATGCAGAAGGCCGGCGCCTGCAGGGGGGCCTGGCGGGTCTTCCGGGTCAGATAGCAGAGGGGCAGGGAAGGGTCCGCCGAAAGATAGAGGCGGACCTGGCCGCCGCCCTTTTCCGCCATGAGACGGATGGTCAGGACCAGCTCCGATTTGTCGGTCTGTGCGATTTTATAGATGCGTCCGCCGGTGACCAGGTCTGAAAGCTCCCTGGTCAGGCAGGCTGTGGTAATTCCGTCAAAAGCCATAGGTTTCCTTTCCAAAGGTCCCGGGAGGGGGCCTGAGAAGATATGTTGATAATCCTTTCAATGATACACAAAAGGCAGGTTTCCTGCAAGCCGGGAGAGGGCCGGACCTGGATTTTGGCTTGACGCAAAAAAGCGGCGTCGATATAATGATAAGATGTTACAGAATGCTTTAAGGGGAGCAGTATGCCCAAAACCGGATTCTGTAACAGACAAAAAATCTGTAAGTGAGGTCCTCATTGCTATGATCAAAAGTATGACAGGATTCGGACGGGCCGACATGGTCAGTGAACAGTTCCGGATCACAGTGGAAATGAAGTCGGTGAACAACCGCTATCTGGATATCAGTATCCGTATGCCCAGGCCGCTCTACCAGCTGGAGGCTGAGATCAAACAGGAACTGAAGAAATACGTGCAGCGCGGAAAGGTCGACGTCTATATCAACTACGAAGACCTGATCGACAAATCCCGGGGCGTCCAGTATAACAGGGCCCTGGCGGAGGAATATCTGCAGCACCTGCGGCAGATGGCCGAGGATTTCGACATTCCCAATGATATCAATGTTTCCCATCTCTCCAGATATCCGGAGGTTTTGACCATGGAGGAAGAGACCGCCGATGCGGATGAGATCTGGGCCAATCTGAAGGGCGTTCTGGACCAGGCGGCGGAGAACTTCCTCCAGGCCAGGATCCGGGAGGGCGAGTTCCTCAGGGCGGACATCCTTTCCAAGCTGGAGGAGATGAGCCAGGATGTGGAATACATTACATCCAGATCCCCGGAGATCGTTACCTTCTACAGACAGAGGCTCTACGACAAGGTGAGGGAGCTTCTGGAAAATACAGCCATCGACGATAACAGGATCCTGCAGGAGACGGCCATCTACGCCGACAAGGTCTGTGTGGATGAGGAGCTGGTCCGCCTGCGGAGCCATATCGAAGCCACCCGGGCTGCCCTGGATCTGGATGAGGGCGTCGGCAGAAAGCTGGACTTCATCGCCCAGGAAATGAACAGAGAATCCAATACCATTCTTTCCAAATCCATTGATCTGCAAATCTCGGACCATGCGATCAACCTCAAGACCTCGGTGGAGAAGGTCCGGGAGCAGATTCAGAACATTGAATAAGGCCATGGATATAAAACTGATACACATCGGATTTGGAAACATCGTCAACGCCGGCAAGATCATTGCCATCGTTTCTCCGGAATCCGCCCCCATCAAAAGGCTGGTGGCCCGGGCCAGGGAGGACGGCAGAACCATCGACGCCACCCAGGGACGCAAGACCAAATCCGTCATCGTAATGGAAAATGACAGGATCGTTCTGTCAGCCCTGCTGCCGGAGACCATCCGGGGCAGAGCCCAGACAGGAACGGAAACAGAGGAGGCAGAAGATGAATAAAGGCAGGATCGCCGTGATCTCCGGCTTTTCCGGAGCGGGCAAGGGCACCATTGTGAAGGCCCTGATGGAAAAATATGATCACTATGCGCTTTCGGTCTCCATGACCACCCGGGCCCCCCGGGATGGTGAAGTCCATGGCAGAGAGTACTATTTTGTGACCCATGAGGATTTCCGGAAGGTCATGGATGAAGACGGTTTTCTGGAATACGCCTACTACGAAGGCAGCTCCAACAACTACGGAACGCCCAGGGCCTTTGTGGAGGAGAATCTGGCAAAGAACAACTATGTGATCCTGGAGATCGAGGTCCAGGGCGGGGCCCAGGTCAAGAAGATCTACCCCGACACCCTGTCCATCTTTATTGTGACCCCGACGCCCCAGGACCTGATCCGGCAGCTGGAGGGCAGAAAGGACCAGAGCATTGACTTTGCCACGGTCCAGAAGCGCCTGCGGACGGCCCTGCGGGAATGCGCCGATGTGGGCCGCTACGACGCCATGCTGATCAATGAAAGCGGCAGGGCCGAGGCCTGTGCGGACGCCATCGAGAAGATCATGCAGACCGGAGACGTTACGGGACATGAGCCGGACTTAACATTTGTTGAGAAGTTCAAAGCAGAACTTGAGGATATTATTGAAAAAAGAGAAAAAGAAAGGAACTGACGCAAAATGATCCATCCTTCATATGTAGATCTGATGAAAGTTGTAAACAAGGACGTGGAAGAGGGCGAAACCCCGGTCATCAACAGCCGCTATTCCATCGTTATGGCCACTGCCAGAAGAGCCAGACAGATCGTGGACGGCAGTGAGCCCCTGATCGACGACTATGATGAGAGCGACAAGCCTCTTTCCATCGCTGTCGAGGAGCTCAACCAGGGCAGGATCCGGATCCTGGCAGCGGATGAGATCCCTGAGGAAACCGAAGAGGTCCTTTCCCTGGAGGAGGAAGAAGCTCCTGCAGAGGAAGAGGCTGAAGCAGAAGACGCCCCTGCGGTTGAGATCGAATGATGCAGGAAAAAGGCAAAATACTCTTTGTATCCCTGGGATGCGACAAGAATCTGGTGGATACGGAGGAGATGCTGGGAATCCTTTCCGAGAAGGGCTACCAGTTTACCGATGATGAGGACGAGGCGGACATTGCCATCGTCAATACCTGCAGCTTCATCAAGGACGCCCAGAAGGAGAGCATTGAATCCCTGCTGGAGCTGGGAGAACGCAGGACCCAGGGAAAGCTTCGGGCTCTGATCGCAGCGGGCTGCCTGGCCCAGCGCTATCAGGAGGAGGTCCTGAAGGAGATGCCCGAGGTGGACGCTGTCATCGGCACCACGGCCCAGGACGAAATCGCAAAGGTCCTGGAGGATGTCCTGGAAAGAGAAGCGCCTGACAGGCTCCGGATCCGGTCCCTGAAGAAAACGCCCACCACGGGCGCCAAAAGGGTCCTGACCACCGGCGGCTACTACGGCTATCTGAAGATCGCGGACGGCTGCAACAAGGGCTGCAGCTACTGCGCCATCCCTTCCTTCCGGGGCCCCTTCCGTTCTGTTCCGGAGGAGGAGGTCCTCTCCCAGGCTAAAGACCTGGCTGCCCAGGGCGTCCGGGAGCTGATCCTGGTGGCCCAGGAGACCACCCTCTACGGGATGGATCTTTATGGGGAAAAAAGACTTCCCCACCTTCTGCGAAAGCTCTGTCAGATCGAAGGCCCCAGGTGGATCCGGATCCTCTACGCCTATCCGGAGGAGATCACCCCGGAGCTGGTCCAGGTAATCAAGGAGGAGCCCAAGGTCCTCCACTATCTGGATATGCCGATCCAGCATGCCTCGGACAGCATTCTTGAAAAGATGCGCAGAAGGACAAACAGAAAAGAACTGGAGGAGATCGTTTCCTATATCCGGAGCGAGATCCCGGACATGTGCCTGCGCACCACATTGATCACAGGCTTCCCCGGAGAGCTGGAGAAAGACCACAAGGAGCTTCTTTCCTTTGTCAGGAAGATGAAGTTCGACAGACTGGGCGTTTTCACCTACTCCAAGGAGGAAGGCACCGTGGCTGCCAAAATGTCTCCCCAGGTACCGGCCCCCATTAAGAGAAGGCGTCAGAAGGAACTGATGCTGGCCCAGCAGAAGATCGCCTTCAGCCAGGCCAGAAAAATGAAGGGCAGGGTCCTGACCGCTCTGGTGGAAGGGAAGCTGGCTGAGGAGGACGTCTATACAGCCAGGACCTACAAGGATGCGCCCGGCGTAGACGGCCTGGTCTTCATTGAAACAAAGCGGGAACTGATGACAGGCGATCTGGTCCAGGTGAAAATTACCGGCTCCCAGGAGTATGATCTGATCGGAAAGCTGACGGATGCTCCCATCGATCCGGCATAGCAATTCTGTAATACTGAAACGGAGGTATAATTATGAATCTGCCGAACAAACTTACAATGCTCAGAATCATTATGATCCCTTTCTTTGTGTTTTTCCTCTTATCGGAAATCCCCAATAAGGACATCATTGCCCTTGTTATTTTCTGCGCCGCCTCTCTGACCGACCTGGCAGACGGCAAGATCGCCCGGAAATATAACCTGGTAACGGATTTCGGTAAGTTCATGGACCCTCTGGCCGATAAGCTGCTTGTCTGTTCCGCCCTGATCTGCCTGGTAGACCTGGGCAGGATCCCTTCCTGGGTCGTCGTGATCATCGTGGCCAGGGAATTCGCCATCAGCGGCTTCAGGCTGATCGCAGCCGACAACGGCATCGTCATCGCAGCCTCCTACTGGGGCAAGTTCAAGACCACCTTCCAGATGATCATGATCATCCTGATGATCATCAATATCGAAAAGCTTGCCATTCTCACCAATTTGATGATGTGGGTCGCACTGGCACTGACCATCATTTCCCTCTGCGACTATATCATGAAGAACAAGCAGGTCATCGGACAGACAAAATAAACCGCAGATGCAGGGCGAAGGGGAAAATCCCAAAGCCTGCATATAGAAGAGCAGATGCCTGGAACCCTCCGGTTTCAGGCATCTTTCCCTTTATAAAAAAGGAGGCTCCTATGAGCAAGGGACATCCAAGGGGCGCGGCGGCAAGGGTCGCAGCCCTTTTAAAGATGAGAGGCTGGAAGCTGGCTACGGCCGAATCCTGTACAGGCGGCATGATCGCCTCCATGCTGACCGGCGTGCCCGGCGTTTCAGAGGTCTACCGGGGCGGCTTTGTGACCTATGTCAATGAGGAAAAGACCCGGATGCTGGGGGTGCCGGCTTCCCTTCTGGCCGTTCGGGGCGCCGTATCCAAAGAAACGGCAAGAAGAATGGTCCTGGGCGCCGCAGGCAGGTGTCAGGCGGACTGTGCCCTTTCCGTGACCGGCAACGCCGGTCCCTCGGCTTCGGAGGGCAAGGCGGTGGGCCTGGTCTTCATCGGCTGTCATGTAAAGGGCCATACCGTGGTCCGGGAATGTCATTTCCATGGAAACCGCGCCATGATCCGGAAGAAGGCGGCCTCCATGGCCCTGCTCCTTCTGGAGGAGCAGCTGGGAGAATGGGCATGAAGGGCCGGTGCATCCTGGTGGGGTCCGCCCCCATGGGAAAAGAGGAGATCGAATACAGAGAAGGGGACTTTCTGATTGCAGTGGACGGAGGTCTGACCCATCTGGCAGAGAGGGGCATCACGCCCGATCATGTCCTGGGAGACTATGACTCCCTGCCGGAGCGCTGCAGGCCCCTTCTGGAGCGCTTCGAGGCCGCCCATCCAGGCAGTGTCACCACTTTGCCGGTGGTCAAGGACGATACGGATACCATCGCCGCAGCCAGACTTGGCTTTGAGATGGGCTTTCGGGAATTTCTGATCTACGGGGGCCTTGGCGGCGACAGACTGGACCATACCCTGGCCAACATACAGACCCTGGTCTATCTGAAAAAGCTGGGGGCAGGGGCAGAGCTTGTGGGCGAAAGGACCAGGCTCCGGGTCATTACAGAGGAGACCCTGACCCTGGATCCTTCCTTTGAAGGGACCTTCTCGGTCTTTGCCCTGGACAGGGAGGTCAAAGATCTGACCATCGGCGGCATGCAGTATACCCTGGATCAGGGCACGCTTTCCTACGCCTTTCCCCTTGGCGTCAGCAATCATGTAAAGGCGGGAGAGGGCGCCTTTGTCAGCGCCGGGCAGGGCCTGGCCCTGGTGGTCCTCATTCAGGGGGCCTGAGGGCGGCCGGATACCGGAGGCATGGCAGTAAACAGCCA
>CAMNJZ010000010.1 GCA_946541955.1 uncultured Lachnospiraceae bacterium | reverse complement strand
GGCATTTCCTGGGGGAAGACAATCCCCAGCTGCTGTCTTATATAATCCAGCATGTGCATGATCGAAACTGTCTGGGCTTGGGGCATCTGGGTGCATTCCAGCTGGTGCTTCTGAATGGCTTTGACGCAGGCGTCCAGCTCGTATTCATAGCCGGTCTTCTGCTTCTGGCGCTTGTAGGTCAGGACCTTCTTATAATTGCTGTCATAGACCTCCAGGCTTTCAAAATTGCTTACGTTGTCGATCACCAGATAGCCTTCGGTTCCGTAGATCACAGCTCTTCTGTCGCTGATCCCGATCATGGAAGCCGAGAGCTCGGCCATCTTGCCGTCTCTGTAGCGGATGGTGATATTCTCCTGGGCGTCCAGGCCTTTGTCTGTATAGGTGCAGTGGGAATTGATCCTGGTGATGTCATCCCCAAAGATCATGGAGGCAAAGTTGAGCAGACATACGCCGGTATCCATGAGCGCACCGCCGCCCAGCGCCGGTTCGATCATCCGGCTTACCTTGCCTACGTTGTAGCCCAGATTGGCATTGAGCATGGTGGGTTCCCCGATGGTCCCCTTCCGGATCACACCCAGGATCTGCTCATAAAAAGGCAGGAAGCGGATCCACATGGCTTCGGAGCAGAACAGCTTCTTCTCCCTGGCCAGGGCAAAGAGCTCCTCCGCCTGTCCTGCGTTCAGGGTAAAGGGCTTTTCGCAAAGGACGTTCTTCCCATGCTCCAGCGCCAGCTTTATATTGTCATAGTGCTCCGAGTGGGGCGTTGCGATGTAGATCAGGTCCGCTTCCGGATCGGAGACCGCTTCCTCATAAGACCCGTAGGCCTTCTTAAAGTCATATTCCTTGGCAAACTCTTTGGCCCTTTCATAGTTCCTGGATCCCACGCCGCAGATTCTGGCCGAAGAAGTTCCCCGGATGGTCTCCGCCATGAGTCCTGCCATATATCCTGTTCCCAGGATCACAACATTCAGTTTACCGACTCCAAACATAACAACCTCCTGCTGAAGGATTTTAAGCTCTACATTCAAACAAAGCCACACCTGATCCGCCTTACAATAACGAACGGAAAAGCTGTGGCTTTAAAGTGCACCCGACAGGACTCGAACCTGCATTAAAGGCGTCGGAGGCCTACGTTCTATCCATTAGACTACGGGTGCTGGTTTTCGCTGCAGTCCTTCTATGCGACCGGATACACAGCAGAACTATAGTACCATAAGGTTTGGAACTTGTCCAGTTTTACTTAAAAAACAAAAGACAATGGAAAATCCATTGTCTTTTGGACCATCTTTCGTTTTTTATGCTCTGGAAAGATATTCGCCGGTTCTGGTATCGATCTTGATCTTGTCGCCGATGTTGACGAACAGAGGAACCATGACCTGGGCACCAGTCTCAACGATGGCAGGCTTGGTGGCGCCTGTTGCAGTGTTGCCCTTGAAGCCGGGTTCTGTTTCTGTGATCTCAAGCTCCACAAACATAGGAGGCTCGATGGAGAAAGGAGAACCGTTGTAGGAGCTGACCTTGACCATGTCGTTTTCAACGACGAACTTCATGCTGTCGCCGACAATTTCCTTACCGAGGGAGATCTGGTCATAAGTCTCTGTATCCATGAAAACATACAGATCACCGTCCAGATACAGATACTGATATTCCTTCTTCTCAATACGGGCCTGAGGGAATTTCTCAGTCGGTCTGAAAGATGTCTCGGTCACACCACCATTGATGATGTCTTTTAACTTGGTCCTGACGAAGGCTGCGCCCTTGCCGGGTTTGACATGCTGGAATTCAACAACTTCTAATACGCTGCCGTCCTTTTCAATGGTAATGCCGTTTCTGAATTCACTGGCAGAAATCATAAATATACCTCCTGATATTATCGCAAATAACTGTTACAATTCTACAATGACATTCTATAATTTTCAACCCAAATTTTTTCCTGCTAAATAATCCATGGCCTCCAGGTAGCCCTTCAGGCCGTGGCCCTTGATCTGATGGTCGCAGGCGGGCAGTGTGACAGAGACATGGCGGAAGGCTTCCCTGGCGTCCACATCCGAAATATGGACCTCCACCTTGGGCATGGTCAGGGCCTTTAGGGCGTCATGAATGGCGTAGGAATAATGGGTATAGGCCCCGGGATTGATCACGATCCCGTCCACCTTCTTAAAATAGGCGTCCTGGAGCTTGTCAATAATGGCTCCCTCATGGTTGCTCTGCCAGCATTCCACCTCCACGTCCAGCTCCCTGGCCTTCTGATAGATCATGCTGATCAGATCATTGTATGATGTTTCTCCGTAAATGCCCTTTTCCCGGATTCCCAGGAAATTCAGATTGGGGCCGTTAATGACCAGTATCTTCATAATGATTATCCTCCAGGCTCTTTACAATTTCCCGGGCAATGGCGCCGGGCGTCTTTCCATCTGCACAGACCACCAGATCCGCAGCGCTTTCATAGGCCCTGCGCCTGTCTGCAAGCATGCGGGAGATGGCCTCCTCTCTGTCAGGCCGCTGCAGAAGGGGCCTGTTCCTGTCTCCGGCAAGGCGTTCTATGACCGTTTCCGCCCTGACGTCCAGCCATATGACCCTTCCCATCTCCTTTAAAAGCCTTCTGTTTTCCTCCCGGCAGGGTGCGCCGCCGCCGCAGGAATAGACCCTGCCTGCCGCTCCCTCTCTGACCAGGTCCGCGATCAGGGCCGTTTCCCTGTCCCGAAAGCCTTTTTCTGTCTCTTTTTCAAATATCTCCGGGATGGACATCCCGGCCCTTTCTTCCAGCAGGGCGTCCAGGTCCTCAAAGACCAGGCCTGTCTTCCGGGACAAAAGCCTTCCCACGGTGGTCTTGCCGCTGCCCATATAGCCGATCAGCACAAGATTCTTTGTCTGCATTCTTTTTTCCTCCGGCATTTCTCAGGGGCAGGCCGTCAGGGATTCCAGAAGAGCCCTTACCTTCGCCGCCTGCTGGTCCGTGACAGACTGCCCTGTCCAGATTTCGAAGGACCGAAGGCCCTGCCAGAGCAGCATGCCCAGGCCGTTCCTGGCCCCGGCCCCGTTTTCCTCGGCCAGCTGCATGAACCTTGTCCTGCCCGGCCTGTAAATGGTATCCATGGCAAAGGAAAGCTGCCGGTAAAATGCCGGATCCGTAACAGGCGCCTTGTTATTGTCCGGATAGAGGCCCACACTGGTGCACTGAATGGCAATCAGATCCTTTTCTCCAAGACCGGGGGCCTCCGAAAGGGACAGGCATTTCGTTTCCAGCTCCGGATGGTTCTTCCTGCTTTCTTCCTCCAGCTTCCTGGCGTTCTCCATGGTCCTGTTGGCGATATAGAGCTTTTCTGCGCCGTCTCTGCCGCAGAGCCAGGCAGCCGCCCGGGCGGCGCCACCCGCTCCGATCAGGATGACCCTTTTTCCCTGCAGGGAGATCCCCGCATCCGCAAGGTTCCTGGAAAGGCCATAAACGTCCGTATTGCAGCCCCGGTATCCTTCCCCGGTCCATACCAGGGTATTGACGGCCCCGACGGCCGCCGCTTCCTCACTGATCTCCGTCAGAAAGGGAATGACCGCCTTCTTATGGGGCACCGTGACGTTCATGCCCCGGATCCCCAGGGCGTGGGCTCCCTGAAGGGTCCTTTCCATATCACAGTCTCTGAAAACATGAAAGGGCAGATAGACCAGGTTCTGCCCTGTCAGCTCCGCCATGGTGTTGTGGATGGCGGGAGACAGGGTGTGTTCCACCGGGTCTCCCATCAGTCCGTAGACTGCCGTTCTGCCGTCGATCCTATCTGATGCCATAGAGCCTCCTTACTTCCTGCTCTCATTGTTCAGGACCTTTTTGAGTTCATCCATAAAGGTCTCCACATCCTTGAATTCCCGATATACAGAGGCAAAACGGACATAGGCAACGGGATCCAGGTCGTGGAGCCGGTTCATGACCATCTCGCCGATCTTCTTGGAGTCGATCTCCTTCTCCTCTCTGTCGAAGATCTCGGTTTCGATTTCATCCACCATCTTCCGAATCTGGGCCATGGAAACCGGTCTCTTATGGCAGGCGCGCAGGATGCCGCCTTCGATCTTGGACCTGTCGTAGGTCTCCCGGTTGCTGTCCTTCTTGATGACGATCATGGGAATGGTTTCGATCTTCTCATAGGTCGTAAAACGCCTGCCGCAGAAATCGCAGATCCTTCTTCTGCGAATGGAATTATCCTCTTCCACCGGTCTGGAGTCCACGACTCTGGTATTATCTTTTCCGCAGTAGGGACATCTCATAGCTTACCTCTCTCTTTCAGGATACAGGGAAAAAGGGGAGGACCAGGCCCTGCGTCCCTTTTCGTCCAGCAGGACCACGCGGCAGAAGGTATCTGTCCTGCCGATCCTGTAGACCGCTTCGCAGCTTGGGTCTGCTTCCTGGATATTATAATCTCCCCAGGGCGTATTGGTTACAAAATAGACACACTTTACATCCGGACTGAAGCGGACTGTGACCATGCCGTTGTGATAGGTCAGTTTTTCAAAACGGGGTCCCTGGGAGGCATAGAAGTTTCCTCTCCGGATGGCGTACATGAGGCCGTTCCGGGTCAGCTCGGGGGCGTTGACCATGGTAAAGGACCTGCACTGGTCTCCCTCATAATGATGGACGTCGTCCGCCGCCATACAGGGGACCATTTTCCCGTTCTTGGCCCAGATATCAAAATAAATGGAGGAATCCGCCCTGTCGGGATTCCAGGGGAGGCCCGAGACTGTATTGTAGATCTCCGCCGCGGCCAGGCCCCGCAGGTCCATCATCTCTTCCGCTGTCATAACCGACCAGGCCGGATGAGCCAGGATGGCGGCTCCGCCCGCTTCGTTGATGGCGTTGATGATTTCCTGGGGCAGGGGCTGTCTGCCGCTCCGGTAGCGGGCCAGGCCGTAGATATCTCCCATGCTCTCCTTCATACCCACGCCGACAATGTGGTAGACCGGAATATTCCTGAGATTGCCCGTATCCCATTCCGCGCCGTTGAGGATGACAAAATCCTCATACTCCTCCAGGTCATTGACGACCCGGTGGTCCGTCAGCGCTATAAAGTCGTAACCGGCCCTTCTGTATAGGTCCACCGCCTTTTCAGGCGGATAGGCCCCGTCAGACCGGGTGGTATGCATATGCATATTGCCTTTATACCATTTTCCTCTGGTTTCCAGTATTTCCATAAAGGAATCAGCCTTTCTTTGTTTGTGCCAGCCGGTAGGCCGCTCCCGCCCGGGCTGTATTGGCCAGATAGCGGATGGCCTCCACAGGATATTTTCCCACCGCGGATTCACCGGTGATCATAACCCCCGATGCCCCGTCGGCGGCCGTATTAAAGATATCCGATACCTCTGCCCTGGTGGGGACCGCCCGTTCCTCCATGCTGGTCAGCATCTGGGTCGCCACAAAATAGGGCACACCGGCCTCCAGACAGGCCCTGGAAATCTCCTTCTGGGCCGCGGGCAGATTCCAGAGATCCATATCATTGCCCAGGTCTCCTCTTGCGATGCAGATCATGTCTGCTTCCTTCAAAAGCTCCGGGAGCTGCCGCATGCCCTCCCGGTTCTCGATTTTGGCAATCAGGCAAAGGTGGGAGGCGCCGGCGTCCGCCAGGGCCCTTTTGACCTCGATCAGATCCTGTCTGCTGCGGACAAAGGGCTGCATGATGCCTGTGACCCCAAAGGAAACTGCATCCTGTATGTTCTGCAGGTCCTCCTCCGTCATGGTCGGGGGATGGATCTCCACCCCGTGGACCGCAATGCTCTTGCGGCTCTGCAGAAGACCGCCTCTAAGGACCCTTGCCCCTGCCTTCTCCTTCCCGGCTTCAAGCACCGTCAGCAGGAGCCTGCCGTCATCCATCAGGATCTCGCTTCCCGCCTTCAGATTCTCCAGTACGAGAGCGGGGACCGGGATTCCTCCCTCTCCAAGGACTGTCTCCTCTCCTTCTACAAGAAGGACCGGCTCCTTCAGCCTTCCGACCCGGAGCTCCGGCCCCTGCAGGTCGATCAGGATCTGGGGCTTCACCTTCTTATTGGCCGCTGCCCTGTGCAGAAGCGCCAGTCTGTCCGCGCTGCTTCTAAGACTTGCATGGGACAGATTGACCCGGATGCCGGTCATACCGGCCTCGAACATTTCCTCCAGAGTCTTTACATTGCTGCAGGCGGGGCCCAGGGTCCCATAGATATCGATCATAGCTGCCTCCCCATCGGAGCACTTGTATTTTTGCAGGATGTATAAAACGGAGGTCTGCCGGCTCAAATCCTGCAGGCAGTCCCTCCCCGTAATGTGCCGCTCAATTCCTTCTGATTATAACAGACAATGGAAATTGGATAAAGTGTGGATTGTGACCGGGCCAAAAGCCTGTTAGAATAAAGAAAATGAATATGTTTATTGCTAAGAAGGGAGACCGACAATGAAATTTTTAGAGGATCGTATCCTGAAGGACGGCCAGGTAAGACCTGGTGAAATTCTGAAGGTGGACAGCTTTCTGAATCACCAGCTGGACGTGGAGCTTCTTCAGGAGATCGGCAGGGCATTCTACGAGTACTACAAGGACAAAGGCATCACAAAAATCATCACGGTAGAAGCATCCGGCATTGCGATTGCCTGTATGGCCGGACTCTTTTTCAAGGTTCCTGTCGTCTTCGCCAAAAAGGCCAAGAGCAAAAACCTGGACGGCGACCTTTATGTCTCCACCGCGCATTCCTATACCTATGGCCGCAACTTCAACATCACCCTGGCTAAAAAATTCCTGTCCGAAAAGGATACCGTTCTTCTGATCGACGATTTTATGGCAAGAGGCGAGGCCATGAAGGCCCTGATCAGCATCTGCCATACCTCCGGCGCCAAGATCGCCGGGGTCGGCATTGCCATTGAAAAAGGCTTCCAGGGCGGCGGCGATGCCCTCCGTCAGCAGGGCTATGACCTGCTCAGCCTGGCTGTCATCGACAAGATGGACGAGAACTCCCTGGTCTTCAGGCCCGGCACCTGAAAAAGATTTTCAAACCAATTGCAAAAGGCTGCTGTTCCGTGATTTTTCACGGTACAGCAGCCTTTTTATTGTTCTGATAAAATCAGGCCGGGGCCTGCGGTTTTCCTCAGGAGGGATCCGCTTCCTCCAGGGCATGGATGGTATAATAACCGCTCCGCAGACGCCTGGACATCTTCTGGCAGTTTGCCAGCATCCTCTCATATTCGGCATCGGTAAGAGCCGCGATCCTGTCAGGGATCTCGTAAAGGGAATCCACGCCAAAGCCGCAGCCGTAATGCTCGACAAATTCCGCCAGGGCCGCTTCCTTCCAGATAATGACCGGGATCCCCGAGGCCAGGTAAAGGGAGGTCTTGTGGGGATTGTTGATCCGCAGATATTCTCCGTAGCCGGTGGCACAGGTGGCGGAGGTGCTGCCGTCCCATACAAGGCCAAAGCTCCCCTCCAGTTCAAAGGGCAGATCGTCCGGCATCAGGGCGCCGTGGTAGGCAATGTTTTCCTTACCTTCCTCCTCGTATCCCTTGCCATAAAGATTGAAGGTCTGGCTTTCGGGCAGCTCATAAATATAGCCTGCCTTATGGCGGAGCAGGGCGCCTGCAATGATCAGAGGCATGTCCTTGGTCCGGTCTTTCTGAAGGCTCCTTCCCTGGTCTGCGGCCGGGATCAGATAGTCGAAGATTTTGAGGTTGATGATCCGGTTGCCATCGTAGCCCATTTCCATCAGCTTTTTCCGCATATGACGGTTGTGGGCAATGATGCAGTCGGCCATTTTTAAGAGCTTGCCCTCCTCCAGAAGGATCCTGGCCCTGACCCAGGGCTTGATATCGTCTCTGGACAGGATCCGCAGGGTCTCCAGATCATGGATCAGAAGCACGATGCGGACGCCCCGCTTCTGACACCTTCTGACCTGGGAGGCGATCATGACCGAATGGCTGCTGACCGGGAACTGGATCACCAGGGTGTCTCCCCGGTCCAGATCCCTCAGGGCCTGCTTCCAGATCTGGCCGATCTCATAATGGATCTTCAGGCTTTCCAGGCTTCCCGCTTCTTTTCTTTTATTCTGATCGACAACGATGTGCAGGGGCTTGTAGCCCTGGGAAGAAAGAATGGCGTCCACGTCATCCCTGGCCTTAATGCCGGCTGTCTTCTGAAGGCCCTCATCGTCCTGCAGTTCCTGAATAAAGTATTTCAAAAAATCAGTCTCCTTCCTCTTCCAGATAGGCTGTCATATCGTGGGTCATCCGCTGGTCCTCCGGCGGAAGCTGCATATAGTCCTTATAGAGTCCGGTCAGATACTGGTGATAGTTGGAGGGGGCCGGGAAGGTCCTTCCTTCGAACTCCACGGGCACACTCTTTAAGAAGGAAGCCTTGTCCATCCTCTCCTGGGGGCCATAGCCCCAGAGAACGCCGCCCACATGGGTGCTGGACGCAAAATCTCTGGCATTGGACTCGGTATTGAGATCCTCGCACATTTTGACGGGATCCATGCTGGCCAGCACAGGTTTGATCAGGGGCTTTAAGGCCTTTTTAAGGGCCGTTTTGCCTTCTCCCGATTTGGCATACTTCAAAAGGATCAGCTTGCGGTGAAAGATCACGCTCTTATAGAGCTTCTCCACATCGCTCCGCTTGTCCGGCAGGCCGTCCACAGGGAAAATATCGATCCAGATGTGCTCCGCCTTCTCACCGGCGTCCGTATACTTCTTATCCAGGTAGGTCCTGGTATCCACAAGCTTGATAAAGGGATAGATGGACTCCCCTGTCCGCCAGCTGACGATCTTCATATAGGAAGGAAGAGACTCTGTCTTCAGGTTCCCTCCCTCCAGGATCCTGTCATAGTCAGGTCTTGGCATGAAGACGTCAATGTCATCGTCCCAGGGAATAAAGCCCTTGTGGCGGATGGCCCCCAGAAGGGTGCCTCCGCACAGGGTATAGTATAAGCCGTTCTTTTTGCAGAAATCATCAAAGGCGCAAAGCAGATCAAACTCCGTTTCCTTGATCTGCGCAAGTCCCAGTTCTTTTCGCATGGCAGTTTACCTTTCTTCACGGAAATAGGAAAGACCCAGAGACGCCGGGGGCTGATCCTCTCTTCTCTTTCTGACGCTGGTAAAGATCAGAACGATGATCGTAACGACATAGGGCGTCATTTTGATCAGCTCCTGGGTGGCGACGCCCAGGTTGGGAATGTAATTGTGTACGATAAAGAGACCGCCGAAAAGGAAGGATCCCAGAATCGCCACATTGGGTCTCCAGATGGAGAAAATGACCAGGGCGACTGCCAGCCAGCCTCTGTCGCCGAAGGCGTTGTTAGACCAGACGCCGGCGGCATAGTCCATGACGTAGAAGAGGCCGCCCAGGCCTGCGATCATGGAGCCGATGCAGGTCGCCGCATATTTATAACGGCTGACGTTGATGCCGGCCGCATCCGCTGTCGCGGGATTCTCGCCCACGGCACGCAGGTTCAGGCCGATCCTGGTCCCGGTCAGGATCCAGGATGTGACAAGAGCAATCACAACGGCCGCATAGGCCAGGAAGCTGTAGGAGAAAAAGAGCCTGCCCACAGGGCCCAGGGAAGCCGCAAAGGGGAGCTTTTTGCAGAACATGTTGCTGGTGGCCGTCAGGGTGATGGAGGGTACATCGTTGCCGCTGATCTTGATCAGGGAGCCGCCGAAGAAGTTGCCGAAGCCCGTTCCGAAGGTGGTCAGGGCAAGACCGGTCACGTTCTGGTTGGCCCGGAGGGTAACGGTCAGAAAGCTGTAGATCAGGCCCATGCATAAGGACCCAAGCAGACAGCAGCACAGGGGGATCAGAACGGCCGGCAGATATTGGATGTTCTCAGGTCCTACGCTCTGCTCATAGAGGAAGGAGCCGATGACGCCGCTGATGCCGCCCACATACATGATGCCCGGGATACCCAGATTCAGATGGCCGGATTTTTCCGTCAGGATCTCACCGGTGGATCCGAAAAGGAGGGGAATGGCCTGAACAATGGCTCTGGTCAGAAAAGCAATCACAGTATTCATCAGTTCTTTCCTCCTTTCGTATGGTGGGTCAGACGGATCTTATAGCCAATGAAGAACTCGCTGCCAATGATAAAGAAAATGATAATGCCGGTGATGATCTCGGCCAGGGCATCGTTGAAGCCGTAGGTAGAGGCAATGTCCACCGCTCCCTTCTGCAGGAAGCAGATCAGGAAGGAAACCACGACCATGTAGATGGGATTGAACTTGGCCATCCAGCTGACAATGATGGCCGTAAAGCCTCTGCCGGCAATGGTATCCCTGGTCAGGGTGTGATCGGTGCCGGAGACCAGCAGGAAGCCACAGATGCCGCAGAGGGCGCCGGAGATCAGCAGGGTACGGATGATGACCTTGCTGACGTCGATTCCGATATAGCGGGCCGTGTTCTCACTCTGTCCAACAACGGAGATCTCATAGCCGTGCTTGGTCTTGCTCAGATATACATAAACGAATACCGTGATGACCAGAACGATCAGGATATTCAGCAGATAGTTGTTGCCCTCGATCTTGGGGAGCCAGCCTGCCTGGGTCGCCTTGTTGATGACGCCCATCTGTCCGGATCCCTTGGGATTGGAATGGACATAGGTGAAATAGGATACGATCTGGGCCGCCACATAGTTCATCATCAGGGTAAAGAGGGTCTCGTTGGTGCCGTAGGTCGCCTTGAAAATGGCAGGGATGACTGCCCAGAGGGCGCCTGCCAGCATGGAGGACAAAAAGATCACCAGAAGCAGGAGGCCGGAAGGAAGCTTGTCCCCGAAATAGACCATGCAGAAGGCTGTGGCAAGACCGCCCACCAGGGCCTGGCCTTCGGCTCCGATGTTCCAGAATCGCATCTTAAAGGCAGGGGTCACAGCCAGGGCTACGCAAAGGAGCATGGCCACATTCTGCAGAAGGGCCCAGAAGCGGCGCCTGGTGGCAAAGCCGGCCTTGAACATGGTGATATAAACGTTGATGGGATTTTCTCCTGTCAGGGCAAAGATCAGGATGCCGCTGACCAGCAGAGAAAGGACCACAGCCACAAGACGGACGATCCAGGATTTCCACCAGACCAGGCCGTCCCGCTTGACCAGATGGAAAAGGGGCTCTCTGACGGACTTATTCATCTTCTGCCTCCTTTCCGGTCATTAAAAGACCAAGTTCTTCTTTCTTTGCGCTTCTGCCGTCCACAATACCGGTGATTCTGCCGGCGCAGATGACCATGATCCGGTCGCACAGCTCCATCAGAACGTCCAGGTCCTCCCCGACAAAAATGACGGCGGCGCCCAGATCCTTCTGGTCGTTGAGCAGGTTGTAAATGGTATAGGAAGAGTTGATATCCAGACCGCGGACAGGATAGGCCGCCATCAGGACTGTGGGACGGGCTGCAATTTCACGGCCCACCAGGACCTTCTGGACGTTGCCGCCGGAGAGTCTTCTGACCGGGGTCGTGGCGGAGGGCGTATTGACCTCCAGATCCTTGATGATGGTATCCGCCAGCTCTCTGGGTTCCTGTTTTCTGACGAAAATGCCTCTTCCCTTTTTATAGGAACGAAGCATCATGTTGTCGATGATGTCCATGTTGCCCACAAGGCCCATGCCCAGACGGTCCTCGGGAACAAAGGAGAGCCGTACGCCCAGCTCCCGGATCTCCAGAGGCGTCTTATTGCGCAGGTTCTCTGTTTCGCCGGTCTTGGGATTGTTGTAAAGGATCTCTCCGCCGGAAAGAGGCTGCAGGCCTGCGATGGCTTCCAGCAGCTCCTTCTGGCCGCTGCCGGCTACGCCGGCAATGCCCAGGATCTCTCCGCCCCTTGCCGTAAAGGAAATGTCGTCCAGGATCCGGATGCCCTCCGGACTCACCAGGTCGATGCCCTTTACCTCCAGACGGTCCTGGGGATGATTGGGATCGCTCCGGTCGATATTGAGGGAGACCTTCTTGCCCACCATCATTTCCGTCAGATCGGCTTCCGTGGTCTCACTGGTCTTGACCGTACCGATATATTCGCCCTTCCGGAGAACGGCGACCTTGTCGGAAAGAGACATGACTTCATGGAGCTTATGGGTAATGATGATCACAGACTTGCCTGCATCCCGCATCCTGCGCAGGACTGCGAACAGCTTGTCTGTCTCCTGGGGGGTCAGAACGGCGGTGGGCTCATCCAGGATCAGGATATCCGCGCCCCGGTAGAGGACCTTGATGATCTCCACCGTCTGCTTCTCCGAAACGGACATGGCATAGATCTTCTTTTCAGGATCCAGTTCAAACCCGTACTGATCGCAGATCTTTCTGACATGGTCTGCCGCTTCCTTCAGATTGTACTTCTCGTTCTCCATGCCCAGAATGACGTTTTCCGCTGCGGTAAAAACATCGACCAGCTTGAAATGCTGGTGGATCATGCCGATCTTATACTGGAATGCGTCTCTGGGAGAACGGATGACGACCTCCTTGCCGTCGATCAGAATCTGACCGCTGTCCGGATAATAAATACCGGAGATCATGTTCATCAGTGTTGTCTTTCCGCTGCCGTTCTCTCCGAGAATGGACAGGATCTCTCCGCGGTTCACAACCAGGTCTACATTTTTGTTTGCAATGACCTGCCCGAAGGTCTTTGTGATCCCGCGCAGTTCAATGGCCGGTACGCTCAAATCTTCACCCCTCCTGGATTAAAATGAGGCGGAACACCACAAGTGCTCCGCCTATTGATGGATCAGTTAATTCTGTATGGTTTTTCCAATTAGAATGCGGTATCCAGAAGCTCGATGCCGTCGATCTGCAGATCAAAGGCGGGAGCGCTGCGGTATACGGATTCCTGGAAAGCGCCGTCAGCAATTACCTCTGTATCGGGCGTATAAGCTTCATCAGAATCGATGTCAGCCATGTAGCTGTCGACTGCTGCGCCGTCAACAGTAAAGGTAGTGGTATCAAATACCTTGATGGAACCGTCTTCCAGACCGGCCTTGACTTCTTCGATCTTGGCAGCTGTGCCTTCTGCAGCAACTGCATCGTTGAGCTCAAGCAGCTCTACGGAACCGGTAGCGATGGTGCCTGTCCAGTCGGTATCGATGGCCTGGCCGTTCATGACGCAGTCGATCAGATACTCGAAGTAAGGCTGCCAGTTGATTCTGGAGGAAACGATGTAGGTATTGGGAGCAACGGAAACAGTGGAACCGTTGTAGGAAACGTCGGGAACACCGGCAGTCTCGCAGGCTGTAGGTGCGCCGAAGGAGTCAGCATGCTGGGACAGAAGGACGCAGCCCTGGTTGATCAGGGTGTTGGCGGCTTCCTTTTCCAGAGACTCATCATACCAGGAGCCAGTGAACTTGACCTTCATGGTAACAGAAGGGCATACGGACTTGGCGCCCAGGTAGAAGGAGGTGTAACCGGAAATAACTTCTGCATAGGTGTAGGCACCGACATAGCCCATAACAGCCTGGTCTTCGGTGATGGTGCCTGCAGCGATCATCTCGTTGAGCTTGAGACCTGCGGCAACGCCGGCAAGGTATCTGCCTTCGTAGATGGTAGCGAATGCATTGTGGAAGTTTGCAAGGCCGGCGGTATGAGCCTTTGTGCCGGTGGCATGGCAGAACTCAACTTCCGGGAACTCTTCTGCAGCCTGGATCATGAAATCCTCATGACCGAAGGAATCTGCAAATACGAGCTGATATCCCTTGTCGGCCATATCTGCTGCTGTCTCATAGCAGGTATTGTCTTCGGGGATGTTGGACTTGATTTCATAGTTGACGCCCTTGGCTTCGCAGGCAGCGATGGCAGCATCGATGAAGTTCTTGTCATAGGTGGAGTTTTCGTCATGCAGGGTGATGAAGCCGATGGTGATATCGGAAGCGGCAGCCTCAGTCTCTTCGGCTGCTTCCGTTTCCGCTGCAGCTTCTTCGGTCTTTTCCTCAGCTGCGGGTGCAGAGGAGGAAGCCCCGCCGCAGGCAGCCATGGACAGTGCCATTACACCTGCGATGACAAGTGCGATTACTTTCTTTTTCATAGTGATTCTCCCTTTACTTATAGCGTAAAATGTTGGGTTTCGGACAACACGTTCATAATAGAACAATCTTATTTCATTTGCAAACCTAAAAAGCCGCGGCGAAAAATTTTGTGAAATTTACAATAAAATCAGCAGTTTATACAATCATTTTAAGTATAATTAGTGAAAAATGTTGGGTCAGGCAGGGATAATCAGGCCCCTTCCCCGGCCCATAAAAAAATGCCAAAGACAGCCGCTTGGACCATCCTTAGCACTTCATAAAGCAGGTAGCGGGAATCGAACCCGTCTCTCCAGCTTGGGAAGCTGGCATACTACCGATGTACTATACCTGCAGTTCAGTTATGTATTATAACTGCCCGGCAGGGCTTTTGCAAGCAAAAAATCAGAGCCCGCAAATTCCCCAAGGAGTTTGCAGGCTCTTTATGATCTGTTTTTCCGGGAAGCCTCCCGGATATTTCCTGTTTCTTTAACGGCCGTAGGAGGCTCTGTAGGCAAGAATCTCTTCTTCCGTGGACATGACGCTGAGGGCGCCCCGCCTTGTGGTGATCAGAGAGGCCGCTGCATTGGCGTAGGTCAGAGCTTCCTTCAGGGATGCTTCATCAAAGCCCTCGATGCCGCCGTTTTTGATGATGTGATAGAGAACGCTGCCGCAGAAGGTATCGCCTGCGCCGGTGGTCTCGATGGTCTTGGGATTTTTGAAGCCTTCCACATAGACTTCGATTCCCTGATAGAAGGCCTTGGATCCGTCCGGGCCATAGGTGGCAAATACCAGAGGGATCTTGTATTCGTCGATGATCTTATAAATGCCCTTGTCCAGGTCGGTCTCTCCGGTCATGAATTCAATTTCGTTGTCGGAGATCTTCAGAACATCGCACAGGCTCAGGCCATAGCGGATCTTTTCCTTTGCATGCTCCTCTGTATCCCAGAGAGGGGGACGAAGGTTGGGGTCAAAGGAAATGAGGCAGCCGGCTTCCTTCGCGATCTTAAGGGCTTCCACCGTCGCTTCATTGGCAGGCTCGTCCGTCATGGACAGGGTGCCCAGGTGGAAGATCTTCGCCTTCTCGATCAGATCCTTATGGGCGATCACGTCCTCTTTGGTCAGCATAATGTCGGCGCCGGGCCTGCGGTAGAAGGAGAAATCCCTGTCGCCGTTCGGAAGCTTTTCCACGAAAGCCAGAGTGGTATGGATCTCATTGTCCATGACCAGACCGGACATATCGATGCCTTCCGCTTCGGTCCTCTTTTTCAGCATGCGGCCGAAAATATCATTGCCGACCTTGCCGATGAAGGCTGTCTTCATGCCGACCTTATTCAGCATGGCCAGAACGTTGCAGGGTGCGCCGCCCGGATTGGCTTCCAGCACAGGATTTCCCTGATCGCTGAGACCGTGATCTGTAAAGTCGATCAGAAGCTCGCCCAGTGCCGTTACATCAATGGTTTTATCAAATCCCATATTTTTACCGCCTTTCTGCTTTTGAAAGTATGATACCCAGGTCATAAAGCCCCCTGGATTCGCCGAAAATCTTATAAACAATTATAAATATATTCACGTAAAAATGCTATATGGCAGGGACAAAACGATAACATTTTTCCACCTTTTTGCCGCCTGTCAGTTCTTGAAGCTGTGGATGGGCGCAGGGATCCTGCCCTTCCTTGCTATGAATTCCTCACAGGACCAGGGACTGACCTTCATGATGGGCGCATAGCCCAGAAGGCCGCCGAATTCCACCTGCTCTCCCACATCCTTTCCGATCACAGGGATGACGCGGACGGCTGTGGTCTTCTGGTTGACCATGCCGATGGCCATTTCATCGGCGATAATGCCGGAAATGGTGGAGGCGCTGGTCGATCCGGGAATGGCGATCATGTCAAGGCCTACGGAGCAGACACAGGTCATGGCTTCAAGCTTCTCCAGGCTGAGAGCGCCTGCCTTCACTGCATTGATCATACCCTGGTCTTCACTGACCGGAATAAAGGCTCCGGAGAGGCCGCCTACATAGGAGGATGCCATGACGCCGCCCTTTTTGACCTGGTCATTGAGGAGGGCCAGGGCCGCTGTGGTGCCCGGGGCTCCCGCATACTCCAGGCCCATTTCGCAGAGGATATCCGCTACGGAATCTCCGATGGCAGGAGTGGGAGCCAGGGACAGATCGATGATGCCGAAGGGCACGCCCAGGCGGGCCGAGGCTTCCCTGGCCACCAGCTGGCCGACTCTTGTGACCTTGAAGGCTGTTTTCTTGACGGTCTCGCACAGGACCTCAAAGCTTTCCCCGTGGACCGCCTCCAGGGCCTTTTTCACGACGCCGGGACCGCTGACGCCGATGTTGAGGATCCTGTCGGCTTCTGTCACCCCATGGAAGGCACCTGCCATAAAGGGATTGTCATCCGGCGCATTGCAGAAGACCACCAGCTTGGCACAGCCCAGAGAATCTCTGTCGGCTGTTTTCTCCGCCGTCTGACGGATGACCCTGCCCAGAAGCCTGACGGCGTCCATGTCGATACCGGTCTTGGTGGATCCCACATTGACAGAGGAACAGACCAGGTCTGTTTTCTGCAGGGCGTCCGGAATGGATTCGATCAGAAGCCTGTCGGCTCTGGTCATGCCCTTGGACACCAGGGCGGAATAGCCGCCCAGGAAATTTACGCCCACATCCTTGGCCGCCCTGTCCAAAGTCAGGGCCAGTTCCACAAAATCATCCGTGCTGTGGCAGGCGCTGCCTCCGATCAGAGCGATGGGGGTCACAGAGATCCGCTTGTTGACAATGGGGATCCCGTAATCATGGGAGATCTCCTCGCCCGTCCGGACCAGGTCCCTGGCGCTTTTGTAAATCTTCTGATATATATTGTTCTTCAACCTTTCCAGATCGGCGTCTATGCAGTCCAGGAGAGAGATGCCCATGGTAATGGTCCTGACATCCAGATTCTCCTTCTCGATCATGGCATTGGTTTCGCTGACTTCGGAAAAATTAATCATACTGTGTCTCCTTACCGGTCCTCCATCAGATCCTGTGCATCAGATCAAAGATCTCTTCCTTCTGGCATTTGATCTGCACGCCGATCTTATCGCGGCCCAGGGCCGCCAGCTCATCCGCCATGTCGCCGAAGGACTTGTCAAGGCCGGAAACGTCCACGATCATCATCATATTGAAATATCCGGAAACAATGGTCTGAGAAATGTCCAGGATATTGATCCTGTTCTCGGCCAGGTACCCGCAGACGCCTGCAATGATACCGATGGTGTCTTTTCCTACTACGGTTATAATCGCTCTTTCCATACAATCGTCCCTTTCTGTATCAGAATTCCACAAGTCCCGACACCTTTTTCCTGTCAGCCACATGGATGGGCAGATCCTCGGCTCTGTAATGGCTCTCGGCGTCCATGAGCTCCACCCTTACCGTTTCATAAGCCAGCTCCGGCAGGTTGTTTTCCTGGCTCAGATGTCCCAGATAGATCCCCTTCATATGATCGTTCAGGATCCTGGACAGGAGCTGTCCGCTGCTTACATTGGACAGATGCCCCCTTCTTCCCAGGATCCTCTGCTTGAGAGGATAGGGATAGGGTCCCACCTGCAGCATGTTTACGTCATGATTGGCTTCCAGAAGGATCACGTCCGAATCCTTCAGGCATTCCACTGTATAATCCGTGTAGCAGCCAAGGTCCGTACAGATACAGACCTTTTTGGATCCATAGCGGATCCGGTAGCCCACGGGCTCCGCCGCGTCATGGGAAATCTTCATGGGATCGATGACCAGATCTCCCACCGTCAGCTTTTCGTCGGCCCGGACCGGGATAAAACGTTCCGGATCGATCTCCTGGAACTTGGACATCTTTAGGATCTCCTCAATGGTCCCCCGGGTCGCATAGATGGGCATATCTGTTTTTTTGGCGATCACCGGAAGCCCCGCGATGTGGTCGGAGTGCTCATGGGTCAGAAAAATCCCATGAATATCCTTCAGGTCCAGATCCAGATCCCCCAGCGCCTCAGCCGTGCGCTTTCTGCTGATGCCCACGTCCATCAGCAGATGGGTCGTATCCGAACCTATATAAATACAGTTGCCGCTGGATCCGCTGGCAATACTTTCAAATCTCATACCGGTATCAGTACCTTTCTGATCTGTTCCTCCGTCCGGCGCATGGGCCCGGAATTGTCTATGACAACATCGCAGGCTGCCCGGAATTCCTGGTCTGAGAGCTGGGCCGCCATAATCTTCGTGATCTTTTCATCCGAGTATCCTCTGGATGCCTTCAGGCGGGACCGTCTCTCCTTTTCATCGCAGTAAATATACCACATGCTGTCCACGACGTCCAAAAAGCCGGTCTCGATCAAAAGGGCCGCTTCCAGAAAGAAATAATCATGGGCGTTGGTCCTTCTCTCCTCTGCAATGGTATCCATTATATACTGGATGACAGCCGGATGCACCAGCTGGTTGATCCTGGTAAGCAGATTTCTGTCTTCAAAGATCCTGGCAGCCATTTCTCCAGGCAGGATCTCCCCCTTCTCGTCCAGAAGGGGACGGCCGGTGGGATGTTCTTCCAGAATGGAAACGACAGGTCCGTACAGGACCTGTCCTTTCTTTTCCAGATCCCTGGCTGCATCATCACTTTTTAAGATCCGGCAGTTATAGGTATCTGCAAGAAATCGGAGGACCTCCGATTTCCCGCTGCCTACGCCGCCGGTCACGCCAATAATACTGACCATGGCAATTTCTTGTAACCTCTTTCTTCTGATCCCGGACGCCTGGGGGTGCCTTTGCCTATTTGGCCTCGTACCAGTCGCTTCCGGAGTGGACGTCCGTTTCCAGGGATACCCTTAAGGAGGCGGCCGCCTTCATTTTTTCTTCCAGGATTTCCCTGACTGTCTCCTCTTCTCCCTGGGCGGTCTCCACCAGGAGCTCGTCATGGATCTGCAGGATCAGTTCGGAAGCGAGCCCTCTTTTGCGGATCTCTTCCCATACCGAGATCATGGCGATCTTCATGATGTCCGCGCCGGATCCCTGAATGGGGGAATTCATGGCGACTCTTTCTCCGAAGGATCTCTGCATAAAGTTGGAGGAGCGAAGCTCCGGCACAGGCCTTCTTCTTCCGAACATAGTCTGGGCGTATCCCTTTTCCCTGGCATCCTTTACCAGATCATCCAAAAACTGCTTGATGCCGGGATAGGTCCTGAAGTAGGCCTCAATGTATTCCGATGCTTCCTTTCTGGATATGGACAGGCCCTGGCTCAGGCCGAAGGAGGATATACCGTAGACGATTCCGAAATTGACCGCCTTGGCGTTCCTTCTCTGGATCGATGTGACCTGGTCAAAGGGAACATGGAAGACCTTGGACGCCGTAATGGCGTGGATGTCCTTGTTCTCTCTGTAGGCTTCGATCAGCTCCTCGTCTCCCGACATATGGGCCAGGATCCGCAGCTCGATCTGAGAATAGTCGGCGTCGGTGAAGCTGTGGCCCTCCTCCGGGATAAAGGCCTTCCGGATCTGTCTTCCCAGCTCGGTCTTCATGGGAATGTTCTGGAGATTGGGATCCGTGGAGGAGATCCTGCCGGTGGCTGTAATGGTCTGGTTGAGGGTCGTATGGATCCTGCGGTCCTTTGTAATATAGGCGGGGAGGCCATCCGCGTAGGTGGATTTAAGCTTGGTCAGGGCCCTGTACTCCAGGATATCCGCCACAACGGGATAGTCGGGCGAGAGCTTTTCCAGGACATCCGCCGCTGTGGAGTAGCCCGTCTTGGTCTTCTTGCCGCCCGGCAGGCCCATTTCCTCAAAGAGGACCTGGCCCAGCTGCTTGGGGGAGGCAATATTAAAGATCCGGCCGGTCTGACTGTAGATCCCGCTCTCGAGCTCCCCGATCCTGCCTTCCAGACTGGCGGAATAATCCTTCAGGGCCTGGGGATCGATGCGGATCCCGATCCGCTCCATGTCATAAAGGACATAGGTCAGGGGTCGTTCGATCCTTGTGTAGAGGTCCCACATGTTTTCTGCCTGGAGCTTCTCCAGGATCCTCTTCCCCGCCAGCACAAAGCCTTCCGCGATCCGGCAGGCATAGCGGATCAGATCCTCCTTCTGCTTCAGGGCCGCTTCTTCAAAGGTCAGCTTGGAAAAAAGCTGCTTCCTGGTTTCCAGGGCCGCCTCCGTATATTCTGTAATGACATCTTCCGGTTCATAGTCATTTTTCAGGGGATTGATCAGATAGGCCATCAGCTGCAGATCCAGCAGGCCCTCCAGGCGGATCCCTCCGGCAAAGCTGTCTCTGTCGATTCCCCAGAAGGGGAACTGGCGCTTAAAGCCAAAGCTGCACAGGCGGACGGACTCTTCCCCTGTCTTCTCATGGGCCTCCAGAAGGCAGGCGTGGATCCTGGCAAGGCCCTGAGTCAGTTCCCTGGTAAAATCCGGGCCGCCAAACCAGCAGAGGGTCTTTCCATCGCAGAGGGCCGCGCCCAGGACCTCCTGGTCCTTTCCGTCTCCATAGCGGATGGGATCAAAAACCGGGAAAAAGCCAAGGGTCAGAGGGGCCTCCGGTCCGGCGGACCCGGCCTTTTTGCAGAAGTCTTCCGCAAAGGCGCTGAAGGCTCCCTTTTCTTCCAGGACCTGGATCTTCAGCGTTTCCTTTTTTTCCTCCACAGCGCACTTGTCAAAGCGCTGGAGCAGGTTCTTGAAGCCAAGCTCTGTAAAGATCTTAAAGGCTTCAGGAGTATAAAAGTCCTTCACCGCCGCTTTCCCGGGATCCAGTGCCAGGTCGCAGTCTGTTTTTATGGTCACCAGGAACTGGCTCATGCGGGCCAGATCTTCGTTCTCTGTCAGATTCCGTTTCAGGGCCGGCTTTTTGATCTGGTCCAGGTTCTGATAGACCCCGTCCAGAGAGCCGTAGTCCACGATCAGCTGGGTCGCTGTCTTTTCGCCCACCTTGGGAACGCCGGGCACATTGTCGGAGCTGTCCCCCATCAGGGCCTTGACATCGATGAACTGGGCCGGGGTGACCTGGAGCTTTTCCAGAACATCCGCCGCATAAAAGCTGTCTATGAAGGTCTGGCCCTGCCTGGTCCTTGGGATCCGGATGCAGATATGGTCGGAAGCGATCTGCAGCAGGTCTCTGTCTCCGGAAACCAGAGTGACCTCCATGCCCTCCTTTTCCGCCTTTTTGGCCATGGTCCCCAGAATGTCATCAGCCTCCAGGCCGGCCTGCTCAATGGTATGGATCCCCATGGCGTGCAGGACCTCTTTCATCAGCGGGACCTGCTCCCGGAGCTCCTCCGGCATGGGCTTTCTGGTCCCCTTATATTCCTTATAATATTCATGGCGGAAGGTAGGGGCGTGTACGTCGAAGGCCACCGCCAGGCAGTCAGCCTTTTCTTCCTCCACGAGCTTGAGCATAATGTTGAGAAATCCGTAAACGGCTCCCGTATGAACGCCTTTAGAATTGGTGAGATCCGGCATTCCGTAAAAGGCGCGGTTTAAAATACTGTGTCCATCGATCAGTACCAGTTTTTTCTTATCCATTCAGCTTGTTCCTTTTAGATTTTTCGGGGCGGGCCTTCGTCACATGGCAGCCAGTACATACACTGTTACAATGGCCAGGGCCGTCGTGACGATCTCCAGGGCCGCCGCAATACTGCGCAGTCTCTGCCGCAGGATCAGTCTTCTTCTGGCCGTCCTCTTTACCTCCTCCAGTTCCTTTTCCAAGTCGAAGGGGCCGCCGGTCTCCAGTCTTTCCAGGCCTTCATAAAGCAGGTACTGGGTAGAGAGCTCCTCCCGGCAGAGGGAGCAGGCGTCCAGATGGGCAAGAAAATCAGACAGCTCCTGGTTATCCAGTCTGTCAGCCAGAAAATCCGGTATGAGATTCGCAAAGTTCTTACAGTTTACAGCCACAGTAATTCCTCATTTCTCCAGATTGGCAGGGCCAAAGCCCTCCGGCAGCAGATCCTTCAGGGTATAGACCCTGTAGTGGTCAGGATCCACGGCGGATATGATCAGGAAGGTCTCCGGATCACAGAATTCCATCATGACCTGACGGCATACGCCGCAGGGCGTACAGAAGGCATCGGCCTTCCGGTCCTTTCCTCCCGTTACGGCAATGGCCTGAAAACGGGTATGCCCTTCACTGACCGCCTTGAAGAAGGCAGTCCTTTCGGCGCAGACAGAAGGGGAATAGGCGGCGTTCTCAATGTTGCAGCCCCTGTATACCGACCCGTCTTCCGTCAGCAGGGCCGCCCCCACAGCAAAGCCGCTGTAAGGGATATAGGACATCTTCATCATTCCCAGCGCGTCCTCAATGAGGGCGCGGATCGTCTCTTCCCTCAGCATTTTTCCTTATCCTTTCTGATCAGGATCCGGATCGCTTCCACGCCGGCCCGGATGGATGCATCCGTGTCCTTAAGGACAGGATTGGGAAGCCCCTGCTTGGCCCGCTCCTGGTTGGCAAATACAGCAAAAACAGAGCCGACTCTGACCCGCAGAAACTGTCCTGCGATAAAGAGGGCGGCCGATTCCATTTCAGAAGCAAGGCATCCCATTCTGAGCCAGGCCTGCCACTTGTTCTCCAGTTCATAGGAGACCGGCATATCCTCGGGGCAGTGCTGGCCATAGAAGGCGTCCTTGCACTGGACCACGCCTGCATGACAGGTGAATCCCAGTCTGTCGCAGGCTTCCACCAGGGCGTTGGTGACCGTCAGATCGGCGACGGCAGGATATTCAATGGGGGCATATTCCTTACTGGTCCCTTCCATTCGTACGGCAGCGGTGGCCACCACCAGATCGCCGCCCTTTACGTCGATCTGCATGCCGCCGCAGGAGCCGACCCGGACGAAGGTATCCGCGCCGCAGCGGACCAGTTCCTCCAGGGCTATGGATGCGGAAGGGCCGCCTATACCGGTGGAGGTAACGGAGACCATCTCGCCGTCCAGATATCCTGTATAGGTGGTATATTCACGGTGCTGCATGACAAGGACCGGATCGTCCAGATAGGCTGCGATCTTCTCACAGCGGCCGGGATCTCCGGGCAGCATAACGTATTTTCCAACTTCGCCTTTTGCGATCTGTATATGATATTGTCTGTTGGGATCATCTGAGTATTTGGGTATCATTTACATTCACCTCCGGTTTTAGCAGGACTTGTCAGGAGCCGCTGCGGTGAGCGGTATGATAAAAGGAGACCCCTTGCAGGGTCCTTCTCTGCATGATAAGGATATTCTAACATACAATGACTGGACAAATTGCGAAATTTTAGTTATATTTTTTGTTCAAATATCCATAAACAGGTTCCCCTGGGACAAAGTTTGTGTTATAATCCCGCTTAAAGTTGTATACAAATATACGATTATGGAAAGGTACATTCGCTATGAACGACTACAGCCGCAGATTTAACGACGACAGTATTCTTGCCCGCTTTTACGGCAAATCTTCTGTTTTTACGGATATCCCCAATCCTCTGTTCAAGGAATACAATGTCAAGAAGGGCCTGCGTAACGATGACGGTACCGGCGTCAGGATCGGTCTGACCAAGGTTTCGGATGTTATCGGCTATACCACCGACGATGAAGGCCATGTCATTCCCGCCCAGGGCGAGCTGCTCTACAGAGGCTACAGCATCTACGATCTGGTCAGGAACCGGAAGGGGAACTTCGGCTATGAAGAGACGGCCTTTCTCCTGCTCTTCGGCTACCTTCCCAATCGTCACACCTTCGAGGATTTCAAGCGCTGCCTGGCCCAGCGCTATGAGCTGCCCAACGACTTCCTGGTCAATGAGCTGCTCCGCAATCCCACAAAGAACCTGATGAACGGCCTGATGACCGCCACACTGACCCTCTATAACTATGATGAGAATCCGGATGAGGTCGACGTCTATGAGACCCTGCTGAAGGGCATGAACCTGATCGCCAAATTCCCGTCCATCGCCTGCTACGGGTACCAGGCCAAGATTCATGAATTCTACCGGCAGTCCCTGATCATTCATTATCCCAGACCGGAGTATTCCATTGCCGAGAACATCCTTTACATGCTTCGTCCCGACGGAAAGTTCACCCAGAAGGAGGCAAATCTGCTCGACGCCCTTTTAGTCATCCACGCAGATCACGGCGGCGGCAACAACTCCACCTTTACGACGGTCGTGATGGGCTCCACCGGTACGGACCTTTATTCCTCGATCTGCGGCTCCATCGGTTCCCTCAAGGGCCCCAAGCATGGCGGCGCCAATATTTCCGTTGCCAGAATGATGGAACAGGTCATTGCCGATACCGACTACTCCAGCAACAAGGAGCTCCTGCGCAAGATCATCACCCGGATCCTGGACGGGGACTATTACGATCACACCGGTCTGGTCTACGGATTCGGCCACGCGGTCTATACCCTTTCCGATCCCCGCTGCGAGCTGATCCGGGACCTCTGCAGAATGCTGGCGGAGGAAAAGGACTGCATGCACAAGTTCGAATTCTACAAGGTCTTTGAAGAGACCGTCAAGGAAGAAGTCCTGGAAAGAAAGGGCAAGGTGATCCCTACCAACGTCGACTTCTACTCCGGTTTTGCCTATGACATGCTGGGGATTCCTTCCGACCTCTTTACCCCTCTTTTCGCCATCGCCAGAGTCACGGGCTGGATCGCCCACAATCTGGAGAACCGTCTCTACGACGGAAAGATCATGCGCCCCGCCACCAAATATGTAGGTGAGCACCAGAGCTTCGTCCCCATGGAAAAGCGCTGATCCTCATAAGTACAGACAAACTTCAAACGGCTGCAAAGACCTGTCTCCCGGACAGGCTTTGCAGCCGTTTTTCATTCACTGCTGTTTCAGCCAGCGCAGTTTTTTAAAGACCTTCAGAAGCAGTGCTCCCTTGGGGAAGTTCAGAATGTCCTCCTCTGCCAGCGTTCCGATCCGAATCAGGATAAAGAAATAGACCAGGACAGAGGCCCCGATGGCCGGGACCAGGGCAAAAAGATTGCAGAAATAAATCCCCCTCCCCGACCGCATCATCAAAAAGCTGCAGGCCGAATATACACCCTTGCATACCAGGCCCATGAGAAGAGCTGAAACCAGAGGCTTTACAAACGTCACCGTCATATCGGCCTTCAGCTGCAGATACCGCATCAGGAAGATCTCGTTCATGACAAAGATCAGGGCCGAATACAGTATACTGACAAGGACCAGGGCATAGATATCCAGACCGGTCATTGTCAGCAGGGCCACCAGAGCGATGGTCTGAATGACCAGGGCAAAGCCCGCGCTGACCAGGGGCAGAGACATCCTGCCGATGGACTGCAGCGCCGCATTGGTAATGGTCGATACCGAATACAGGACCACGGTCACAGCCAGAAGGGCCAGAAGGTTCGACGCCTGGTCCAGGGATTCCCACTGGGGGAAGAGAAGCATCGTGACAGGTCTTGCCAGAACGATCAGGCCCACCGTACAGGGCAGGGCCACCACCAGGACGATTCGAATCGCTGAGATCACCCTCCGTCTTGTCTCCTCCAGATCAAATCTGGCATAGGCGGCGGAGATATTGGGAATGACGGCCGTTGCCAGCGCTGTCGCAATGGAAATGGGAATATTGCTGATCACCACAGCCTTGTTTGAAAAAATGCCATAGGCGGTGGAAACCTCGATCTCATCCACATGCCAGGCCCGGATCATGATGTTGGAATAAATGGTCTGGTTGACCGTGGTCGTCAGATTCAGAATAAAGCCGCTGAGAATAAAGGGCGTAATGACCAGGATGGTATCCCGAAAGACCTGTCCCCAGGGAGCAAGTCTGCCGGTCCGGTCTGATTCGACCCGTTCACTGAACCATGCCCTGCTGCGCATGAACAAGAAAGTCATAAAGACCAGGGCGGCCAGCACGCCGCTTCCGGTTCCCAGGGCGCTTCCCATGGCGCCGTAAACAGCCTGTTCATGGGAATTGGGGCCTGCCAGGCGGTGCATAAAGAACCAGGCCGCGCCGATACTGACCAGGGCGTTGGCGATCTGCTCCAGGATCTGGGAGATCGAGGTGGGCGTCATATCCTGATCGGCCTGGAAATAGCCTCTCAAAACGCCCAGAATGCCGAAGAAAAAGACCGTGGGAGCGAACATGCGCAGGACCGGCACCGTAGAGGGCGGCACCAGAACAGGCGCGCCAAAGTAAAGAAGAATGCTGGAAAGCAGGCCGACCACCAGGGAATAGGTCAGGGTGCACTGCAGGACTCTCCGGGCGTTCTTGTACTCTCCCACTGCCATTTTCTGAGCCATAAGCTTGGAGATGGCCTGGGGAATACTGTAGGAAGATACCATCAGGACGATGGCGTAAATATTATAGGCGAATCCGTAGTAGCCGTTTCCTTCATCGCCGATGATGGCTGTCAGGGGAGATCTGTAAAGGATACCGATGATCCGGACGATCATACTGGCTGCCGCCAGGATGCCTGCCTGGACCAGGATCCCTCCCTTCCTCTTGTTTTCTTTCATAGAACCTCGTCTGCTGTTTGTTAAAATTTCTGCCTTATACACTATAGCACGAATTCCGGTCTTTGAAACCTAAACTTTCGGAAGAGATTTCCCGGCACAGAAAAAGCGGGGCAGTCAAAAGACTGCCCCGCCGTAAAAATCAATATTTGGCATCTGTCCAGGATCAGCCGATCAGCCAGTCATACATCTCCTGATACTTGCCTGCAGATACCTTCCAGGAGAAGTCTGCATTCATGGCACGCTCGACCATCTTGTCCCAGGACTTCCTGTCATCATAGAAGACCTGCTCTGCATAGCGGATGGCGTGCATCATCTCATGTGCATTGTAATTTGCAAATGTGAAGCCTGTGCCGGTGCCTTCATATTCGTTATAAGGCTCGACGGTATCCTTCAGACCGCCGGTCTCTCTGACGATGGGCAGTGTGCCATACTTCAGGGACATCAGCTGGCTGAGGCCGCAGGGCTCGAACAGGGAAGGCATAAGGAATGCATCGGATGCAGCATAGATCTTATGGGACAGCTCGTCGGAATAATAAATGTTGGCAGAGATCTTGTCGTTGTACTTCCAGTCGAAGTAACGGAACATGTTCTCATACCGCTCTTCGCCGGTACCCAGAACGACCATCTGGATCGCATCCAGAGAAAGGATCTCCTCCAGAACATAAGCGATCAGGTCGAAGCCCTTCTGGTCTGTCAGACGGGAAACGATACCGATCATGAAGACCTTCTCGTCCTGCTTCAGGCCCAGCTCCTTCTGCAGAGCCAGTTTGTTCTTGACCTTCTCCTTGCGGAAGTTCTCGACATTGTAGGCCTGCGGAATCTTCTTATCATTTTCAGGGCTGAAGTCTGTGTAGTCGATACCATTGATGATACCGCGCAGGTCATTGGCTCTGGCGTTGAGCAGACCGTCCAGACCCTCGCCGTAGAACTGGGTCTTGATCTCCTCTGCATAGGTAGGAGAAACGGTGGTCAGGGCATCTGCATAGACAAGGCCGCCCTTGAGAAGGTTGGCATCCTTATAAGCCTCCAGCTTGTCAGGTGTGAAATAGTAAGCGGAAAGACCGGTAATGTCTTCCACATCCTGTACATTCCACTTGCCCTGGAACTTCAGGTTATGGATGGTCATAACGGTCTTGATGCCGTGATAGAATTCGTTGGCGGCGAATCTTTCCTTCAGATATACAGGAACAAGGCCGGTCTGCCAGTCATGGCAGTGGATCAGGTCAGGTCTGAAGCCGATCACGGGAAGTGCGGAAAGAACTGCCTTTGAGAAGAAGGCAAATCTGGTGATCTCAAAAAGCGGATCGTCTGTATAAGGCTTTTCACTTGTGAAGAATCCTTCATTATCCACGAAATAGAACTTGACGCCGTCAACTTCTGCCTGCAGGATTCCTACGTACTCACTCTTCCAGTGGTAGTCCATGTAGAAATGAGTAACATATTCCATCTTATCTTTCATAGCCTGCTTCATGCAGGAATATTTCGGAATAATCACGCGGACATCATAGTATTTCTTGTCAATGTCCTTCGGCAGTGAGCCGACAACGTCTGCAAGTCCGCCGGTCTTGATGAACGGAACGCCTTCTGATGCAACAAAAAGAATATTCTTCATCTGTTGAATCCCCCTGTAACTGTTAAAAATTTAATATCTGCTTAAACACTACTGCTGTTTTATCTGCGGTATTGTTTATTATTGACTATATTATACATGATATCACAAGCAAATTGTACACTTTTATTATTATTTTACTTTATTTTGATGAAATCGATTCTGCATGCCAAATCCGCATGCAAATACATATGGCTTCTTATCACTGGTCATGGGAAGTACCTCCGGTCCTGGAGGCCCTGTGTCCATAGCGCCTGGTGGCAGCCTTTGTAGAGTGTCCCAGGATATCTTTGACGCTTTCCAGATCGGCCCCGTATTCCAGCAGATGGACCGCCAGAGACGTACGCAGAAGCTCGGGGGAAACGCTGCCCCGGACGCCGGCAGTTTTTGCATACTGCCTTACCATCTTCCAGATGCTCTGTCTGCTGAGGGCGTCTCCCTCCCGGTTGATAAAAAGGATCTGCTCGGGTCCGGAAAAACGCCCCCGCATGATGGAAAGATAACGGAGCAGGGCCTTCCTGGCTCTGTCTCCGAAGGGAATCATTCTTTCCTCCTGCCTTCTCCCTTCCATGATCACGCAGGAGACCTGGAGGTCCACATTTTTGACTTTGAGAGAAATGATTTCACTCACTTTCATCCCGCTTCCATACAAAAGCTCCAAAAGCGCCTTATCCCGCAGTCCCATCCAGTCGGAGCAGTCAGGGGCAGACAATATAGCCGAAATTTCCTCCAGGGAAAGGACCCGGGCCGTTCCCTCCTCTTCCTCGGGAAGAGCCAGGTCCAGCGCATGGTTCTTTAGCAGAACGCCCCGATCGCGCAGAAAGGAGAAATATCCCCTTACCGTCGTCATCTTGCGCCGGATCGTCCGGGGGGCAAGGCCCTCCCTCTCCAGGTCTCCCACATAGGTCTGCAGCAGAGTACGGTCCAGCTCCCGGATGGTCCTGACCCCTTTCCGGCCCGCCCACAAAAGCAGCTGCTCCAGATCCTTTCTGTATCCCTGCCTGGTGGCAGGACGGATATTCTTTTTTTTCTCCAGATACTGAAGATAATCTTCTATACCGACGCCAGCCACCTTGTCCTCCGTCTCTGTAAAAAGAGTGTCATTTTCCGCCTTCCATAATAGTACCTGTTTCCGGCAAAAAAAGAAAGCAGTAAGGCCTTCGCCATACCGCTTTCTGTTTTGTCTGCATATTTATTTTGCGTAATCTGTGACTCTCGATTCACGGATCACATTGACCTTGATCTGTCCGGGATATTCCATTTCATTTTCGATCTTCTTGGAAATCTCTCTGGCCAGTAAGACCATCTCAGTGTCATTGATCTGCTCAGGAACTACCATGACACGAACTTCTCTGCCTGCCTGAATGGCATAAGAATTGCTGACGCCTTTAAAACTGTTGGTGATTTCTTCTAATTGTTTCAGCCTGGTCGTATAGGTCTCCAGGGTCTCTCTGCGGGCACCGGGACGTGCTGCAGAAATGGTGTCTGCTGCCTGTACGATGCAGGCGATCAGACTGGTTGCTTCCACATCACCATGATGGGATTCGACTGTATTGATCACAGTCTGGGATTCCTTGTACTTACGGCAAAGATCTGCGCCGAGCTGTACATGTGAGCCTTCCATCTCGTGGTCGACTGCCTTGCCTATATCATGCAGAAGACCTGCACGTTTGGCCAGACGAACGTCAAGGCCGAATTCACTGGCGATGAGACCGGAAAGCTGTGCTACTTCAATGGAATGCTTCAGGGCATTCTGTCCGTAGCTGGTACGATAACGGAGTTTGCCAAGAAGCTTGACAAGTTCCGGATGGATACCGTGTACGCCGACTTCCAGAGTAGCCGCTTCACCTTCCTCCTTGATCTTGGTGTCGACTTCCCGTTTGGCCTTTTCCACCATCTCCTCGATTCTGGCGGGATGGATACGGCCGTCTACGATCAGTCTCTCAAGGGCAATGCGGGCGATCTCTCTTCGGATCGGATCAAAGCCGGAAATAACGACTGCCTCGGGTGTATCATCAATAATCAGATCAACACCTGTCATTGTTTCCAGAGTACGGATATTTCTGCCTTCACGTCCGATGATCCTGCCCTTCATTTCATCGCTGGGCAGCTGGACTACAGAAATGGTTGCTTCTGCTACATGATCGGCCGCACAGCGCTGGATCGCGCCGACAACGATTTCACGGGCTCTCTTTTCCGCTTCCTCTTTTGCCGTTGCTTCTGCTTCCTTGATCATGATGGCAGAATCGTGTTTGACGTCATCCTCAACAATTTTTAAAAGGTATTCTTTTGCCTGTTCGGAGGTTAATCCTGAAATTCGTTCTAGTTCCTGTACGCGCTGCTCGCTCAGTTTGGAAATTTCTTCCTTCTGTCTGCGCAGTGTTTCTTCCTTAGCCGTCAGACTCTGTTCCTTGCGTTCAAGAGCATCCGTCTTGCGATCAATGGCTTCTTCCTTCTGCTGAATCCTTCTCTCGTTGCGCTGTACCTCGTTCCTGCGGTCCCGGATCTCCTTCTCCAGTTCATTTCTGGACCGGATCGATTCCTCTTTGACCTCCAGGAGGGCTTCGCGTTTCTGAGCTTCCGCTGACAGAAGGGCTTCATCTATGATCGCCCGAGCCTTCTCTTCTGCATTGCCAATGGTCGCCTGGGTCTGTTTCTTCTCATAATTGGAAGTCACATAGAAGGTAACCGGAACAGCAATCACCAGTGTGACGAGCACTGCTATTATTGCCGGTAGCATACAGGAGCACCTCCTTATTTAGTTTTCATTGTATTTTCTGCATAGAGTACACCGTCTGGTCTCACAGACAATTGATCAGAAATGATGTAATCTAATTAACAGTTTCACAACATTTTTATATTATTCTGAAACAACCTGATTGTCAAGATAAAGTCAGCGGCCGAGAACGGCCCGTACCGCCTCCTGAGAATAGCCTTTTCTGCAGAGAAATGCCTTGATTTTCATTGTTTCTTCCCATCCTGCCAGGGCCGGATCAAAGTTTTTTTTCTCCAGAATTTTTTGGATCTGCTCCCTTTCCAGCGCGTCCATGTCGGCCTCTGCCTCCGCAAAGGCCAGGGAGATCGTTTCCTCCGAAAGCCCCTTGCCCAGCAGGTCATTTTCAATCCTTTTCCTGCTCCTGTCCCTTACATGAAGGCGGATATAATCCTCCGCCATCCTGGTCTCATTGACATAACCGGCCTTTTTGAGCTCCTTCAGAACCCCCTCCGCAATATCGACCGGAAAGAAGGCCTGGCTCAGCTTTTCTCTAAGGGCCTTCTCGGAATAGTCTCTGGACTGCAGGAGCATGCCGCATTTACGAAGGCACTCCCTTCGCAGGATCTGTGAGATTTCCTCACAGGTCTTTGCATCCAGCAGTGCCCCCTCCTGTATACCAAGGAGAAAGACATCCTTCTTGCCCAGGGCAAAGGACGTTCCCTCCTCGGTCTCAATTTTAAATTTGCTTCTGCCAATGGCAGTGATCGTCTTTACAGTCATCACAATCAGATATCAAAAATCGGCAGATCGTCTCCGGACTCCTTTTCCGGAACCACCATGGCGCCTTCCGGATCCAGCTTGTAATATTCCCTGACGCCTCTGTCAATTTCAGAGAGGACCTCCGGATGGTCTTCCAGATACTTCTTGGCGTTTTCACGGCCCTGTCCGATCTTATTGCCCTTGTAATTGTACCAGGCTCCGGACTTGTTCACGATATCCACCTTGGCTGCCAGATCCAGTACGTCGCCAACGTAGGAAATGCCCTTGCCAAACATGATATCAAATTCCGCTTCCTTGAAGGGCGGTGCGATCTTGTTCTTGACGACCCGGATCCTTGTGCGGTTGCCGATCACTTCTCCGCTCTGCTTAATGGATTCGATCCTTCTGACATCCATTCTGACCGAAGAATAGAATTTCAGAGCACGGCCGCCGGTGGTGGTTTCAGGATTGCCGAACATCACGCCGACCTTCTCACGCAGCTGGTTGATAAATACGACGGAGCAGTTGGACTTGCTGATGACAGCCGTCAGCTTTCTGAGAGCCTGTGACATAAGTCTGGCCTGCAGACCTACATGGGAATCGCCCATATCGCCATCGATCTCAGCCTTGGGAACCAGAGCGGCTACCGAGTCCACTACAACAATGTCAATGGCGCCGGAGCGGACCATGGTCTCGGTGATCTCCAGAGCCTGCTCGCCGCTGTCGGGCTGAGAAATGTAGAGGTTGTCGATGTCTACGCCGATATTGGCAGCATATACAGGATCCAGAGCATGCTCGGCGTCGATAAAGCCGGCAATGCCGCCCCGCTTCTGGATTTCGGCGATCATATGCAGGGTAACAGTAGTCTTACCGGAGGATTCGGGACCATAGATTTCAATGATCCTTCCCCTGGGAATACCGCCAAGGCCCAGCGCAATATCCAGAGACAGGCAGCCTGTCGGAGTTGTTTCCACATTCATGGCATTGCCGGAATCTCCCAGCTTCATGATCGAGCCCTTACCATACTGTTTCTCGATCTGTACGATGGCCGCATCCAGAGCCTTTATTTTATCGTCATGACTTTGTTCTTTCATTGAAGTCTCCTTTTATATAGAACATTATTTCAGAACGTTCGTTCCGTTAACAGTATAGCATCGCCCTGTCCCAGATGCAAGCAGAAAAATATACATTTGTTCGATTTTTGCATCCGATCCACTTTTCTGACCCAAGGTCATACCAAGTATACTGAATCTCATAAAAAAAGTCGAGTGTCCAGGACACCCGACTGTCATTTCGATCTTCGATATTCTTATAAAGCGAACTGCATCAGGCGCAGCTTTGAGATCTGCAGCTCCCGGATCAGCAGCCCCTTCTTTGTCTTTTCCTCCGGCGTCATGGCAGCCAGTTCGGACAGGAACAGAATCTTCTCCGAATAAACCTTCTCCTGCCTGCCCGGAAGTCCCCTGTAGACAGGATAGCTGACCCTGACTTTGGCGCCAAGCTGATGAAATACATCATAGGACAGAGAGCCCTTTTCCATATAGTATAAATGGCTCTCCAGGGTGGTATCTTCCTCCACCTCGCGGAGCATCCAGGTCCTGAAGATCATTCTGAGCTTGAAAGTGACGTCTTCACTGGCTGTCAGCTCCCGGTAAGAGTATCTGGCGCCGAAATAGATTCTGCTGAGATCGGCTATTACATATTTGAAATCTTCGTACTGCTGATTCATCTTACTTCCTGTTTCAGTCCTTTCCCACAGATTCCAGGTCTTCGATCTTACCGCCGGAAAAACGGACCGCCTCCAGGATCTCCTCCAGGCTCAGTTCCCCTTCCCGGGCCAGCTCCTCCGGCGTGACCTTCCGCATCAGTTCGCCGGCCAGTTCTCTGGCCTTGTCCGCCACCCGGTTGACCTTCTCCTCAACAGCCCTGTCATTGGCCTTGTCGTCCATGTTCGCAGCAATCATATCTTCCATGGTGTCCATGATTCTTTTTCCGAGGAAGCCTTCCACTTCACCGGGCCCTTCCAGAGGGGCCAGCAAAGTCACGCCCACTGCCAGGGCCTCGTTTCCGCCGCCGATCAGGTCCTCCATCATTACTCCCTGCCCGGCATAGAGTCTGGCTATATCGATCACTTTGGTCAGCATGGCCTCTGTCAGAGTCTTCTGGGCCTCCCTCTCTCCTGCCATGGCCGAGATCTTGGCCGCTTCCAGAACACCCTCCGGAAGTACAGGCAGAGCACGGATCATGGCCTCATAATCCTCCATATAGTTGTGCTCTTCTTCCGTAATGACATCCTCATACTGGAGAGGCTGCCCGATTCCGATCTTCTGAGCTTTCAGATAGGCCTTCACCTGATCCATCTGGGCGTCGGACAGATCCAGTCCCTGGAAATGGTCCCGGACCTCTTCCTCCGTAATGGTATTGCCCTTTTTTCTTGCCAGCGCCACCAGGGCCTGGAGCTTTTTCAAAAACAGCTGTTCCTGCTGTATGGTATCACTCATAATCTGCTGCCTCTTTTCTACCTTTCGGGCGCCTTGATCCGGGGCGCTTCCCCCGCTTTGACGTGAACATGCGTAAATAAATGATCGGAGCAGTATTCATAGCTGCCCTCGCACTTGGAGCAGTAACGGAATTCCAGATTGGGATTGTCCGCCTCCGTTCTTCCACAGATGGCACAGCGGTGCATGGCCCCGCCTCCTGTCCGGCCTGCCGAAGCGGTCTTTACGCTCCGTTTAAAGCTCTGCCTTCTGTGCACCTGGGCCGGTGAGATCCGCATCCAGCCGCCTGCCCTGAGCCAGAGGATCAGAACATCGATCAGGGCCGCTGCGATCACAAATCGGTAGGGAGCAGGATAGCGCAGCAGGCAGTAAACCAGATAGACCAGGTCTGCAATGCCCAGCCACTTGACCTTGACGGGAATGACAAACATAAGAAGCACCTGGGCTTCCGGGAAGGTCAGGGCATAGGCCAGGAAAATGGACATATTGATATAATATGTTGAAAAGGCATACAGGGCATAGGATGCAAAGTAATCTGACGCATAGGCCGATCCGGCGATCCCTGTCAGATAAGAAAATCCCAGCCAGAGGAAGGAAGAAACCACCGTCAGCAGAATACCTGTAAATATGAAGACATTGTAACGGTAGGTTCCCCAGACCCGCTCCAGCGAGGTTCCTATGCTGTAGTAGAAAAAGAGCATGATCATAACAAAGATCAGATTCCCGCCGTCAACGCCGGTAGGGGGATTCAGGAGCCAGGTCACAATTCTCCAGACCTGACCGTGCATGATCTTATAGGGATCCAGGGTCAGATAATTCATGGCCCCCGGCGCGACTAAAAGGACCAGATAGCCAAGTATATAGAGACCGATCAGTACCGAAGACAGATTTCGGACAGCATACCTGCCGAATTTCTTTTCAAAATCACTCATTTTACAATTCCTCAAATTGCGCAGTTTGTCCCCTGTCATAAAATGGGGTATCGTGATATTTTATCATTACGCGGTCATAAAGTAAACAAGGCAGATCGGCAAAAGGACCGCCTTGGCGCTGTCATTGAAATTGCGCTTATATATAAGGAGCGATTCGTTTAGATTTTGCACAATCTATCAGTTTGCAATTTTTATGACACTGTCATATAATTGCATCTGACTATACACTTGATTAGTTTTTATTCCGTATCGGATTTTTATATACCCGTTACTGTTATCTGTAGGAGAAATTCAGTGATTTCAAAAGATTATACCCTTGGAATCGATATCGGTTCCACAACTGTAAAAATCGCGATCCTGGACCCTCAGTACCAAATCATGTTTGCTGACTACAGAAGGCATCATGCAGATATCCGCAAAACCCTCTATGATCTTCTGTCCGAAGCCCAGGACCGACTTGGCGACATCATCATACATCCAGTCATCACAGGTTCCGGCGGACTGACGCTGGCCAATTACCTGAAGGTTCCTTTTGTACAGGAGGTCGTTGCTGTATCCACTGCTCTGGAGGAACTCGCACCCAAGACAGATGTGGCAATCGAGCTTGGCGGAGAAGACGCCAAGATCATTTATTTTGAAAACGGAAATGTGGAACAGCGCATGAACGGCATCTGCGCCGGCGGTACAGGTTCCTTTATTGACCAGATGGCTTCCCTGCTCCAGACTGATGCAGCAGGACTCAACGAATATGCCAAAGGATATCGGTCCCTCTATACGATCGCTGCCAGATGCGGCGTCTTCGCCAAATCAGATATTCAGCCTCTGATCAACGATGGAGCCACAAGGGAAGACCTGGCCGCCTCCATCTTCCAGTCCGTCGTCAACCAGACCATCAGCGGCCTGGCCTGCGGCAAGCCCATCCGGGGACATGTCGCTTTTCTTGGCGGCCCTCTCCACTTCCTGACCGAGCTGAAGGCTTCCTTTATCCGAACCCTGAAGCTGGATGAGGAACATACCATCGAAGTGGAAAACTCCCACCTCTTTGCCGCCATGGGCTCTGCCATGAACGCCAAAGAGGAAACCTTCCTGACACTGACGGAAATGGCTTCCCGCTTGTCCGGCGAAATCAAAATGGAATTCGAGATCGGCCGCATGGATCCCCTCTTTGAAAGCAAAGAGGAATATGAGGCCTTTTTGGAGCGCCATGAAAAGGCGACCGTTAAGAAGGGCTCCTTAAAGGATTATCACGGCAACTGCTTTCTGGGAATCGACGCCGGCTCCACCACGACCAAGCTGGCCGTCGTCGGCGAAGACGGAAGGCTCCTGTATTCCTTCTATTCCAATAACAACGGCAGTCCCCTGATGACAGCCATCGGCGCCATCAAGGAGATCCGTACCCTTCTGGCCCCAGATACCAAAATCGTAAGGAGCTGCTCCACAGGTTATGGAGAGGCTCTCTTAAAGGCCGCCTTCATGCTGGATGAAGGGGAAGTCGAGACCATCGCCCACTATTATGCGGCGGCTTTCTTCAATCCCGAAGTAGACTGCATCCTGGATATCGGCGGACAGGACATGAAGTGTATCCGGATCCGCAACCATGCCGTAGACAACGTTCTTCTGAACGAAGCCTGCTCCTCCGGATGCGGTTCCTTCATCGAGACCTTTGCCAAGTCCCTGGATTATACCGTCCAGGATTTTGCGAAGGCCGCTCTCTTTGCCGAGCATCCCATCGACCTGGGGACCCGCTGCACCGTCTTTATGAATTCCCGTGTCAAGCAGGCCCAGAAGGAGGGCGCCGAGGTCTCGGATATCTCCGCAGGCCTGGCTTACTCCGTTATTAAGAACGCCCTCTTCAAGGTCATCAAGGTGTCCGACGCCTCCCAGCTGGGACGTAATATCGTAGTCCAGGGCGGAACCTTCTATAATGACGCCGTCCTCCGGGCTCTGGAGACCATCGCAGACGGAAAGGTCATCCGGCCGGACATTGCAGGAATCATGGGCGCCTTCGGCGCGGCTCTGATCGCCAGAGAACGCTATGACGGTTCCGTTCCCACCACCATGCTTCCTCTGGAGGAAATCGAGACCCTTACCTTTGAAACGTCTCTGCGCAACTGCGGCAAGTGCACCAACAACTGCCGTCTGACAGTCAACCACTTCAGCGGCGGACGGGAATATATCTCCGGCAACCGCTGTGAGCGTGGCCTGGGCAAGGAACTGACCCAGAACAATATTCCCAATATCTACAAATATAAGATCGGACGGATCTTCGGCTACAGGCCCCTGAAAAAGGAACAGGCTGTCCGAGGCACCGTGGGCATCCCCCGCGTCCTCAACATGTATGAAGACTACCCCTTCTGGTATACCTTCTTTACCAGACTGGGCTACAGGGTCATCCTGTCTCCTCTTTCGACCCATAAGATCTATGAAATGGGCATCGAATCCATTCCCAGTGAGTCCGCCTGCTATCCGGCAAAAATCGCCCACGGCCATATCATGTGGCTGATCAATCAGAAGGTCGATTTTATTTTCTATCCCGCCCTTTTCTATGAACGGACGGAAACAAAGGATGCGGACAACCATTACAACTGCCCGATCGTCACCTCCTACTCCGAAAACATCCGCAACAACGTGGAGGAAATCGGAAGGGGCGAAGTGGAATTCCGCAATCCCTTCATGGCTTTTACCAACGAAGAGACTGTAAAGGAAGCCATGATCCGGGAATTCAAGGAGATTCCCGCTGAAGAAATCAGCCAGGCAGTCCATGCAGGCTGGGAAGAGCTGAACGCCGTCCATGCCGATATTCAAAAGGAAGGCGAACGGATCCTTCAATATATGGAGGAAAACCATGTCAAGGGCATTGTCCTGGCCGGCCGTCCTTACCATATCGACCCTGAAATCAACCATGGTATTCCGGAAATGATCAATTCCTACGGAATCGCGGTCCTTTCCGAGGATTCCATCTCCCATCTTGGGAGGCCTGAGCGGCCCATCGTCGTTCTTGATCAGTGGATGTACCATTCCAGGCTCTATGCCGCCGCATCCTATGTGAAGACCCGGGACGATCTGGACCTGATCCAGCTCAATTCCTTCGGCTGCGGTCTGGACGCCGTTACCACCGATCAGGTGCAGGATATTCTGTCCGGTTCCGACAAGATCTATACCTGCCTCAAGATCGATGAAGTAAACAACCTGGGCAGCGCCAGGATCCGTGTCAGATCCCTGATCGCCGCCATCCGGATCCGTGACAAGAAAAAGGCCAAAAGGACCATCCGGTCCGAAGCCATAAAGAAGGTCGTCTTTACCGAGGAAATGCGTGACAGCTATACCATTCTCTGCCCGCAGATGTCTCCTGTTCACTTTGACCTTCTTGAGCCGGCTCTGAACAGCTGCGGCTACAAGGTAGTCGTTCTGCCCAATGACAACCGCAAGGCAGTGGATTACGGCCTGAAATACGTCAATAACGACGCCTGCTATCCTTCGCTCTTCGTGGTCGGACAGATCATGGAAGCTTTGGATTCCGGCAAATATGACCTGAATAAGGTCGCTGTCATCATGTCTCAGACCGGCGGCGGATGCAGAGCGTCCAACTATGTAGGCTTTATCCGCAGAGCCCTGGCCAAGGCAGGTCTGGGCCAGATCCCTGTCATTTCGGCGAACCTGTCCGGCCTGGAGGAAAATCCCGGCTTTAAGATCGGACTCAAGGCCATCTCCCGCTGTGCGGTGGGTCTGGTTTTCGGAGATGTCATGATGAAGTGCATCTACCGGATGCGCCCTTATGAGAAGCACAAGGGCTCCGTAGAAAAGCTTCACCAGAAGTGGCTGAAGCGCTGCACCCGTTTCCTGATCGAAATGCGGGGCGTCAATCTTCCCGGCATTTACAGGTTCTGCAGGCAGATGATCAAGGAATTCGATCAGATTCCCATTTATGAGGAGCGAAA
>CAMNJZ010000009.1 GCA_946541955.1 uncultured Lachnospiraceae bacterium | reverse complement strand
GTCCGGTCAGAACCATGTGCCCTCTTCCCGGGTCTCCTGCTGCGCCTGGTCTGTGCCCCGCATGCCGCCGCGGCCCGGCCTCTGGCCGCCCCGGAAGCCCTCGCCAGGCATAGTGCCCTCCTGGCCCTGGGAGCCTTCAGGCACAGTGCCAGGCATATTGCCATCCTGGCTCTGGGAGTCTTCAGGCATGTTGCCAGGCATATTGCCAGGCATATTGCCAGGCATGTTGCCATCCTGTCCGCGGAAGCCCTGGCCGCCCATCCTGCCGCCGCCCATCATGGCGTTTGTCAGCTGAGTCAGCTGGCTGCCGTTGACCGTAACAGTCCCGCCGTTCAGCTGGCCCTCGCCGTCGAAGTCAAAGGCCGACTGGGCTGTGATGTTGACCGTTCCGCCGTTTATATACAGATCTCCGTTGGAATCCACCGCGTCCGTATCGCCGCTGCCCATGGTGATATTGATGGTCCCGCCGTCAATGACGATCCTGGTGGGCACGGAAGTGGATTTGGAGGAGGCGTTGATGCCGTCGTCGCTGGCCTGAATGTCCAGGGTCCCGCCGGCGATCTCCACAGAGGTGCCCTCCACGGCTTCCGCCGCCTGCAGGGTAAAGCTGCCGCCTGCGATGGTCACGGTCGTGGTGCCCTGGATGGCGTCATCCTGGGCCTGGATCACAAAGCTGCCGTCCGCGATATAGATCTGTCCCACTGTGGTGTCGTCATCCTTCTCGGCGTGGAGACCGTCCTTGGCAGAGTTGATGGTGATGCTGCCATCCGCCACATAGATCCCGTCGTTGGCTTCCAGGGCGTCCTTTCCGGATTCCACGGTAAGGCTGCCGCCGGTGATCTTCAGGTCATCCTTGCTGGTGATCCCGTTTTCCGAAGAGGTGACCTTAAGGCTTCCCATCCCGTTCAGGACCAGGTCGTCCCTGGAGAAGATGACGGCATCGGTATTGGTATCTCCGTCTGCGGAGAAATTTCCTGTGACGGTAAGGGTATTTTCAGACTCTGTCGTCGTGACAAAGACCTTATCGGCGCTCTTTACATAAATGACCGGGAAATCCGTGTTGGTCACATCTGCCCCGTCCAGGACCAGCTGGACCTTGGCTTCCTGATCGGCGTCCACGGTGACCGTTACGTCCCTGGCGGTGCCCTGCAGAACGTAGACGCCCTCCTTGGTGATGGAAATGTCCTGGCCGTCCGTCAGTGCATAGGTAACGGCGCCGGACAGGTCAGCGGTCTGCTCCAGATCCCTGTCCGTAAAATAATCGGAAAGGGAGGCTGCTGCGCCGGATTCCTCCCCGGCGGCCGTTTCGATCAGATCTGTGCCCGCTTCCTGTGCGGGCTCCGCCTGGGCCTGTGTCTTTGTCTCTGCATCCCCTGCAGAGGATGCCGCCATGGCACATCCTGCCATGGACATGGTAAGCGTCATGACCATTGCCGCTGCAATGACTTTTGCTGCATATTTTTTCTTCATTGTATTTTCCTCTCTTTCTATAGGCTGTGCAGGAGAAGCCTGCCAAAAGGCTTTCTTCCCAGTGCTTTCTCCTGTCCTTTTCTCTTTGACAGGTACAGCTTAAAACACAATCCTTAAGTGAAACTTAAAAAGAAAGGTTTTTAAAAAAATCTGCTCTTTGCATGATTTCACAAAAATCGGTCTGCATCAGACCAAATATAGCGGACCAAATATATGGCAGGCAGGATTTACTTTTTCCCCAAAAGAGCGTATGCTATAAAACCAGATAAGGTGACAAAGGCGTCCCGGCAGGAACCGGTGCCTCTGTCACCTTTTTTATATGTGCGTAAGAAAGCAGAAAGGAATTCCATGATCCGACCCAGTATTGTCCTTGGCAGGCTCCTTTTAAAGATCGCCAGAGCGCGCGGCGGCGGCTCCGCCTTCCCGGGCCTTGTCGTAGAAAAAACCGATCCCCGTCTTCTGCGGGATGTCCTCTCATCCCTCCCCCTTGGCACGGCGGTCGTCCTTGGCACCAACGGCAAGACCACCACCACCAGAATGGTGGCACAGATCCTGCAGGACCAGGGCCTGCGGGTCTTCACCAACAGGACCGGCAGCAACTTTGTCCGCGGGATCCTCTCCGCCCTGCTTTCGGAGGTCCGCCTGGACGGACGCCTGGATGCGGATATCGCCGTGCTGGAGCTGGACGAGGCCCACAGCGTCCGCTTCCTCCAGGCAGCCTCCATCGATTATGCCCTGATCCTCAACGTGCAGCGGGACCAGCTGGACCGCTACTGTGAGCTCGACCATACGGCGGCCCTTCTGGGACAGACCGCCCGCGCGGCCGAAAAGGCCGTGGTCCTGAACCGGGAGGATCCCCTGGTCAGAGGCCTCTCCAGAGAAAAGTCTTCCTTTTACGGGCTCTCCGGGGCCCTGCAGGCCCTCTTTCCCTCCGACGAGGACCTCCTGACCGCCTCCCTGCCAAAGGAGGGCGGCGAGACGCCTCCTGCAGACGTCATCCTGGAAGAGACAGAAAGCAGCGAAGAGGGCGAAAGGGCCCTCTACCGGATCGGGGAAAGGGTCTTTCCCTGTACCCTTTCCCTGGAGGGGGCCTACAACGCCTTCAACGGGGCCGGCGCCCTGGCCCTCTGCCAAAAGATCCTGCCGGAGGCCTCCCCGGAGGCCCTTCTCCGGTCCCTGTCCGGGGTCACCTCCGCCTTTGGGAGGGGGGAGGTCCTGACAGTGGGGGAGACCAGAATCCGCCTCCTTCTGGTCAAGAATCCCTCCGCCTTCCGCCAGAGCCTTTTCTCCTTCGGCAGGGGAAAGGACCCTGTCATGATCGTCATCAATGACTACGACGCCGACGGCAGGGATATCTCCTGGCTCTGGAACGTGGACTTCTCAAAGCTGGAGGGCGTCCATACCGTTTCCGGCACCCGGGCCCCGGAAATGGCCCTGCGTCTCAAATATGACCAGGTCCCGGTCCAACATGTAAACACAGATCTGAAAGAGGCCCTGGCGGCCTTTCTGGAGGGCACAGGCCCCCGTCAGATCTTCGCCACCTATACTGCCATGCTGGAGATCCGCAGGCAGCTGACAGGAAGGAGTCTTCTGTGATCCCTGCAAATGAACCGCTGACCATCCTTCATCTTTATCCCAGAGAAATGAATCTCTACGGAGACCACGGCAATGTCCTTGCCCTTGTTCGCCGCTGCAAATGGCGGGATATCCCGGTCCGGGTCCTGCCCCTGGAGATGGGAGACCCCTTTCCGGACCGGGTGGACCTGGTCTTTGGCGGGGGCGGCCAGGACTCCGGCCAGGCCCGGGTGGAGGAAGACCTGCTCCTTCGGGGAGACTATCTCCGCGCCCTTGTGGAGGAGGGATGCCCCGCCCTTATGATCTGCGGCCTCTACCAGCTCTTTGGAGAGGGCTTTGTAACGGAAAGCGGCCAGATGATCCGGGGCATCGGCGCCTTTCCTGCCAGGACCCTGGCGGGGGACAGGCGCCTTGTGGGCAACATTACCATTGAGACAGAGGCCTTCGGCTCTGTCACCGGCTTTGAGAACCATTCCGGAAGGACCTTTCTGACAGGAGGCCGGCCCCTGGGCAGGGTCCTTAGCGGCAGCGGCAACAACGGCAGAGACCATACCGAAGGGATCCTCTACCAGAACGCCATCGGCACCTATCTCCACGGCCCCCTTCTTCCCAAGAATCCGAAGATCGCGGATTTCCTGATCCTGACGGCCCTGCAGAGACGGGATCCTTCCCTCTGCGCCCTCTCCCCCCTGGATGATTCGGCAGAGGACGCTGCCAGGGCCAACGCCGCCGCAAGGCCCAAATGACAGAGAAAGGGCACAGCTTCCTCTGAAGCTGTGCCCCTCTGCCTGCATAGGAACCCATGGTTCACTCGGATAAATCCGATTCTTCCTTATTGGGAAATCTTTTCTTTCCCTCTGCCTCGTCCTGGACTTCCCGCATATAGGCGACCAGTCTGCGTACGACCTCGGCATCCTTCCGGTCCAGTCCGCCGATGTTGATCGTATTCCCGTCATCCAGATCCAGCAGATAGTCCGCAGAGACATGGAAAATATGGGAGATCGCCACCAGGACCTCCGGAGAGGGCGCTCTCTTATTGCTCTCATAATAAGAGACCACCGATTTTGTCACGCCCAGCAGTTCGCTGAGCTGTTCCTGTGTCAGGCCTTTTTTGATCCTGAGCTCTTTCAGTCTGATTCCAAAATCCAACATATTAATTTACCTCTCTTGAGACTAGAGTCTACAGAAGAATGCTACTAACCAGGTGGATTCGGGTATCACATTAGTTGACTGGGGGTAAACCACGCTATTTATTTTTTATACTCTTTGACCTTCTTATAAATTTTTCTTATGCTCAGTCTTCCATGAGCAGGACACTCAGGCCTGTGAGATCGAAGACCTCCGCCACCGCGCCGCCTACATTGACAAAACGCAGTTTTCCCTGCCTGTCCATGATCTTTTTCAGTGCAATAAAGACCCGAAGGCCGGCCGAAGACAGATAGGAAAGATCCTTCAGATCCAGGACCAGCAGCCCTGTGCCTTCCAGATTCTTTCTGATTTCCTCTTCCAGCATGGACGCCGCGCTCTGATCCAGTCTCCCCCTGGGCATGACCGTAAGCGTATCTCCGTCTTTTTCTATCTTGATAACCAGCATTTCTGTCTTCTTTCTCAGCAGACCTTTTTGGTCATGGTCAGGATATTCCGGCCTTCCTCGTAGGAGTAGTCCATGTGGTCCATGACTTTTTTGGCCATAAAAATCCCAAGACCGCCTATCTCCCTGTCCTCAACGGAAAGAGAAATGTCAGGGTCCTTTTTCTCCAGCGGATTAAAGGGAACGCCCCAGTCGATCAGAGTGATCCTGAGGATACCGGGCTCACGGGATCCGGTGTCTTCCCCTGTCAGGATCCTGGCCTTTCCCACGCCGCCTTTATAAGCATAGTGCGCAATGTTTACAAACAGTTCCTCTACGGCCATGTCGATCTGGATCTGGTTCTTCATGGTGCAGCCCATGGTCTCGAGCTGCTCGTTGATAAAGTCCAGTACCGTATCCAGGTTATCGGTAACTGCTTTGATCTCTAAACTTTTCATCTTCTGCCCCACTGGATGCACTGACAGCTCTATTATTCGATGGTCAGAATATCAGAGAAGCCTGTGACTTCGAAGATCTCATTGATTTCCGGCGCCACATGAATCAGCTTCATGCTGCCCTGTCTGTTCATGGTCTTCTGTGAGGAAAGCAGAATCCGAAGCCCTGCGGAGGAAATATACTCCAGCTTTTCAAAGTCAAAAACAAGGTCTGTCACAGAAGGAAGAAAGGCCTTGAGTTCGCTTTCCAGAGCAGGCGCCGTGGTCGTATCCAGTCTTCCCTCCAGGACCACTTCTGCGCTGCCTTCACTCAGTGTTTTTTTGATATTTAACATAACTCCTCACATTCCCGAGCGCCGGTCAGGGGATTCCCTGCAGCAGGATCCAAAGCCGCGGGCGCTCCTTCACCGGCTTCGTATGAATTTTTCTTAATTACCAGCTGAAATCTATTGCTGCTGCGGCCGTCCTGGCCGCTTTTTATCCGTTTTTCTTATTTTATCATATATTCGGCTTTCTCACAGTCCTTTTAAAAAATATCCGTATACTATGTCTGCTGCGCAGACCAGAAAAGGACCCAGGGCGAGAAGGCTGAAGATGGGGCCGTGAAAGCGCTTTGCCACGAAGCAGATCCAGGGGAATACAAAGTAGACCACCAGGGCCCCCGCCAGGGCGAAGACCGCCACGGACCGGAAGCAGACATAGCCGCCTATGTTGCCCCAGTTCCAGATCTCGGTATTATAGTCCCAGAGCCGCAGGCCGCCATGATAGTGATACAGGACATAGCCCGTGGCAAATTCCAGAAGGCCCGTCACCAGAGCGCAGATCAGAACGACCAGGACCGGACTCTTTCGGAAGGAATAGGAACAGAGCAGGATCAGGATGCAGCCGAAGCCATAGATGGGAAGCCATGGACCAAAGCCATGGCCCCGTTTTACAAAATAGCCGAAGTTGATCCGGTAAAAGCCCATCTCATAGAGCCAGCCGCTGATCCCGCCTATGACAAAAAGCATCATAAAAATCAGCAGCCTGGTATAGAGGTCGAACTGATACTTCATAAAGAGTTTTTCACCGCGCATTGCCAGCCTCGCTTTACAGGGAGGTATCCTCTGCAGGATCCTCCTCGCCCCTGTTCTGGATTTTGTCGATCAGACTGTCCGCCAGGGCCGCTGCCTTCTCCGGATCCGCTGCGTCCAGATAGAGACCGGGGATCTGGCTTTTCTCCAGGATCTGCTCTCCGATTCCCACGCCGACCGCCGCAAAGCCGTCCGCCCGTCTGGACAGGAGCATGGCGGGAAAGACCCGCTCTCTCTTCTCATCTCTGCCGGATACGCCCAGCAGGAGGTCGTAGCCCCTCTTTTTGGTCTCCGCTTCAAAGGCCTCTACAAAGGCCGCACAATTGTCCTCTGTCAGACTGGGAAGGCACAGACCGATCAGGGCCGTCCGGCCTCCGATCAGGCCCTGGGCCGCCCGGTTGGGCTGAAAGCCTGTCTTATCGAGCCAGTACTGGACCCGGACCCGGGTATTCTCTTTCACCAGGGGAGACCCTGCAATTACACGGGAGACTGTTGCCCTGGAGCACTGAGCCAGTTCTGCGATTTGTTTCATAGTTGTCATAAGCATATACCTCCCTGCAGTCTGCACAGGCATATGCTGACTGCTTCTATTATATCACCAAAGGGGATATGGTAATTATAATCGTCTTGGCCAGTAAACTCAATTCATATTCCGGGACGGATTCAGTTTACTTTTCGGAAATTCCCCCGGAAAAAGAAAAGGGATATGGAAGCCCTGCTTCCATATCCCATAATAACTGCCGGGGAAGCCGAAGACGGTCCTCAGTCCACAAGATCGTATTTTTCCACGTCGATCACGGCTGCGCCGTCCGAGTAGAACATGACCTGGTCCGCCTCCTGGTCCGTATAGAGCAGAGCTGTCATGACCTGCTCGCCGTCGTTGATAAAGACCTCCACGCTGTAGCGGTCCAGAATGACCCGGAGCTTTAATTCCTTCCCGTCCCTGCGGACAAGGCACCGTCTCTGGTTGATGACGGCCCGCCTGGTCCCGGAGAACTTCCGGTCCAGCTTGAGGACATTTTCCTTAAAGCGGAAGGAAAGCTGGGTATAGAAGCTGTCGTTCATGGCAAAGCGGAGGATGAACTTGTGATAGGGATGCTCCAGATCCTCCGGCCTGATCCGGATCGTCAGGTCGATCCTGCGTCCCCCCGTGCCTTCCAGCATGCATTCCCCGTCCACATGGACGTTTTCATAGGCAACGCGGCCGGACCGGATCTGGTCCAGCTCCCGGATGGGCTGCTGCCAGAGCCTGCCGTCCTTAATAAAAAGCTCTCTGGGCAGGGTCATCTGGCCGTACCAGGGCTTGGAATCGCCCCGGTAGGAGCAGCCGTCGGGATTCTGCATCCAGCCGATCATGATCCTTCTGCCGTCGGGCGCAAGCATGGACTGGCAGGCGTAGAAGTCAATGCCCGAATCGATGGCCTGGGCCTTCTCGGGGGCAAAGGTCTCCTCCTTGTCGTCATAGGCGCCCATCAGGCAGAGATTCCCGTTGCCGTTGTGGAATTCAAAGCCCTCCGGCAGCATGTCCATGGGGCTCAGCATCAGGATTCCCTTGCCGTCCAGGGTAAAGAAATCCGGGCACTCCCACATGAGGCCGTAGACGCCGTCGTTCTTCAGAAAGACCTTTTTGAACTTCCAGGAGAAGGCGTCGGGGCTTTCAAAGAGGAGGGCCTGGCCGGTCCCGTCGGCCGCCCGGCTGACTGCCACGGCCCTGTAGGTCCCGTCGTCCCTTCTCCAGATCTTGGGATCCCTGAAGTCGTGGGGATCAGACCCTTCCGGCGTATCCGAATCGGAAAGAACGGGATTGCCCATATATTTGTCGTAGTTTTCTCCGTCTCCCACAGCCAGACACTGGACCTGGAAGGCGTCGCTGCCGGGCGTATTGAGCTCATCGTCCACGCCCGTATACATCAGGAGATGCCTCCCGTCATCCAGGACCACCGCGCTGCCCGAGAAAACGCCGCCGATGTCGGCGCCGGAATCCGGGGCCATGGCACAGGGAAGGTAGGTCCAGTGAAGGAGGTCTGTGCTCACAGCGTGGCCCCAGTGCATGGGTCCCCAATGAGAATTGTAAGGATAATACTGATAAAAGAGATGATACTGCCCCTTATAGTAGGAAAAGCCGTTGGGATCATTCAGCCATCCGCACCGGGGGGAAAGATGGAAGGAGGGTCTGTCCTCCGGATTGATTCGTTTTTCTGCTTCCTGTTCGTAGGCTCTTGCCTGTCTGAGTCTCTTGCTGATCATGTCTCCTGTCCTTATTGGCTCCTTCGATAAAGTATTCTTTTGAAAAAGCCGGAGGCACGTACCCGTGCCTCCGGCAGTCAATGCACATTATACGACCTGGCTGTTATGATGTCAATTTATTCTGCAAGGGCAGCCGCATAACGGTCATAAGCATCCTGATAGACCTTCAGAAGCTCTTCCATACCGCAGGTGTCGTTGAGGTTCTGCTTGTAAGCTTCCCATTCCTCATCGGTGGGGCCGCCGTTCTTGAGCCAGAGGCCTTCGTTCTCGGCAACGGTATCCTGGAAGTCAGTCTTATAACGGTCAATGGTCTCCAGCTCGTCTGCTGTGAAGACGCAGTCGATGGGATAGGTGGAGGTATCGGCTACCTGAGGCATCCAGTAGTCATAGAGGTCTGTCAGTCTCTCGACGGCTCTGTCTTCCATCTTGAAGGTATCGTTGTAGTAGTGGGACAGGATCAGCTTGGGACCTGCGACTTCGTAGGTGGACTTGAGCTCGCCGGCACCCTTGCCGAACTGCGCCTGGGCTTCTTCTTCGGTAATGGAGTTCCATACGCCATTCTCATCCTGACCGGTGAAGAATACGCCGATGGGGCCATACTGGAGCTGCATAACGGTCTCGCCGTCATACCACATGTCATAGAACTTCAGCAGATTGGCAGGGGACTCGCAGGCTTCTGTGATGGAAAGCTGGCCGGAGTTGGTGCCGCCGCCTGTACGGACTGTCACGTTCTTGGTTCCGTCGGGACCTGCAAGAACAGGAAGGAATACATAGTCTTTTGCATACTCGCCCATGAGCTCTTCGATGTACCACCATGTGGAAACGCCGACATAGCCCTGCTGGCACTTGGACATGAGCTGGGTATCATCCTGGGAGAAGGTCTCGATATCCATCAGGCCCTTTGCATACCAATCATGGAAGTAATCCATGGCTGCACGGTAGCCGTCGTCATCGCATACGAAGTTGACCTTGCCGTCGGGCTGCAGAACCAGGTCGTTGCAGACGTCGTTGATCCAGTTGGTGAAGCCGAAGCCTGCATAGAAGATGTTCTGGCCCCAGCACCACTGGTCAAAGCCTGTGGACATGGGAATGGTGGAACCGGGATCGTTGCCATAGTACTTGGCGGACATATCGTTGTCCTTGAAGGCCTGGAGGCAGACTTCCAGTTCATCCAGGGTGGTGGGCACTTCCAGTCCCAGATCGTCCAGCCATGCCTTGTTGATCATGGAGAACTGAGGGATGGTAAAGATGGAATAATCCTCTTCCTTGCCGATACCTGCGGTACCCATCTGCTCAGCGGAGGGAAGGCCGTAGATCTTGCCGTCGTCCATGGTAATGGCGGCACGGATGCTGGGATACTCATCCAGGATCTTGGTCAGGTTGGGCATGACTTCCTCGGTGATGTAGGGAGTCAGGTCGATGAAGGTGCCGTCTGCGCCGTAGTTGGCCAGCTCATAGTTGGAGAAGCCAACGCCCTGGAAGGCGTCCGGGAGCTCGCCGCCGGCGATGTGGATGTTGACCTGCTCGGCCAGGGAATCGCTCATGGTATTCCATGTGATCTTGATGCCGGCTTCTTCCTGAAGCTTGTTGAGGACTTCATTGTCCTTGTAGCCCGGGCTCAGAGCGGACTGGCCGCCCATGATCTCGAATTCGGTCTGGTCGGTGTTGCCGATCTTCTCTTCCTCGGAGCTGCCGCCGGAAGATCCGCCGCAGGCCGCCAGAGAAAGGGCCATGACGCCAGTCAGTGCCAGCGCTGTGAGTCTTTTGAATTTTGTCATACTTTCCTCCTTTTGTTTAAAAGTGTTGATTACACCTGTACAAACTTTCTGAAATCAGCCCTTGACCGCGCCGGCCATCATGCCCTTCTCAAAGTACTTCTGAACGAAGGGATAGACGATCAGCATGGGAGCTGCGGCGACGATAATGGAGGAGAACTTGATCATTTCCGTGATCTTGTTCAGCTCGGCATAACCGCCGGAAATCGTGCTGGCCTGGGCTGCGGAAGCGCTGGATTTGATCAGGACGTTTCTCAGGACCAGGGGCAGGGGCGCCTTCTCAGCGCCGGTCAGATAGATCAGAGCCGTGAACCAGTCGTTCCAGTAAGCGACCATGGAGAAGACCACCATAACCGCCATGATGGGAGTGGACAGGGGAATGATCACGTTCCAGAAGGTCTGCAGCTTGGAGCAGCCGTCGATCTCGGAAGCCTCGATCAGCTCCTGCGGGATGGAGTTCTGGAAATAATTCCTGACGATGATCATGTTGCCGACTGCCACGCCGCCGGGCAGGAACAGGGCCCACATGTTGTTGATCAGACCTGTCTGCTTGACGACCAGGTAGGTGGGGATCAGACCGCCGCCGAAATACATGGTCAGCAGGAAGAAAAGGCTGAAGAACTTACGGCCGGGCAGCTCTTTTCTGGACAGAGGGTATGCTGTGATATAGAGCATGGTCACGGAAAAGATGGTGCCGATGATGGTGTACTTGATGGAGTTGAGGTAACCGGTAAAGATGTTGGCGTCTGCAAAGACTGCCTTGTAGCCGTCCAGGGTAAAGCCGCTGGGCAGAAGGAAGGTCTTGCCGGCGTACACATCATAGGGGTTGGAGAAGGATGCCACCAGGACATAATACAGAGGGTATGCCACCAGGAGCATGACGATCAGGGTGATGGCTACCAGGACGATGTCGCTGGTCCGTTCGGAGAAGCCGGATGTTTTTGAATTCTTTCCCATAGCTGCACCTCCTTATACAAAGTCTACGTCAGACGCCCGCTTGGCGATCTGGTTGACAATGATCAGAAGAATGATGTTGACCGCTGTATTGAAAAGACCGACTGCCGTCGAGTAGGAATACTTGGCGTTTTCAATACCCTGCTGGTAGACATAAACGGCAATGACGTCGGAAGTGGCCTTGTTCAGATCTGTCTGCAGAAGCCATACCTTCTCGAAGCCGACATTCATCAGAGAGCCTGCGCTCATGATCAGGTTCAGGATCGCCATAGGCAGAAGCGCAGGAACGTCGATGGCCATGATTCTCTGGAAGACCGATGCGCCGTCGACCTTGGCCGCCTCATAAAGGCTGGTATCGACTGCGGAAAGCGTTGCCAGATAAATGATGCAGCCCCAGCCTGCGTCCTGCCAGATTCCGGACGCGATATAGATCGTACGGAATGCAGAGGATTCTGTCAGGAAATCGATGCTGGTGTGGAGAAGCAGGTTGATCAGACCGCCTGAAGGGCTCAGGAAAATTCGGATCATACCACATACGACCATGGTCGAAATGAAGTGCGGTGCGTACAGAACTGTCTGGACAACCCTCTTGTACTTGGCAAAGCGAAGCTGGTTGATGCACAGGGACAGAATGATCGGCACCGGGAAGCTCCAGAGCAGGCTGAAAAAGCTCAGGAGAACGGTGTTGCGGATCATACGCGCACAGGTCGGTGCGGTAAAGAAGCGCTCGAACCATTCCATGCCAACCCATTTACTGCCCAGAATTCCGCGGCTGGCCTTGTAATCCCTGAAGGCGATCTGGATGCCGTACATAGGGATGTACTTGTAGATGAAGGTCAGGATGATCGGAATCAGGAGAAGCAGATAGAGCTGCCAGTTGTCCTTCAGCCTCTTGCCCAGCGGCGGTTTGGGAACCGTCACTGCGGCAGTTTTTGCTTTTGATTTCATATCTCTCTCCTTTTTTATATGAAACTCTCCAACAGTTACATGAAACGTTTCATTTGACTTTTTAAAAAAATGCCCTTCTCTGTATTGGGCAATTCAGGATAAATGAAACGTTTCATTTGAGATAATTGTAAGGTTCCCACCTTCTCATGTCAACATTTTTTCCTGTAAACAGGCCATTTCCACGATTTACACAAACTTAACCATCCGTTTTTGTTAATTTTCCTGGTATCGTTTCATGAAATAAAAGATTGAATTTTCATGAAATCAAACCTATAATATATACCAGATAAGGAGGCCGCCATGAACAAGAAAAGTTCCACCCCCACCATGAAGGATGTCGCCAGGGAGGCCGGGGTTTCTCTGGGGACCGTATCCAATGTATTCAACGGGGCTCAGGTCAGTGAGTCCTATAAAATAAAGGTAGAGGAAGCCGCCAGAAAGCTGGGCTACAAGGTCAACCGCTACGCCAGGGGTCTGAAGACCAACCAGACCCGGACCGTTGCCTTCATCTGTCCCGGGACCGATCATCCCTTCTTCGGGGATCTGGCCAATTACATCAACAAGGCCCTGCTGGAGCGGGGCTACCGCATGATGCTGGCCATCACCCAGTACAGCCTGGACATGGAGCAGAAATGCATCCAGATGGTCACCGAGAACAAGGTCGACGGGATCATCGCCCTGACCTATAATCCGGATCTGCGGATCGACCCGGGGCTTCCCTTTGTCAGCATCGACCGCTTCTATTCAGACGCGGTTCCCTGCGTTTCCTGCGACAACTATTCAGGAGGCACCCTGGCAGCCAGAAAGCTCATAGAGCTGGGCGCCACAAAGCTCCTGTTCTTCAATATCGCCCCGGACGTTCCGGGCGAGCCCGACAAGCGCCAGTACGGTTTTGAATCCTGGTGCCGGTCCAACGGCATTCCCTTTGAGTCCCTCATCAGCAGCGATTCCCTGGCCTTCCGGCCCTTCCTGCAGAGCATCAGGGAACGGATCCATGACGGAAAGCCCGATTTCGACGGCATCTTCTGCAATACGGACAAGATGGCCTACGTGGTCTGCCAGATCCTCAAGGAACAGGGGATCAGGGTCCCCGAGGAGGTCCAGGTCATCGGCTTCGACGGCACCAACATGTTCGGAGACTATCTGATGCCCTGCGTTTCCTCCATCGTCCAGCCGGTGCAGGACATGGCCGAAACGGCCGTCTCCCTCCTGCTCTCCTCCGACAAGAGCCAGATTCCCACCCTGACCTGCCTTCCCGTCCACTACCGGGCCGGCGGGACCACCAGAGAGGCTGTGAAGCTGGACTATATCTACGGGACCGAAGACCGGGAACAGGGAAGAAGCAATGGCAAGTGAATATATCAAATGGCAGGTAAAGGACGAAAAGCCCAAAGAAGAAGCGCCGCCCCTCCAGGGCAGCGCCAAAGTAAAGAACTGGCTCTATTATCATAAAGTCCACCTGCTGGCAGGAGCGGCGGCCGCCTGGATCGTCTGGGAGATCGCTGCCGGCACCCTGGGCATCGGAAAGACCTTCCCCGATTATCAGATCGCCTATGTGGGGACCTATCCCCTGCCGGCCCAGACCCAGACGGCTCTGGAAGAGGCTTTCGCGGCCTGCGGCGCGGATCTCAACGGAGACGGCCAGGTGATCGCCAGCCTGCACCAGTATATAAAGAATACAGAAGGCGGCGAAGCCGCCAGAGAGAACGCCTCCTACAATACGGCCACCGAAGCGGCCCTGATGGCGGATATGGAGGACTGCGAGTCCTATTTCTTCCTGCTGGAGGACCCGGCGGGCTTTGAGCGGGATTACCAGATCCTCGCCCATCCGGACGGGACCCTGCCGGCCGAAGGGGAAAAGGACGGGCTCTACGCCATAGCCTGGGAGGACGCCCCTGTCCTTGCCGCCATGGACCTTGGAACCTATGAAGAGCAGGCAGCCGGACAGACCCTAAAAGGCTCCGGCAATGACCTGGTTCGTCCCCTCTTCCTGGCAAGAAGGGGCTTTTGGACCGATAAGACCGTAAAGCATAAGGAAGGGTGTGACGCCCTCTGGGAGGTCCTGACAAAAGGAAGCTGAAGCAGGGACATCCGTTCTATAAGGTCAAGGAGATAGAAAGATGAAAGAAAGAATTGTCAGATCCAGGAAGATCCCCGCCCTTCTGGCGGCCCTCTCCCTTTCCCTGGGCCTTTGCGCCTGCCAGTCCTATCCCAGTACCGATACCCAGGGGAACGCCTGGCAGGAGGACTGGACCATCCTGGGCAGGGTCGTCGGCGTGGAGGATCCGGGCCACGGCCTGGTCCCCCTGGAAAATCCGGTGGTCCTGACGGGAAGCGATACCTTCTACGCCACCTGGTCCATGGGAGAGCCGGAGCCCTTTACCAATGAAGAAGGGAAGGAAACGGACCTCTACGAGGCCCAGGTCTATATGCTGGTCTACGGAAATGACGAAAAGAAGGGGGAGGATCCCGCCTCCACCATAAAGGACTGGATGGACCGGGAAAAGGAATCCTATGAGATCCTGGAGGAAAGGGAGGTCACCGTCGCAGATATGACCTATACCGTCCTGGATTACAGGGTCCTTTCCGATTCCAATCCCTACAGCCGGGGCGCCAGCGCCTTTGCCGTCTTCGGGAATTACTCCATCAACGTGGAGTTTTCAGAAAGGGACCTGTGCAGCGAAGACCCGGACCAGGTCCTGGAGGACTTTCTTTCGGCCTGCCATTATAACAGTGAGATCAGGAGGTAATGTATGGCTTTGTTTTTTGCGGATGACAGTTCCTATGATGAGTCCACGCGGATGACCGGCTTTTACCGCTACCGGCAGCTCCTTTCCTTCTACGCGGGGACCTGGTTCAAATCCTCCGTCGCCACCTCCATCGGGGGCCTGCCCCTTCTGGCCGGCGTGACCCTCTCCGTCCTCTCCTCCTCCCTGCTGGTCCTCCTGCCCGCTTCAATCCTGGGAGGCCTCATCTTCGGTCCCTTCCTGGCAGCCCTCTATGACATGATCATGCGGGGCCTTCGGGATTCGCCGGGCAGATGGGGCAGAAGCTACAAAAAAGGCCTTGCCCAGAACTGGAAGGAGGCCCTCCTTCCCGGTGCTCTGACAGGCCTTGTGTTTGGCGTCTATGTATTTATGGCTTATATCATGTTCTGGGGCGGGGGCAGCTTTACCCTGACCACCCTCCTCTTTTTTGTGATTTCCCTCTATGTCTTTCTCCTCGTCAGCATGCTCCTCTGGCCCCAGCTGGTCCTTTTCTCCCAGCCGGCCTCCGTCAGCATCCGCAACGGGATCCTCTTTACTGCCAAATACATGTGGCGGGTCCTGGGCGCCGCCCTGGTGAAGCTCCTCTTCGTCCTGGTCATTGCCCTCTTCGCTCCCTGGACCGTGATCCTGATCCCCTTCATCGGCCTCTGGTTCCCCATCTTCCTGTCCGAGCTCATCATCTATGAGCCCCTCAACCAGGAGCTGGCCATTGAAGAAAGCATCCGGAAAAAGGAGGAAGACGAAGCCCCCACGCTGGAGGAGGAAGCTTAAACGCCGATCTCCGCAGGGCTCTCCGAAACCACAAGGCGGGCCAGGACCTCCTGCATCCTTGCGGCAAAGGCCGCATGGCCTGCCCTGGAGAAATGGACGTCGTCAAAGGTCATATGGATCTGCCAGAGGGCAGTATCCGCAAAATAAAGGCCCAGGTCGGCGGCCGCCTGCCTGTAGACCCCGGCCAGGCCCCTGGAGGCCTCCAGAAGGACTCCCTCCTCCCTGTCATCCGCCAGATCCAGCAGCGGCGGGGACAGGAGGAGGGTCTTTTTTTCGCCCTCCTTGAAGCAGCGAAGGCCCGGAACCAGGCTGTAGAGGTCCCGCAGTCTCTTTCCCACCCTTTCGGCCGAGGGATGCCACATACAGGCCAGGTCATTGGTCCCCAGCATGATGACCAGGATATCGCAGTCCCTGTGCCTCTCCAGGGTATATTCCAGGTCCCGGCAGGCACTCTGGCTGTGGGGGATCTCCCGTCCGTTCAGCCCCCGGTTGACGATTTCATAACCGGGCAAAGCGTCCAGGATGCCGGTCCATCGGACATCCTTTGGCAGCTGCTCCGGGGCTCCCATCCGGGGATCGAAGCCGTAGGTATTGGAATCTCCATAGCAAAGGACCTTATAAACTCTCTGTCCCATCGCGTCTCCTCCTATGTGACAAAAGCGGACGCCTCCCGGCGCCCGCTTCCAATCTGCCTGCCGGCTTACCGGGCGGGCTTTTCTTCTCTTTATTCTGCTTTTGCTGCTTCAGGTTCTGTTATTTCAGCTTCTGTCTTTTGCACTTCCGCTTTTACTTCCTGTGCAGGATCTGCGGCTGCAGGCTCCTTCCCTGCCGGAACGGGCCCTGCTCCTTTGGCCTTCTCTTCAGGCGCTGCGGCAAGCTTTTCTTCTTCGGCCCGGGCAGCTTCTTTGCCCTTTTCCTTTGCAGGCGAAGCCGCCTTCAGGGCTTCTTCCTCCTTCTGCACAGGGGCGGGTGATGCTGCATTTGCTGCATTTGCTGCAGTTGCTGCATTTGCTTTCTCAGCCTCCACCCGGTCGGGGCGGGGCTTTCTGGCATGGCCCTGGCCATGTCCCTGTCCCTTTCCGGCTCCGTTTTGGGGCCTGCGGACAGGCTTTTTCTTCTTGTCATGATAGAACAGCTTTCCGATGGCTCTGACCAGGGGCACATAGAGGGCTACCAGAGTCAGGCCCAGCAGAACGCCGCCCAGGATGTCCGTAAACCAGTGGACGCCGGACAAGAACCTTGTCAGCACGGTCAGGATGCCCAGGGCCAGAAGGATCCGCTGGTTCCTTACCCGGCGTTCCCTGTTGCGGTCCCGGAAATTGAGCTGGAGGGCCGCCGTCAGATAGACGGTCATGCCCAGCATGGAGTGGGAGGAAGGATAGGAGGCTTCCAGCTCTCCGTCCATCAGCATGGGCCTGTAGTTCAGGACCACCACCTCAAAGAGAATATAGGCAAGGCCCAGAAGCACGTAGATGACGAAGGATCCCAGCACGTCCGGCCCGATCTTGAGGATGTTCTTCTTGCGGATAATGTCCCGGATGGCCACCGCCACGTTGATGCCGGGAATAATGAAGCAGACATATCCCAGGATCTTGGACAGGACATAGAAAAGGTCGTTGTAGGCCAGATGCTGCTGGAAGAAGCGGTTTACCGTGGCAAAGCCCACCTCCGAGCCGCCGGGCCCGATGGGCTTAAAGTCCACCATGGCCACAAGGAATGTATAAACGCAAAATAAGATCAGCATGATCACAGGCTGCCTGAAAGATGCTTTTCTGGTATTCATATCTATATAAAAGTCCCTTCACTGTTCAGATGATTACAACATAAATAATAATAACACAATCTCTCCCGGAAAGGTAGGAGGCGCATTATGTTAAACCAAAACCTTCGGACAAAGGCTCTTTTTAATCCAGGAGGCTCCTGGCCCAGGACAGATGCCCGTCCATAAAGGCCCTGGGGAAGGGAAAGACCTTCTCCATCCCGTCGAAATTCACCCGCATGCGCAGGCTCTTTTTGCCCTCGTAGAGGTCCATGACCAGGCCGATCCCCCAGGCGCTGTGGCGGACATAGACCGGCCCTCCCTGACTCTTTTTGTATTCCTGATAAAAGCGGCCGGCTTCCTCCCTGCGCAGGTCTTCCTTCAGATCCCGCATAAAGGAGGATTCCTTTCCGCTCCCCAGAAGAAAGAGGGAATCCGCGGCCCGGGTCATGGACACATAAAAGAGCCGTCTTTCCTCCTCGGTCTCCTCCGGGGATTCTGCATTCTTATGGGGGACAAGGTCCTGGTTGACGTCGATCACAAAGACGCACTTCCACTCCAGGCCCTTGGCCTTGTGCATGGTGGTCAGCGCGACCCCCTCGGGGTTCTTTGGTATGGCGGAGGCCTTGATCCGGGCCGCTGCATCCATGGCGTAGTCCAGCCAGTCCTGGATGGTCTTGAAGGTCCTGGCGTCCGCCTCCATCTGGGCAAAGTCGCCCAGGAGGGCTTCGGCGTCCAGCTTTCTGTATTCGGCATAGGACCGGATGTAGTCGTCATAGCCGATCCCGCCCGTCTCCGATTTCAGGGCCTCAAAGACCCTGATGGGCGGATCGGTGGGCCGAAGGACCGCAGGCCCAAAGGCCTTCATCCAGGCCGTCAGGGAGTCCCTGGCCGCCTCATATTTCCAGTAGGCGTCCTTTTTCAGATAGGAGGCCGCCCGGAGCATGGCGGAAAGGGAATAGGGGCAGTTTCGGAAGTATTCCTCCTTGAGATAGCGGGAGGGACGGTTGAGCACATAGAGCATGCCGCCGGGGCCCGCCTGGCCCAGGGAAAGAGTTATGTAGGTCCGGATTCCTTCAAAGACCCAGCCCTCATAGATGGACCGGAAGGCCTCGGTGGAATAAACGGGAATATTTGCCTTCATCAGGGCCGCTGCGGGAAGCTGGGCCTGTCTGCCCGTCCGGAAAAGCACCGCGATCTGGCGGGGGGCAAGGCCCTTTTTCATGGCAGCCTGGATGCAGGTCACCAGGTAGTCCATCTCCTCGGCCCTTCCGTCGAAGTGCTGAAAGACCACCTGTCCTTCCACGCCCTCTTCTCCTCTGCTGGAGATGAACTCCTTCTGATAGCGGGCTCTGTTATGGGCGATCACCAGGGCCGCCCTGTCCACGATCCGGGCCCCGGATCTGTAATTGACGGACAGATGCACGACCTTGCAGCCGGGAAAGTCCTCTTCAAAGCGGAGCATGATCTCGGGCCTTGCGCCCCGGAACATGTAGATGGACTGGTCGTCGTCCCCCACCACGCAGAGGTTCTTTCTGTCCCCGGCCAGGAGATAGAGGATATCCTTCTGGAGATTGTTGGTGTCCTGGTACTCGTCGCACTGGATATAGCGAAAGCGGTCCTGCCACCTGGCAAGGATCTCCGGATCCCGGAGGACCTCCCTGCACTGGATCAGCATGTCGTCAAAGTCGATCTTATGCTGCTGGTCCCGGAAATCATCATAAAGGCGGAGCAGGTCCCGGAAGACCCTGCCGGGACATTCCTCCGGTTCATAGGTCTCCGGATCCAGGTCGTTGTTGCGCACAACGGAAAAATGCGTCATCACCGCCTGGGTCAGCTCCCAGGGGTCGTTGACCCAGCTCATGCGGGAAATATGCTGGTAGAGAAAGCGGCGCTTTTCCTCCTCCTTCAGGATATCGCCGGGGCCATAGAGCCCTTCCTCCCGGAGGATCCCAAAGCAGAGGGAATGAATGGTCATGAAATGGGCGCGGGCCTCCCGGCCGAAGACCTTCTGGTAGTAGGACTTCATCCGGGCCGCCGCCGCATTGGTAAAGGTCACTGTCAGGATCGAGGCGGGATCGATCCCGCACTCTGTCAAATAGCGGACCCTGTGGATCAGGGTCGTGGTCTTGCCGGACCCCGGGCAGCTGATGATGATGAGGGGCCCTTCCACTGTATGGACCGCCTCCAGCTGAGCAGGATTCATGGATATCATAGGTATTCTCCGAAATAATCAGTTCAGAACTCTTCGGGCTCTTTCCCCGTCGTAGACCACCTGCCCGGCATGCTCGGCCTCGATGTGGTAGAGGGCGTTGGCGGCCAGGTGCTCGGCGGCCTGCTCCAGGTCCCGGATGCCCGTGGTGCCTCTGCAGTACTCGATCACCGCCTCCAGGGCCTCGTCCGTAATGACGCATTCCTCCTCCCGCATGCCGATCCTGGCCAGGACCTTGGGGAAGGAGAAACGGCGGAAGATGGTCTTTTTCTCTTCGTCCGAATAGTCGGGGATCTCAATGACGGCAAAACGGGACAGAAGGGGGGTGGAAATCTGGTCCTTGAAGTTGGCCGTGGCAATGGGATAGACCCCGCCGGTGGGGATATTGCATTCAATGTAGTTGTCGGTAAAGCCCAGATTGTCCAGAAGGGTCAGAAGGACATCGGCGGGATTGCCGCTGCCCTTGCCGGCCGCCGCCTTGTCCAGCTCGTTGATGATAAAGACCAGGCTGGACTGGCCGGCCGCCGCGAAGGCCTCCATGATCAGGCCGGGCTTGGCGTTGGCATAGATCCGGGAGGAGCCGGTGAGCTGCTCCGGGTCGTTGATGGAGCTCATATCCATGACAGTCCAGGGGAGCTGCAGGATCTGGGCCACGGCATAGGCGATCTGGGACTTGCCCACGCCCGCAGGGCCCACCAGAAGCAGGCCGTAGGCCGGCAGGGTATGGGTCCGGTTGATCTGGACGATGGTCTCCATGATCCGCTGCTTGACCTTGTCCAGGCCAAAGAGCTGGGAGTCCAGGATCCTCCTGGCTTCCTCCATGTCGATGGAGGGAAAATAATCCGCCTTCCACTGGATATTCATCATCATGGACAGGGCCCTCTGGGCGTGGCGTCTCTCCTCCTGGGTCACCTCGTTAGAATTGGCCACGGCCAGGTTCCGCCTGGCCCAGAGCCGGATGTTGTCAGGCAGCGTCCTGCCGGCGCAGACCAGAAAGTCCGTAATGCTCTGGAGGGAGGTCAGCTTCATGTCGTCCCCGGTCTCCTCCTTTTCCTCCTCGGGGACCGGATCCCCCTGGGGAGCGTCGGAAGCAAAGAGCCGCTCGATCATGAACTGGAGGAAGCCGTCTTCGGCGGAAAGCTTGGAAGCGCCCCCGTAGGCCGCCTCCCGGATCCGATAGACGCAGTAGCCCTCCGGCATGTTGCGGCCGGAAAGACGGACCGGGATGTGATTCTCTCCCAGCCATTTGAGGAGGCTGGTAAAGCGGGCGTCGATCCGCAGGATATCCGTGCTGGCCTGGGTATCGCTGAAAACAAAGGCGGTCCGCTTCACGGGATTCATGAAGACGCCGCCGGCGTGATGGGGCCATTCGCCCGTCCGGTTGTCCAGGACCAGGATGGGCCTCTCCGGGTCAGCGCTCCTCTCGTCAGAGAGAAAGACCCTATAGGTACAGACCGGCTCTTTGGAATCCTCCGGCATGGAATTAAAATCAAATACCTGATGCATAATTACCTCATTGTTTCTTCTTGTATGCCCTCTGTCCTGATCCTTTCAAGAAGGCAGGCCAGAGCCGCCGTATAGCCCCGGATGGCCTCATTTGCCACCAGGACGCCGGAATTGCGGTGCATGTTGCCCTCCACAGGCAGGCAGAGAGCAAAGCAGGGAACGCCCTTTTCGTCATAGGCCCAGCTCTCGTCGGCATCGGCCTCCAGGCCCAGGTTCCGCTCCCGGGGCACATAGGGCGGGACCCCCTCCGGGTCCGCAGGCACGTAGAGCCAGGAGATCTGGTCCTTCACGGTCAGATCCTCCAGGATCTCTGTGATCTGCCTGCCCATTCTATCCGTCCAGAAATCGTTCTCCACGCTGATATGGACCTTCTCGGCAAAGCCCATCTCCGTCACATCCAGGATAATGGCCCCAAAAGCCTTGTTCCTGCGGCGCAGATAGCGGATGGCCTGGCGGGCGCCATGGGAATCCTCCTCTTCATCGCCTGTAAAGGCCACGGCCACGTTTTCGGGCAGAGCCCCCCTGCGCATAAGATAGAGCAGGACCGCATTGGTAATGGAATTGTCGAAGGTCCCCCGAAGAAAGCCCGGGGCCTTCCGCTTCCAGGAGCAGCGGGTGATGCCCACCTGACAGTCCACATGGGAAGAGACCAGAATGATCCTTCCCTGGATTTGCTCCAGGGGATGCCTGGCGTAGAGGTGGAAGAGGCCCTGGGCGTTGACCCTGCGGTAGGGCGTATCCCAGAGCAGGTCCCGGATCGCGTCCAGACGCCCTGTATCGGTAAATTTCCTGCCGTTGTCCCGGCTCATGACGGTGACTTTGTCCAGCAGGTCCAGAAAAACATCTTCCTCAAAGTCAGATCGCAGCATGGATAGTCTCCTTTTGGAGTCAGATCTCTATTTCATATTCGCGGTCGGGATGGAGGGGGATCCTGGCCCCTTCCATGACAAGGGTCCCTCCCTCAGCGTCGGTGCTGATCCGGAGGATCCCGTTTTTATGACGGATCCGGACCGTCTTTTCACCCCCGCAGACAGGGAAAGCGCAGTCCAGGCTCCCCAGATGGTCCAGGCTTGGCGAAAGGACAAAGCCTGTATTCCCCTCTTCATCCATGGTATGGGACAGGCCCACCAGATAGCGGCCGATCAGATACAGGGGCGATGCGCCCCAGGCGTGGCAGAGACTCTTGCCGAAGCGGTCCCCGTACATATCATACTGCCGGCTGACAGGGACCAGAGGATCGAATTCTTCCCAGAAGGTCACGGCGCCCCTGGCCAGCATGCCGCCCCAGTAGGCGGTCATGCGCTCATAGAGGACGTCGGTCCTGCCTTCCCGGCCCAGCTCGTCCAGCTCAAAGAAGGTGAAATAGGGGGTCGTGATGGGCGGAATGCTGTCGTTTAAAAGGACATTTTCAATGACCTCCTTCCGCCTTTCCCCTCTGGCCACGCCGCAGCGCAGGGCAAAGATATTGGTCTGGCGGGATACATGGCGCCTGCCGCTGACAAAGGAATCGATATAGGCGCCCTTTTCAGGGTCCCAGTAGGCCTTTTCGATGGCCTTCTCCAGCCTGGCTGCCTGGTCCTCGTAGAAGGCGCCGTCGCCCTCCCTGCCAAGAAGGGCTGCGGCTCCGGCCATGTCCCTCCAGCAGCAGGCATAGAGCATCTGCTCCGCGCCCAGGGGCCCTTCCTTGTCCAGGTCGGCCCAGTCGATATAGATCCAGTCCCCGGGCCGGCCGGTGAAAAAGCCCGCCTCATCGGTCTGGGATCTCAAAAAATCCATCAGGCTCTGCATCCTGGGATACATGGCCCGCAGATAGTCCAGGTCCTTGTAAAGTCTGCAGTGGTCCCAGACCCCCATCAGCCAGAGCATGGAATAATCCGTGATGGTATTGATATGGGTCGTCATGGGGTCATTGCCCCGCAGGGCGGTCAGGGTCCTTCTGTCAATGGAAGGATCCGCCAGAAGATAGGGATTGATATGGATGCTCTGGTAGGCGTCGCCGGACCAGATCCACTTGTCCCTCTTGATTCCGTCTATAAAGAAGATCCCGCTGCAGAGGCTGAAGGTATGGGCCGCCACCTCCCAGATCCGGTTGAGCAGGCCGTCTCCGGTCTTTAAATAGGCCCGGACCGGGATATCCACATACTGGTGAATGGCGTAGACCTCTCTGGGCCTGCCGGGAATAAATACGCAGCGGAGCGCACACCTGGGGCAGCGCCCGGTCTGGGGATCGACGTGCCAGCTGTAATAGCAGTGGAGCATGTCCAGGGCTTCCTCCCTGGATTCGCCGCAGCAGACCTGCATGGTCTTGACGTCCAGCATGTCGATGGGCGTCCCGTCTGTATTGAGGACCTCCAGCACGGCTGTCAGCTCTGTTTCAAAGGTATAGAGATAGCCGGATACCGCGCCGGCGCCCGGCGCCCTGGTCTCGACCACGTTTCCCTTGTCGTCCTTTTCCACAAAGACCTTCTCAATGGAAACGGGGCTGTAGACCTTCTCGGAGTACTCCCATACGGAGGGATCCTGCCAGGGGTCTGTGAAATATTCGGAAAAGCCCGCGGGCTTTTCAGGAGCGTCATAGTCGCCTGCCATCCAGCCCGGATCGGAGCAGACCGTGTCGCCCTCGATATAAACTGCCGGGAAGGCCTCGATCCTGGCACAGTGAATGGAGATCTTTACCTCTCCTTCCGGCGCTGTGACGGCCACGCCGAAGGGATACTTGATGTCATTGACCATGACAAAGCCCGTATCTCTGGACCGGACCATGAAATCCGTATCCTCCTCCAGCATATAGGTCCTTCGAAAGACTACCCGGTTCCGGAAGCCCTCACTCTTCCAGAAGGCCGGCCAGCCATAGCCCCGTTCCACACGGCTGAAATTCTGTTTCATTGCGTAGTATAATTCCATGTCTCCGGGATACCAGAGCCAGTAAGATTTGGTCATGATGCATCCTCCTTTTCCGGCAATAGTATACTTCCACATTACAGAAACGCAAGAAGGAATGCAATGAAATTTTCCCTGTTTCCCTTTATTAAGGAAGGATTCCCTCCATACACTCTCCCGCTCCCCGGTCTGTAAATCCAAAGATTTACAAAATTTACAAAATTTACTGTGCCATAAGGCTGAAAATGGAGTATGATTCTAGTATAGGATTTCTTATACGCAAGGAGGTTTAATCATGAAACTGAGAAAAATCATCACCGCTGCGGTCCTCGCAGCAGCAATCGCCTGCAGCTCTCTGACAGCTATGGCTGCACCGGTCGCGACCAGCACCAACAAGGTTGTGTCCCAGGCTGACAGCACCAGCCTCAGCAGACCCACCATGACATCCGTCAGGAACACCAGGAACGGTCTGCGTGTCGAGTGGAAGAAGGTATCCGGCGCCAAGTATTATGCCGTATACCGCAAGGTAGAGGAAGGCTCCTACAAGCTTCTTCGCACCACCACCAACACCTACATCGTTGACAAGCAGGTCAAGAACGGCACAGGCTACACCTACAAGGTCAGATGCGTCGACGCTAAGGGCAACACCCTGAGCAAATACAGCAAGGCTCTGTTCTTCTATCGCATCGAGACTCCCAAGCTTACACTGAAGGATGCTAACCTCGACAACACCTACTGCAGAGTCCGCTTCAGCAAAAACGCCAAGGCTGACGGCTATGAGGTCGAGTGGAGCCCCAGCTTCAAGTGGACAGACACCAAGACCAAGGATATCGATGCCTTCAAGACAGACACCAAGTCTGTCAAGATCACCGGCCTCAAGAAGGGCGAAGCATACTTCATCAAGGGTCTCGCTTACATCAAGGATGGCAAGACCGTATACTTCTCCGCTCCTACAAAGACCATCCTGTCTCAGGTTCTTGACTGATAGAGGATCCGACAGCTTAGCATTACAACTTCATATGGAACGCAGAGGACCTGGCCGTCGGCCAGGTCCTTTTTTATAAAAAAATTTTTATTCTCACATGCTTCGAATCAATGACAGCCCCATTATGTCCTATGGCCAAAGCCCAATATTTTTTAATAAAAGATAGGAAAAATGTCTCCTGTTTTATCTGTAGGTGCAATTTCCATTTAGCTTTTTATATATTTCTGCTATAATCTAAATATTCCTTATACTTTCATAGTTATATATCCTTTGTTCGGATTTTCCCCAAATAATCACGCATACGACAGCAGCGTATATCCCGTAACACAGTCAGGAACATTCAAAGGAGATTATCATAGATATGGATACTGAAATACTCAAAGTAATTGGAAAGATCGAGTATTCGAACTTCAAGGCGTTGACCCTTCTGAAAATGTATAAGGAGTGCTGTGATCTTTCCGATGACAGTTTTGATCCAAGTATTATTACCGAAATGATCCTTGATCAAGTCCAGGAAACGGAGGATTTAATCAAGACCCATTTTATGAATCAGCTTCCTCTGCAAAATTCTGAGAATCACTAAGAATCAGCACATTTCTTAAATCTGCTGCCAGATCATACAAAAAAGTACTGGCTATATCATTTCCCCATAAAGCTCAATCGGTGAAAACAGCATTTCTAACCTCTCCACCAGTCTTTCAAAAAGGAAGATCAGCTGAGGCCTTGCTATGGTGCTCAAAATGACGAATAAAACGACCACAACCAGGCAGGCCCATAGAATTCGTTTCATGCCCGGCTTCTTATATACGGGCTGTAAGAGTAATAAGCCAATTGCCGTTCCTATTGCAGCAATCACCGCTCCCATCCCTGGTGATAAAAAGGGATAAAACAATGTAATCTGCAGGGAATGGATACAGCCGCTCAGCATAATAAAGAAAACGGTTGGGATCTCTGCATTGATCTTCAGAAGATTCACTGAAAGCCTCCCCACCAGGTATGAGAAAGCAAAAACCGCAAGCACCCCCAAAAGATGCATGCCCATGGGACTCGTGGTAACATCGATGCTGAAATCCAGTTCTCCAATCATTATTATGCTGGAAAACCAGAGAATATAGGCCGCAGACAGTACCAGCAGCATATTCCAGCTGACAAACAGCAGCAGCTGTCCAAGAAACCTGTGCACTCCGGATGTCACTTCCACAATGTCTGACAGTTCCTTTCTTGCCTGTCTCTTTTCTTCTTTTCGCAAATCCTTTCTCTTTTTTCTGGATTCTCTTCTTTTTTCTGCAATTTCCTCTTCTTTGCTGTCATATAGTTTGGCAGTAGCCGGCTCATAGCCTTTCGTATTCATAGGGTAGTATTCTGTACCATAAAGCTGTGAAGGCCTGTCGGGTTTATGCGAAGCACGGCTATTCTCCTGCGAATTGGATTGATTATATAAAACATATGGCTGTGCTGTTCCATATTGTGAAGTTTTATATTGTATTTCTCCTTGACTCCTTATCTGCTGATCATGGATGATTCCTGCCCTTTGCAAAGATCCATCGGCATTCGTTTCCTTATAATAGCCGCCAGGCCTCGAAATCTGCCTTCCTTCCTGCCCTTGCTCTGTCTGGGGAACATGGCTTTCGCGGCCTCTGTTCCCTCTGTCCAGAACCGCTGTCTCATGCCGTGGTTTCTGATGAGAGCTGGCCAAAGGAAATCCGCAATAGGAACAATATACACTGCTCGATGGCACAATATTTCCGCATTTCCGGCACCTGACAGTAACCATATAGCATATACTCCCTCTAAATGAACAGGACAAACGAAGGAAATCGAAATAACGGTATCCCCCATTTGTCCTGTTAGCTATTACATTTTACCTGTATCTGAACGCGACCTGCTTATGCACTTGCGCCTTCTTCTTCCTCATCTTCATCTTTTCTTCTCTTCCACAGCAGGATCAGCCATACAATAATGGCCGTAAGAACGACGAGAGAAAGTAAGAAAAGAGGCGTATTGGTATACCAGCGGATGAAGGGGTTTCTGGTCATTGTGAACCGGATATTCTCAAATTCACTGACATTTCCGGCTGCATCAGAAACCTGGATTTCAATATCATAATCCTGATACTGTCCAATATGAATCGTAATAGATCCATCATCATTCACGGTATATTCACTCTGATCCAGATCAATTCCGTTCATTTTGATGACTGAGAAAATATCGTCTGGATTATCGTGATAGAAAGTCAGGTTGAATTCATCAAAATAATACTTTGCCTTGCCATTCAGTCCATCGACCGTAAGGACAGGCGCTTTCGTATCAATCTGGAACTCAACAGGATCCATGGATGTCAGATTTCCGGCCGCATCCTTGGTATCGATAGTAATAGTATATTTTCCATCCGTGTCTGTTTTGGTATTCAGCACGAGATGGTTGTTTTTGAACGTATAAGGTGTTTCCTTACCGTTCAGTGTGACTGACATAATTGTTATTTCATCAATATTGCTCAGTATAAACTCCGGATTAAAGGTCTTGTTTGTAGCCTTTCCATTGTACTCATCCTGAACAAACTTAAATGAAGTACCGTTCTGGTTTTCAGAGAATGACACCTTCATTTCACTTGTATTACCTGCAAGATCCGTAGCAGTATAAACAAGCTCATAGTAATCATCTACCTTTATCTCTTCCAGAACATAAGTAATTCCGTCGTCAACATATTTAGGCTCACCACTGATCGCAACACGTCCATGATTTGTGCCTTTGAGAACAGGCTCAAAACCATCCGGATTATAGTTTGTGTCGACCATTTTCAGGGTAATGTTCAAAGGAACATTATTTGCCGACAGATCCTTTACGCCTGAGAGAGAAATCTCCGGTGCAGTCTTATCAATGACAAATTCAGCCTCATTCAGTACATTAGACACATTTCCTGCCATATCCGTTACTGTTCCGGTTATCTTATATACACCATCGCTTGTAAACGGCATAGAAGCTGTTTTTCCATTGAAACGGACACCAGGGGCTGTTCCGCCTCCGGATGCACTGATCTTTATAGCATTTGCTCCATTAAAGTTCACATCCGTTACGGTCGCTGTAGCAGTTCTGGAATCCTTATAATACTTTCCATTCTGGACACTGTTATTGTCATAGCTGACGACCACTCTGGGTGCTGTCTTATCAATAACAAAGTCTCTGGGAGCGGTGCCTTTATAAGAAATATTCTCGGCCTGCCATCCAACCATATCAGAGCCTGCCAGTGTAAGATGATAGTTGCCGTCTCTTGAATATGTTATGGTACATGACCAGGTATCACCGTCGCCATTGCTGTCGTTTGCTCTTGTATGTTTCCATCCACTGATGGCAGCTCCGCCTTCAGTTGTAATCTTGATCAGAGAACTGTCAAAATTTCTTTCCTTAACGACAACCGTCGCCACACGATTGGCCTTGAAATACTTGCCGTTCTGGGCACTGTTATTGTCATAGTCAACCGAAATTGTAGGCTTGGTGATATCGATGCCAAATCTGTATTCTTTTGAAGAAACATTTCCGGCATTATCCGTTGCTTTGACCACAACTCTGAGATTGTTATAGTTATGGCTCTTACTGTCTACAGTGATCGTCCGATCCAGCTTGTAGTCCAGTTCTGCATCATCATATGCCGATTCATGCTTCTTCTGTGCTGCTGCATGAAGGGTCTGGGTTTCACCTTTTACAGGTTCAGAAGAACCATTGATATACATCTCATACGTGATGTCAGCCAGACCGGAACTGCTGGCGTTTTGATGCTTATCCTCCACTACAATCCTAATAGGAACATCTTTGTTGAACAGAGGCTGTCCATTTCCATCTCTGCATTCTTCTCTAGCTGTGGCCGAAACATTGATTGTAGGCGCCAGCTGATCTTCTACAGGAGGTTCCACATCAAGATAGATCTTATTCTTCGAGCTGCAGGAAACACTGTTGCCGGCCAGGTCAGTCAGCTTATAGCTGCTGATCCGGAAAATCTGCTGCCCTTTCTGCTCTTTGGATGCGGAGGCATTGTATGCATACTCTGAGGAAGCATACTCGGAAGGCGCACCTGTATCTGTACTTGAAGTGATCTGATAGTAGATTTTTACAGGTGTCCGCTCAACGGCAGTGTCAACGGTAAAGAGGATATGTGCTGCGGTTTCACTTCTGTACGGCTCTGCATAAGATACCTGTTCATCTGTATCCATGCTGTAATACACATCCGAAGAAGCGGACTTACTGACCTCTACTTTTCCTTTGGGATCTACTGTATCTACTACAATATGATTAGAAGCATCTGCTTCCTTCTCAAGAGATCCTCTGGACACTTCTGTTTCTTCATCGACAGCACTGTTTACGGTTCCGTCCAGATTTTTTGTATTCTCAGCAACCAGAGCGTTTCCTGCTTTATCACTGCCGAAAATAACATATCTGAAGACGCCGTTTGTTGTATCTGCCTCGTCAACATAGACATTTGTCTGACTGGTCACAGATTCGGTAAAGGTTTCTACGATTTCTGTAGAGCTGTTATACTTTCCTGTCTTGACCGATCCCTTCTTTAATTCGACTTTTTCAGGATCGAAGTTGACATCTGTTACCGTCAGGGTCGCGGTATAGCCCGCATTAAAATAGTATCTGTTCCCCTGGGCAGAAAGATTCTTCACATCTGCATCTGTCTTAATATCAAATACAAATGTAGGCGCAGTTTTATCCAGTACCAGCTCGTAGCGGCTCACATATGCCGAGGTCTCTTCGCCGTCAAGATAAGTCTGCTCCGGCGCATCATCCGTCTGAGGAATCATTTCAGAAACGATGGTCTTGTTTAATGCACGGTCTGTTCCGCTGCATGTGAATGTATAACGTCCATCCTCTGTAATAACAACATCATCCAGGCTGAAGGAGGCCGTATTATCAGGAATACTGATGGCGGAAACCTCTTCTCCCTGACCGGCTGTTATTTTCTTGCCATCCAGCGCATAGTTGTCGGAAATGCTCATTTTTACCGTGATGTCACTGTTATAATATGCGCTCTCCTTACCATCCGTCTCGCCTTCATACATATTGGCATAGTCATCCGACAAATACTCAATTTTAACTTCAGGCTTCTTGGAATCAACAACCTTGTCATAGACAGCTTTGACCGTTCCGTTGTCTGCATTCAGGGAATCACACATCTCATGATCATAGCTGGAATCCAGGACAAGCGGGTTGCCGGCTTTGTCTTTACCGGTCAGTGTCAGACCTGTATAAGCGCTGTCGGCTTTCAGGGAGTATACTGCTGCAACGCCATCCGCCTGATCTGAGACAGCAGCGTTCACTGCATCACCGCTCTCGCTGTTTATTGCTCCGGAGAAAGCAGTGCTGGAAGCATACTGATCCTTAACATCCAGGGTGATCCTGATGTTTTTGTTGTAATATGCACTGTTCGTATCTTCATAGACTTTTAAGTCGCTGAAGTTACTGCTGTTTCCATCAGCCGCATCCGTAGAGACAGCTGTAACAGCAGGATTTACCGTATCAAGGATAAACTGTGCTGTAGGTCCCGGATTAGAACTGCCTGCAAAATTTGCGCCCTTACTGTCAGCCATGACTTCCGTGGTTCTGTTTCCTGACGCATCAACTGCCGTGATCGTAATCGTATGGGAACCGTCTTCTATCAGTCTGTCCTTGGCCAGTTCATCTGCACTGTAGCCAAGCTTGATTGACGATTGTCCTGTGCCAAAGTCAGAAAAGACCTTTTCATTTTTTCCGTCAACAGAAATCATATATTTCTCGACAGATCCGTCAGAGCTGCCAAGAAGCCGTCCATTATCCGAAAAGATTACCTGTACGCCGCAGTTATCTGCACGGTAGTAATAATTGCCGTCTGGATCCTTGTCATTTTCTGACAGGGCCATGACAAACTTAATGGTCGGACCAACCGTATCAATATAGAAGTCGGTGGGTGCCTCGCCCGTATAATTTACGGTGCCTTTATTTCCTACATGGTCCTCGGCTGTGTCCTCACCATAATCCGCACTGGAGACATGCAGTGTATAATGGCCATTATTATTAAATGTGATCTCCTTGGTATAGGTATCATTATCGCCATTGCCCTGTCCGTTTCCGGAAGCGGGTGTCCATTCGTCAGGAACTGTAACAACGCCGGCATCCGCTACGGTGCTGCCCTCAGAATCTCCGGTAACTACCACTTTCAGTTTATCCGGATCAAAGTTTCTTTCCTTAACCGTAACAGTCGCTTTTCTCGCTCCGTCAAAGTAGTTTCCTGACTTAGCGCTGCCGCCCTCATAGGAGACCGTCACTTCGGGGGCTGTGGCATCTATACCAAAGGCATAGTCCTGTTCAAAATGATTTCCGGCATTGTCGTAGGCTTCAACGACCAGCTTCAGCGTATTGTAGTTATAAGAATCCTTGCTGACAACGACCTTCTCATTCACAGAGTATGTATAAACTTCCTTGGCCGCCTCTTCCGCTGTAGGGTAGAAAGTACCATCGAATTTATACAGGTCCGATGAAGGGATCAGTTCCTGACCGCTTGCTGTATTGATCAGTTTCCAGCTGACGCTGGCTAAGCCGGAACTGCTGAAGGCCGCGTCCTCTTCCATACTCTTGTCGGGTTCATAGGGATCTACGACTGTAATTCTAAATTCGACATCCCTGTCTCCATTAAACAGCGGTGTTCCTTCGTCCCCGTAAGAAGAAGCGTTATTGGCACTGATCTGGATCAGAGGTGCAATCGCATCTCCATATTCTCCATCCGGTATATCTGTATCCAGATAGAGCTTTCGTGATTCAGGCGTTGCGGCTGAACTGTTTCCGGCCAGATCTGTGATCACAAGATTGCTCACAGTAAATACCTGGCTGGCGGCAGCCTCAAGATCCACCCTCTGGCCAACTTTATAATCAGCGCTTGTTTCAGGAAGGTCTGCAGGTTTGTTTTTCTCATTCAGCATAAAGCTGATTGAGACAGGTGTCTTTTCATTTTCATCTACTAAAGCCGATACCGTAACCTTTTTCTCATTGATATAAGGCTTTAAAACAGATACCTGTCCTTCCGTTGTCATTTCATATACAGTCTCCTCTCCGGCAGTAACGAAAATCTTACCGGTCGGAATAACTGTATCAAGTACTACAATGTTGGATTTGTTGGCTTCCTTGTCATTGCATTCTTCTTTGTTGACGGCAATGCTTCCATCAGCATATTGAACAGAATCGAGAATGACTGCATTACCGGCAAGGTCTTCGCCATATACAGCAAAGCTGTATACACCGTCTGTTGTAATCTCGGTTCTGAAAATGCCCGCATTATCAGCTGCACTGTAGGTACCGGCAATCTCACTGCTGTAATCATCTATGGAAGCGAAAGTAACTGTGGATGCATCTTCATAATCTGCAGCAGATGCCTGTACAAAATGTACAGTGGATGCTTCCTCATCAAGATGAATGTCGCTGACAGTCAGTTCTGCAGTGAAGCTCTTGTTAAAGTAATACCGTTCTCCATATTCGGAATTGATTTCCGTATTTGCAGTTCCCTCGCCCGGAATCAGATTGATTACGGCTCTGGGAGCTTTGGTATCCCGGATCAGCCTATAGGAAGACTGATATACTTTTGTTTCGCTGCTCTGCTTTGCTGAGAGATCTTCTCCGCCCGCCAGATTCTGTTCCTGGACAGTAACAGGCGTCATGGCGCGGTTACTGCCTTTAATAAGGACATAGTAGGCTCCATCTGCAGGGAATTCGAAAGTCATAGACTCTGAATCAAACACTTTGAATTCAGCAGTTTCAGGATCTTCGCCTTCCGCGATCAGGGCTGCAGATAAGTAAGGATAGTCCTCTGCTTCAACATTACTGAGCGTCACGCTGGCACTTGCGACAGAAGAATTGAAATATGCATCCTTTCCGTAAACAAACCTCTTTTCAAGGTCATTCACGCCATTCTTATATGTAATATGAGCAGCCGGCTCACCTGTTACGATTTCATAGGTGCTGTCGGTTGTTGCACCGGTCTCTGTGTTTGTCCAGACAGAATACTTTCCATGTTCATATGTAGGAGAGACTGTAAGAACATTTCCGGCATAGTCTGTTCCATCTATGAGCAGGTAGCCATATTTACCTTTTGTCATGGCAAAGACAGCTGTCACCTGGTTTCCCTCAGCCGTGGCCATAAAGCCAACTTTTCCCTTGGTCGAAGATCCTTTAAACTGCTTACTGTCAATATTTTCATCCTCGATCACCAGCGTCATGGCGAGGTTATTGGAACCAATGAATTTTTTAATGTCTTTGTCATTCACCTTACCAGCACTCTGGCGCTTCGCAGAGATGATCTGAGGAGCAATTGTATCCAGCACAAAAGCAGCCTTTGTTCCAGATGCAGTGGTTCCTATTGCGGTGATGTCTTTCGTACTGTTTGCATTTGCGTCAACAGCAGTGACAGAAATATTGATCGTGCCGTCAGCAAGCGCTGCAATTTCTGTAGCACTGAATCTGATGCTTGCCTGCGTGCTGTCTTCCAGTTCGGCTGTTGAAATCTCTTTTTCAATCGCTGTATCTGCACTGTCTGTTATGACAGCTCTGAAGGTACCGCCTTCGGAGAGATTCAAATCCTCAAAAATCAGGGTTACGCCGCAGTTATTCTTGTTGTAATACCATGTATCCCCTACCTGGTTTCCGTTCTCCATACTGACTGTTACAGTAGGGGCCTTTGTGTCAAAAACAAGATCTACGCTTTTACTCTCACTGACGTTTCCGCAAAAATCTACAGCTTTTACAGTCAGTGTGTATGTTCCTTCAAGGTCCTTGCCGGAAATCTGCATTCCAGCTTCCGCCTTTGTGTATTTGCTCAGGGACTGAATATCTGCGGGAGCTTCTTCAAAGCCAACTCTCGTTCCGTTCTGAACGTAGCCATCTTTTTCATCCATCAGGAAGGAAGCCTGGTCTGTAACGTCTCTGCCCTCGCTGTCTGTTAAAGCGAATTCAATATAAGATATGCCGGAAGCATTATTTCCACTGCTTCCTTTGTCCTCTGCGGTCACCTGAACCGAAGCTTTAGAAGCGTCGACTTCCTCAGCCTTTAACTCCATGGAAACAGCCGGTTTTCCATCCTCAAGGACAAGCATATGGAGCTTACGGATTTCCGCATTTCCAAGGTGATCCTCCAGATAGAAATACACATATCCATAGGTCGGAACTGTAAGCTTCAGCTCTACCTTTCCATCTTCCTTTTCAGGGACCTGTACATGGGTCCATTCAGTACTGCCTGCAGAATAGGCAGGATCAATTTCTGTTTCACTGATTCTATAAGCGATATCCTTGATGCCGCTGCCTGTGTCAGAAACAGCATATGTATTCGTGCGGTTCTGATGTCCAAATACTTCGTAGGTTGATTTTTCCAGATCAACCTCCGGTGCCTCGTTGTCAATGGATACATCGTCATAAACAATCTGGCCGATATTGCCATCCGCATCCGTCGCATAAACTGTAAAGGTATGTTCTGTTCCGAATCTGATCTGGACAGACTCCTTGTAATCTCCCTCCAGGGAATCAGATAAGGTAAACCCGTCCTTGGCAAGGATCTCTACGGAAGCGCCATCATCGCCTGTTTTAGTCCAGGAAATACCATCGGAGTCCCTGTAAACAACACCATCGGCTTCCTTTAATTCACCGACCTGCTCAAAGGTCCATTCGTTCTTCTTAATAACAATATCCGACAGAGTAACTTCTGCGCCAAAATTACTGCTTACGCCTTTTTGCGTCTTAACAAAGAACTTTATTCCATCCCTGATACTGACCTTGGCGTCTGTATCCTGGTCGACCTGTCCCTTGGTAGAAATCATGAAATCCTGAATGGTAACAGGGGTCCCATCTTCATGAACGAGTTCCGTAGTTTCTGCAGAAAGACTTGCTTTTGAAAGATCATCTACATCAAAAGTAATCGTGATCTCTGTATCTTCCTTCAGTTCCTCTGTATTATCAAACTGCTTGTCGGAGAGCTTTACTGTAACTGCAAGAACCGCTTTGGTAATTTTTACCTCTGCACCATGATCTGTAATATCATACTTCTCAGCATCAAGACCATTTGCAGGATGGATGGTATATGTCCCCACCTGCGCGGAGGAGATATCAAAAGTCTTATTGTTAATGGATGCTGACAGACTGTCCTTTTCATAAGAAGCGCCGGAAACAGAATCCTTCGCCGTAACCGTAGATTTTCCAGTATAGTTAAATGTCTTGAGGCCACGCACAAATTCTCTGGAAGCGCTCTCCCAGCTGACTGTTACAGGGGTCTTTTCGACTGTGACTTCCTCAGATTCAAAGGAAAATTCATGATAATAATTTCCTTCAGATCTGGATACGACAACCTTATAGGTTCCAGGTTCCTTGGGGCTGTAGGATTCTTTCACAGCATTTTTGATTGCAGAAAACGCATTGTTTTCTTTCTTCATCCACTGGAAAGTATAATTGCTTTCTGCATCATTCTCGTCATTGGAAGATTCGATGACCCAGCGGAGGCTTTCGCCTACATATGCCTTTTTTGTTGCCTTGGAATTATTATTCGGTGTATCGGTATAGACGCGGGAAGATACAGCACGGTCTGTCCAGACTTTTACTTCCACTGTATCTGTTCCCAGTACCATACCGTCTGAACTGGTCACCTTAACAGTTACTTCTGCTGTTCCGGCCTTTGAACCGGTAACTGTTGCGGTTTCTTTGTCGGCTCCCTGAATAGAAATACCGTTCGTGCCAGTCCATGCCAGGTTGTAGCTGCCCTCATATTCGCTGACCGCTGCTTTTAAACGAATACTGCTGGTATCGGCAGTCTTTCCAATCACAAAAGATCCGGACTCAGAGCTGATCGATACTTTGGCCGTCGCAGTCTCTGCCGTCGGATTGTCATTTCCCTGATTTGTTTCGGGTTCTGAATTATCAGTCTGATTTTCAGAAGTGTTCCCTGTATTCTCCTGCTTCCCTTCTGAGGCAGGCGTCTCTGTATTTCCAGTATTTCCGGTATTTTCAGAGTCCGACTTTTTTTCTTCTGAAGAAGCACCTTGTGTCTCTTCTGTTACGCTCGGTTCTTCTGTACCGCCTTCCGCGATGACATTTGCGGGAAAGGACGTCGCAGTTATTACGATAACTGACAGAATTCCAATGAGCTGTCTCCATTTGTTTCGGGTTACCATTTCTTGCTCTCCCTTTAACTTCAGTCTATGCGTTCCTGTGTATTAACAACTACTACATGTTTTAGCAATGTAAAATGAGAAGGATATTTCTGATCTTCGGATGACAGGACGATGGTTCCCTGTTCTTCCTGTCTTCCTGGCCCATTGATCCAAATCGTCTGTCCAGCCATGGTGCCTCTGTAGGAAGCATTACCGGCTGCGGGTCTTTGTGTATTATAGGTATTGTTCGCTGGCGCTATTTCCTTATTCTCAGCCGGATATACCATCTGATTTCTGTTCTGATTCGTCTGGTAATCCATTTCCGGTCCGGGCCTATTGACCGGCTCATAATAGGTCTGTGCTGCTGCGGTTTGTACTGGTCTCTCCTGAGGGATCTCCGTTCCTTCAAAGGCCGGAGCAGGATCCATCGTCTCATTCTGCGTAAGCTTTGCAGTACTCCCCGAAAGCTCATTGTGTTTTGCTGGCTTTTCTTTATGTTTTTTCTTTCTGCCTTTCGCTTCGTTTTTGGATGTCCTTGAGGTACCGGAACTTCCAATTCGACCTTCCTTCTGCATTTCGGCAATTTCTTTTTTGGCAGTACTTCCTGTTAAATCACCGATCACAGATGGGATCTTAAGATTAATAAACAAAATCAAAGCAATGGTGAAAGATACAGCAGCACAGGCGAGTGCAGCATACATCATCACTTCATACGGCACTTGTCATCTCTCCCTTCTATATCTTTCCGGCATTTCTCAGTTTCGTTCCAAGTCTTTGATAATTGGAATCCTCTTCTGCATCTGCGCACTGGCTGGCTCTCTTGTACATTTCTGCAGCTGCATCTGCGTCTTCCTGTTCATAAAGCCATGAAGCATAAGCAAGGTAGGAAGAAGCAGTGGAGGAATATCTCTTGATCAAGTCTTCAAAGTACTTCTGTGTCTGCTCGTTATTCCCTTTTGAAACATAAATATCAGCCATTCTGAAATATATGTTGCGCACATCATCTGCATTGTCTGTAAGCGAGAGAAGCTGAGAATAATATTCCAGAGACTGATCATAATCTCCCACCGGACTGTCTATGGTGAAGGCCATACTGTAATTCGATGCAAGATCACTGATGATCTGACGCTGTATGTCTTCCATCTCCATTTCTTCTGCAGCTGATTTTGAGGAATCTGCCCTTAAATCTTTCAGCAGGATTTCTACATCTTCATTTGCTTTATGCAGCAAAGCGATCGCCTTTTCATATGGATCAACGCCTGCACTGCTAAGGTTTCTTTTGTTCGCCGTATAGACATTTGCAGAAAGGATGTAATTGTTGACCCGGTTCTTATCCAGGGTTTGTCCCTCATTGTAGGATGAGAACTCGTCCAGAAGAGAGGATACGTCCTTCCAGTTGATATTTGCACTGAAGCTTCCCAGAGCGCTCGCCAGGGCGGAATAGTACCTTACGCCAGGCTCCTTTGCTTCATCGACCAAAGAAAAGTACTTTGCTGCAAGTGTATAATCAACGGCAAAATCGTCATCATAAGAATTCCCTCCGAAATACAGCTCTGCAACCTGCATGACCAGATTCGAATTCTCATCAATATTGCCTACACCTGCATCGATCCTTGTGCATACCGCATTGAGTCCCGCTTCCGTTTCTCCGATCCTGTTGCAGTAATTCAACAGTCGTATATATGCATCTTCCATGCTGGGATCAATATCTATGGTGTCGGTAAAGAGGTTGACCACATTGACATCATATTCCCCGGCATACAGGCTCTGGGTCGCTGCATCGTTCGCCATGCTCAGCATCTCGTTATAATTGTTCCGTATCTGCGTCTGCAGACCAAAATAGGAAAAAATTGCGACGCCAATGCTGATCAGGCTGATGCATAGAGGGACAAGGAAGGAAATCAGCTTATTCCTCTGCCTTTTTCGGAACTCGACATCCATTTCGTTGTAATGCTGTAAGGCATACATGAGTTCCGCGCAGCTCTGGTATCTGTCGTTAGGATTGCGCTGGGTACATTTAAGGATTATTTTCTCCAGTCCGGAGGATAAGCCAGGATTCACCTGACGGATCGGCACCATTTCATAGGGCGGTGCACTGGGATCCATTCCGGTCACCAGGTGGTAAAGCGTTGCTCCCAGGCCGTAGATATCTGTTCTTTCCGTTGTCTGTCCCTGACCGCCGAACTGTTCAGGCGCAGCATATCCGATGGTTCCAAGACAGGTCGTATCTGCTACATTTTTTTCCTTAAATTCTCTGGCAATACCAAAGTCAAATAATACAATGCCGCCTTCCGGCTTCAGCATTATATTGCCGGGCTTCATATCCCTGTAAATGATTGCAGGATTTCTTGTATGCAGATAGTTGAGGACCTCACAAAGATCTGTGGCCCATTCAATCACTTTCTCCTGGGGCTGTGCACCATATTCATCCAGGACCTGTTTCAGCGTCATGCCTTCTATATAGTCCATGACTACATAGAAGACGCCTTCTGTTTCAATAATGTCAACGATTCTGGGAAGAAATGGATGGCTCAGCTTTTTCAGCATATTTGTTTCAACAACAAGCCCCTGTTTGACCACCTCAAAATCCTGGACCAGATCTCTTCGCACTTCTTTTAAAGCCCAGTTTTTGTTGAGGTGTGTATCCATGACAAGGTAGACAACACTCATGCCGCCTTCGCCGATTTTTCTCAGGACTTCGTATTTGCCGCCAATGACTGTCCCTCGCGGCAATAAATGAACATTTTCCATATCGTTATGCTCCCTTCTGCCATTTTTACGAGCGGACCAAAACAGCAACTGCCGTTATATTGTCATTCTCTCCTCGCTGCATATCGAGGTCGATCAGACTTCTCAGATGCCTTTCCATATCCTGTTCTCCATTCTGGACACAGGGCCGCATTGCAGCATGGATTTCTCCAGTACTGATCACATGCCGGAAACCATCTGAACACAAAACAAAGACTGAATCTTTTTGTATTCTTCCTTCTGCGTAGTAGGGATTAATAACGGGAGACGCGCCTATGCACTGCAAAAGAACATTTCTGCGGGCATCTGTCTCCACCTGGTCAGGACGGAGTCTTCCCTGTTCTACTTCATGCATTACAAGGGTATGATCCTTTGTAATGATCTGTGTATCCTCATCCGTAACAAGGTATATGCGGGAGTCTCCGACGTTCATAAAATAATATCTGTCGGCAATATTAAGAAGGATCGCCACTGTAGTCCCGATATTGACCCCTGATTTCTGCCCAAACCTGGTCAGCCGGGAATTCATATTTTCTAAAATGGTTCTCCAGCTGTCAAAGATACTGCTGCTGGAAATATCGTGGCTGATCATGTTTGGGAAGTCATTCTGGAACCATTGATCCAAGGCCCGGACCACTTCTGCACTGGCAAGTTCTCCTTTCTGCAGTCCTCCCATCCCGTCAGCAACGACCGCCAATGAAACTGGGCCATAATAGGTTTCTGCTGTATCGAGCATGCAGGAGTCCTGATTTGTCTGCTTCTTCCCGATGTCTGTAGAGTAAGCTGTCTCTATTCTCATACTTTGCCCCTTGCTGATTTATCGTAACTTAAACTCGAATTCCTCATTGGAAAGCACAAAGTGCATGCCTGTTTTCAGCGGATACTCTTTATTTGGCTCAAGCTGATTTCCCTCAATGAAGGTATGGTTCAGAGAATTATTGTCTTTGATAAAGTATTCATTGTTATGCCTTACAATATCCGCATGGCTTCTGGATACAGTCGGATTATCCATGATGAAATAATCCACAAAGCTTCTTTCCTTGCCGATTCGGAAGACATCCTTTGCAATGCGGATTTCTTCATTGGTTTTACAGCGGACAATATAAGGCTGAAGCACAGGGGCCGCTTTTCCGAGATTGTTCATGGATGGATTCAGAACGGTCGTTCCTTCAGATATACTTACATTGTTCAGGACCACCGTCCCGCCATTTGTATTTCCGGTATAGCCGCCTGCGAAATTACTCTGGGGCTGGCCGTACTGCTGCGGCTGACTGTACTGCGGCTGACTGTACTGCGGCTGGCTGTACTGCTGCTGCGGCTGGCTGTACTGC
>CAMNJZ010000008.1 GCA_946541955.1 uncultured Lachnospiraceae bacterium | reverse complement strand
GCCAGTACAAGAGGATCACAGGCCTCTATGAAGGCGTTCTGACCGGCAAGGGCCTTTCCTACGGCGGCTCCCTGGTAAGAACCCAGGCAACCGGCTACGGCCTCGTTTATCTGACCAGCGAACTGCTTAAGTGCCACGGCACATCTCTGGAAGGCAAGACCGTTGCTGTTTCCGGTGCCGGCAACGTTGCTATCTATGCCATCGAAAAGGCTCAGCAGCTGGGCGCAAAGGTCGTTACCTGCTCTGATTCCACAGGCTGGATCTATGATCCCGACGGAATCGACGTAGGCCTTCTGAAGGACGTCAAGGAAGTCAGAAGAGCAAGACTGACCGAGTACAAGAAGAGAAAGCCCAGTGCACAGTACAGCGAAGGCAAGGGCGTATGGACCGTTAAAGTCGACGTTGCTCTTCCCTGCGCTACCCAGAACGAGCTGAATCTGGAAGATGCCAAGGCCCTTGTTGCCAACGGCGTTTATGCTGTATGCGAAGGCGCTAACATGCCTACTACTCTGGAAGCTACCCAGTATCTGCAGGAGAACGGCGTTCTCTTCGTTCCCGGCAAGGCTTCCAACGCCGGCGGCGTAGCTACCTCTGCTCTGGAAATGAGCCAGAACTCCGAGAGACTTTCCTGGAGCGCAGAAGAAGTAGATGCCAAGCTCAAGGACATCATGGTCAACATCTATCACAACATCGATGACGCTTCCAAGAAGTACGGTATGGAAGGCAACTATGTTGCAGGCGCAAACATCGCCGGCTTCCTGAAGGTCGTAAACGCTATGGAAGCACAGGGTATTGTCTGATCAGACAAAGGATTCACTTCATAACCCGACCTGTAAGGGCCGCAGACGGTTTTTCCGTCTGCGGCCCTTTTAAAAACTTGAAATCTGTCTTACAATAGATTATAAGGAATTTTTTTCGCATCTGACAGATTGACATTCTCCGCGACAGGGCCGGCCTCCATGGCCGGAGCCCGGGTTTATGAGGTAAATATGCAGCAGTTCGAACTGATTGCTCCCTGCCATTTCGGCATGGAAAGCGTGGTAAAAAATGAAATCTATGATCTCGGCTATGATATATCGGCTGTAGACGACGGACGGATCAGCTTTATCGGAGACGCTGAGGCCATCGCCAGAGCCAACATCAATCTCCGAACCGCCGAGCGGGTCCTGCTTAAGGTGGGGTCCTTCCATGCAAAGACCTGGGAAGACCTGTTCCAGGGAACCCTGGCCCTCCCCTGGGAAGAATATCTGCCCAGAGAAAGCCGTTTCTGGGTCACCAAGGCCGCCAGCGTCAAGAGCCAGCTCTTCTCTCCCTCCGATATTCAGTCGGTGATGAAAAAGGCCATGGTCGAGAGAATGAAAAGAAAATATCTGATCGACCATTTCCCGGAAACAGGATCTCCCTATCCGGTCAGGGTCTTCATCAAAAAGGATGAAGTCACCTGCGCCATCGATACCACCGGAGACTCGCTTCATAAAAGGGGCTACCGTCTGAAGGGCGTCAAGGCACCCATTGCCGAGAATCTGGCGGCAGGCCTTCTGATGCTGACCCCCTGGAAACCGGGGCGGATCCTGGTGGATCCCTTCTGCGGCAGCGGCACCTTCATTATAGAAGCCGCCCTGATGGCAGCCCATATCGCGCCCGGCCTGCGCCGGCATTTTACTGCGGAGGAATGGACCAACCTGATTCCTTCGTCCGTCTGGGCCGACGCCAGGGAGGAAGCGGAGGAACAGATCGATCTTTCCGTGGAGACCGATCTGCAGGGCTATGATATCGATCCTGCGGCCATCGCCGCCGCCAGAGAGAACGCCAGACTGGCAGGCGTGGAGAAGCTGATCCACTTCCAGACCCGGTCTGTGGAAGCCCTCTCCCACCCCAAAAAATACGGCTTTATCGTGACCAATCCGCCTTATGGGGAAAGGCTCAGCGGAGACAATCTTACGGGCCGGATCGACGATGCTCAGGACGCCGAAGACGTCAGGGACCTGTCCGGCCTCTCCGAGCTTTACAAGACTCTGGGAAGGCGTTTTGCAGCCCTGGATTCCTGGTCCATGTATGTCATCACCTCCTACGATCGGTGTGAACAGGATCTGGGCCTCAAGGCCGCCAAAAACCGAAAACTCTACAACGGCATGCTCAAGACCTACTTTTATATGTTCCCGGGTCCCAAGCCCCAGAGCAGGAACAGAAAAGGAAAGGAATCCATGCCAGGTCAGTAAGAAAAAGAAAGCAGTATGAAAAAACGAATCATTTTTGCAACAGGAAACCCGGGCAAGGTCCGGGAAATCAAGGATATCATCGCAGATATGGGCATCGAAGTCCTTACCATGCGGGAAGCAGGCGTCGAGGCAGACCCGGATGAGACCGGCACCAGCTTTGAAGAGAACGCCCTGATCAAGGCCGGCTCCGTGGCCAGACTGGTCCGGGAGGCCGAGAAAGACGGCCGCATGGATGGCGAAGCCCAGGGCGTCTGCAATATCGTCATGTCAGACGACTCCGGCCTGGTGGTCGACGCGCTGGGCGGGGCCCCCGGTATCTATTCCGCCCGTTTTCAGGGCCGTGATACCAGCTATATCATCAAAATGAACTACATCATGGACCAGCTCAAGGATGTCCCCTGGGAAGGCCGCACAGCCCGTTTTACGGCCGCTGTAGCCGCTGTCCTGCCTGACGGCACATCCTATACGGTGCTGGGCCATATGGAGGGCTATATCGGCTATGAGATCAGCGGAAGCAACGGCTTTGGCTACGATCCCTTCTTCTACCTTCCCCAGTATCAGAAGACCAGCGCAGATATCTCCGAAGAGGAAAAGAACGCCATCAGCCACCGGGGCAAGGCCCTGCGGGCCATGGTCGAGAAGCTCAAAGCCCTGGAGGTCCTATGAGAATCCTGGTAATCAGCGATACCCACGGCAATGACTGGCGTTTTCTGGACGCCCTCTATGATGCAGGGGACATTGACGCCGTCATTTTTGCCGGAGACGCCGAGGACCGCGAGGATCTCTACGAAGAAACCGCCGAGGTCCCCTTCTACTTTGTGGCAGGCAACAACGATTTCTATTCGGACGCCCCCGATGACCTGGAATTCGATCTCTGCGGCTTCCATATCTTCCTGACGCACGGCCACCGTTACAGGGTCTCCTTCCGGCCGGAGCTGATCCGGCAGGAAGCCAGAGCCCGTCATGCGGACATCCTGATCTACGGCCATACCCACAGACCGCTGGCCGAGCAGGACGAAGACCTCCTGGTCCTCAACCCGGGCAGCGCCGCTTACCCCAGACAGGCAGGCAGACGGCCCTCCTATATCCTTCTGATCCTGCAGGAGGGAGAGGCGCCCCGGTATCAGATCCGGTATCCCGATATTTAGTCCTCCGGAAGCTGGAAAAACTTTTTTATACCCCTTGACACCTCTCTTCTACTCCAGTATAATATCACTTGCGTGTTGAAAAGGTCTTAATCACGGGGTGTGGCTCAGCTTGGCTAGAGCGCCTGGTTTGGGACCAGGAGGCCGCAGGTTCGAATCCTGTCACCCCGATTGTTTTCGATACGGATGACTTAGTCAGATATGCGGGTGTAGTACATCGGCTAGTGCGCCAGCCTTCCAAGCTGGATAGGTGGGTTCGATTCCCATCACCCGCTCTCGCAGCAGTAGCTGCTGCATAATATGTGTCCGTAGCTCAGCTGGATAGAGCACCGGCCTTCTAAGCCGGGTGTCGGGGGTTCGAGTCCCTTCGGGCATATTCATATGGTGGGTATGGCGTAGTTGGTTAACGCGCCAGATTGTGGTTCTGGAGATCGAGGGTTCGAGTCCCTCTACCCACCCTCTCATATTATGGAGACAGTGGAACGCTACGGCGTTCTATTGTTCTATATGGGGAAAATACTGGGCTATCGCCAAGTGGTAAGGCACAGCACTTTGACTGCTGCATTCGTTGGTTCGAATCCAACTAGCCCAGTTTTGGAGCATTAGCTCAGGTGGTAGAGCACTTGACTTTTAATCAAGTTGTCCGGGGTTCGAGTCCCCGATGTCTCAGTCTGATACCCGCTCTGATGAGGAGCGGGTTTTATAAAATATGCGGGCATGGCGGAATTGGCAGACGCGCTGGATTTAGGTTCCAGTGGGCAACCGTGCAGGTTCAAGTCCTGTTGCCCGTACGCAGAATGAAAAAAAGCAGCCGGTGGCTGCTTTTTTCTTTTTGCGCTCTCAGGCCGTCCATGGGCCCCTGCGGACCCGGCCCTTTATGCTCAGCGTTCGATCTTATAGCCGTTTACCGTGACTGCGGCGATCTTTGTTCCCAGATCGTCGGTCACCTGGACCTCATAGAAGCAGGTCTTCCGCCCCTCCTTGACCACATTGGCGGCCGCATACAGGATCTCTCCCTTCATACCGCTGTAGAAGGAAATGTTCGAAGACAGGGTGACCGTCACAACAGGACCGTCAAATTCATAGTTTGCCGCCACGGCAAAGGCGAAATCCGCCATGGTATTGTAGACGGCGCCCATGACCTGGCCGACCGCATTGTAATGCCTGGGATCCGGCCGAAGGCTCACTGCGCAGTGACCGGGCTTGGCATAATCTATGCTGATTCCCGTCGTAAATGTGGCGTAAACATCATTTTTAAAGTTCTCCCTGACTTCCTCGAGTGTTTTCATGGTACCCTGCACTCTCCTTTCTTGCGACCCTTACAGCCCGTTCAGCGCCCTTTTCAGCGCCTTTGCAAAGTCTTCCGGCATATCCTTGGCCGTATTGTGATAACCCGGAAATTCGACGATTTCCCAGCCTGCCAGGCGGGCTCCGCTGACGGAGGACGTCGCAAAGATACTGGCTGCTCCCTCCCTGGTAACAGCCACCTTGACGGGAATCTCCAGATTCCTGCACCGTTCCAGAGACGGATCATAGGCCCGCTGGACCTCATTGAGCTCTCCGAACATGAAGTTCTTAAGATTGCTGTAGGTCTTCTTCATTTCCGCAAGTCCTGCGCTCTCGCCGGAGGCCGGCGCGCCGGTCACACGGATAAAGGCAGGCATGGCCCGTTTGATCCTGCCCGAAGCCCTGTATTCGTTCAGCTCTCTGTTCCATTCTCTCAGCTTTCCTCTTTCTTCCTCATCCCAGGCCAGGGAGGGCTCCAGAAGGACCATGCCCCGGACCATTTCCGGATGGCGGAAGGCCAGCTCCAGTGCGATCAGACTTCCGGCGCTGTTGCCAAAGAGCAGGGCCTTCTGGTCTGTACAGGCCCTCAGGACGTCTGCGGCGTCCTCCGCCTGGGCCCCCACAGAAAAATCTGTATAGGTCTCCAGGGTGCTTCTGCCGTAGCCCCGGCGGTCATAGCTGATCACCTGATATTCATCTGACAGAAAAGAAGCAGCTTCGTCGAAAAAGCTGCCGTCGCTGATAATTCCATGAATCATAAGCAGGGGCGTTCCCGCCCCTGCTGTATATGTGTAAAGGTTCATACCGTTTCCTTTTCTCTCTTCCCTGTCACGCCGATTGTCCAAGCAGGCCGGCATTCCCGGAAGCAAAATCAGAACTGCATATATACAAAGGATGAAGCATCAAATCCGGGTCCATAGATACCGAAGATCAAAATGGAAAAGATGGCAAGGTAAATGATGGTCCACCGGAATACGATATTCTGTCTGGAAAGAAGCTCTCTGACAGATCCCTGTTCCTGGAGCAGACTGATCCTCCAGACCAGAAGAAGACTGAAAAGGATGACCAGCCACTGGGAGGCTGTCAGTCCATAGGTAAAGAGACTCTGGTCAAAGAAGATCCAGGGCTGGAAGTCCGTGGCGATCTGGTGGAACAGAAGCTTTGTGTTCTCAAGACTGCCGGGACTGGTCAGGACTCTGCCGCCCGTAAAGATCAGGAAGGTGCGAATGGTCTGGAACCATTTCCAGGACTCCGCATCGTCCCTGATGCCCAGGAATTTCTTCAGGCCCTCCAGCTCCGGCGCAAAAGCCGTGCTCAGGGTAATCAGAACACCGTAGTAAATACCCCAGGCCAGATAGGTTTCTCCTGTGCCGTGCCACAAACCTGTGCAGACCCAGGTGATCATGACAGGAATCACCACCGTAATAAAGCGGGCGATCCGCTGGGGCAGGTATTTCTTATTGAACTTGTTGAGTCCCTTCATCCAGCCGGCAATGGTAATGGGATAGTAGACATAATCTCTGAACCATCCGCCCAGGGTCATATGCCAGCGTCTCCAGAATTCGGAAACAGTTTTGGAGAAGAAGGGATGATTGAAGTTCTGCTCCAGCTCTATGCCGAACATCTGGGACGCGCCCCTGACAATGTCCGTATAGCCGGAGAAGTCCATATAGATCATAAAGGAATCGCAGATCATGGCCAGAAGGAAAAGAGATCCCGGATGTTCCATGTTGCCGTCATAAATGGTATGCAGGAAGAGGTTGAGCCTGTCCGCAATGACCATCTTCTTGAAGAGACCGTACAGCATCAGCTCGGCGCCGAAAACGATCTGCCGGGAATCAAATCTGACTTCCTTCTTCAGCTCCTGTCCCAGGAGGGAATAACGGGAAATAGGCCCCTGCATGATATGGGGGAAGTAGATGGCATACAGGAAGAATCTTACATAGTTCTTCTCATACTCATATCTTCTCCAGTAAACATCCAGAATGTATCCTACGGTCGAAAAGGTATAGTAAGAAATGCCCAGCGGCACAATGACCCAGGCTGCACTGTATTTCTCAAAACCGGCCCCTGTATTCAGATAGGCAGTTACATATTTTGTAAACTTGACGACGCATAAGTAGCCTATGCACAGAAAAATCGCCAGAAAGAGCCAGATGGAGGCTCTTCTCTGATACCTGGCCTTGATCGCCTTCTTCTGCTTCTTGTCCAGGCCCTGGATGGAGGTCATCTCCTTGCTTCTGGCATAGAGATAGCCGATCCGGACCGAGCAGATCCAGACGATAAAGGAGGTCCCGGCAATGAAGGGAATAAAATATACAGCGCCCGAAATGACATAGAAATAAAGGCTTGCCGCAAGCAGCACAAGCCATCTTCCCTTCACCGGACATATATAATAAAGAACAAGGATTACAAATAAGAATGCCAGAAAGGCAAACGACGTAATTGTCATAAAAACCTCATAAATAGAAGGCAGCCGGCAACCGACTGCCTTCTCCGTCCATCAGTTTACTCTTCTTCGATTTCCTGGACCATCTTCCAGATCGCCGCGACTGTGTCGAAGTTCTTGTTTTCCATGTACTCCATGCCGATCTCAATATCGAATTCCTCTTCGATGGAAGAAATCATGGTGGCAATGTCGATGGAATCGATGATCTTGTTTGTAACGATGCCTTCTGCCGTTGCAAAGTCAACGCCAGACTTTAAACCACTTAAAATTGCAATTATTTTGTCCATTAGATGCTCCTTTCCATATTCACTTTAAATCGGGAGGTCCTTGTACAGGACCTTGCCGGCTTCACTCTTGGGGATTTCGGGAATATAGCGGACTTCAAAAGCCGTTTCGCTCAGATGCGTCGTGGCGGCCAGAAATCTCCTGACTTCGTCGATCATACCCTCTTCCGTGATATATGTAATCATCTTATCATCTTTACCGGTAGAAGCACAATCCACATTTTCAAAACGTGTCTTGACCAGTCTGTCAGCCTCGTCCAGGTTGACGCGGTTGCCGAAGATCTTCAGGAATCTCTTCAGACGGCCGACAATATAATAGAAGCCGTCCTTGTCGAACTTGGCCACGTCGCCGGTATGAAGGCATCCGCCTCTTTCATCTCCCAGGGCCAGGTCTTCTCTCTGCTGGGCATAGCCCATCGTCACGTTGTCACCATAATAGACCAGCTCGCCGGCCTTTTCAGGCTCTGTGATGAGCTCTCCGTTGGCGTCGATGACCTCAAAGCGTCCGCCGGGAATGGCAAAGCCCATGCTGCCGTATTTCTCGATGCTGTAGCGGGCGGGCAGATATCCCATACGGGCGGTCGCCTCTGTCTGGCCGTACATAACAATGAACTTCTTGCCCTGGGCCTCGGCCCACTCGGCAAATTCCTTATGCAGCTCCGGAGAGAGCTTGCCGCCTGCCTGGGTCATGTAACGAAGACTCGGCAGCTTCATACGGAAGAAACGGACCCTCTTGAGCAGCTCATAGGTAAAGGGAACGCCGCCGAAGGAGGTGGCCTGCTGGTTCTTAAAGAAGTCCCAGAAGGGCTTCATGCCCATAGACTGGGAGGTCATCAGAAGCACTGCGCCTGCTGCCAGATGGGTCTGTACGATGGAAAGGCCATAGGTGTAATTCATGGGCAGGGTCGTGATGGCTCTCTCGCTCTGGTCGATTTCCAGATACTGAATGATCGACTCCGTATTGGACTGAATATTCTTATAGCTCTGCCGGACCAGCTTGGGGCTGCCGGTGGAGCCCGATGTCGTCAGAAGGAGGCCCAGCTCCGGATCAAGGGTAATGGGAACAAGATTTTTGGCCCGGCCAAGGATGTAGCCGTACTCCTCGGATACCGTTTCAAAATCTTCAAATCTTCCTGCCATATCGGCCGGATAGTAGAGATAGGCGGGCTTGTAGACTGAAAGCAGATTGTCAAGCAGCTCCTCTTCAATCTTTCTGTCCAGCAAAAGCGGCACGACGCGGCTCCTGAGGAAGCCCATATAACCCATGGGGGATCCGACTGTATTCTGGCACAGGCAGATCGCCATCTGCCTTGCTTCTACTTTGGTTTTAAACTGATTTACCCAGGCATCCAGCTGCGCATAGGTCACTTCCTGCCCCTGGTCGTCGATCAGGGCCGTGCTCTGGCCGAATCTGGAAAAATCGTCAAAGAAATATTGCATAAAAGCCTCCGTTAATTTTCGTGATCAAGTACTTCATGGAACTCAGCATCTCTGAGAGCAGTGCTCACGCGGCTCGTACTGTGGGAAACAGCATGTGTGCCCCAGCCGGTCAGCTCATCATATACATCGCAGAAGTTGATGGACACGTTGTCTACGAACATGCCCAGTTCCTTGTCATAAACGGCTATGTTGAGGCCGTTGGAGTTTTTGGACATACTGACGCCATCCACAAGCAGTGAAGTGGTGGAGCCCGCATAATAGCCTGCGCTGGTCAGCGTGACCTTGGACCCGTTGTCCAGGGTATAGTCGTAGGTCAGCCCACGGTTGGAAACCGCTTCATGGACCACGTTGCCTCCGTCAATGACTGCAATGTAGGATCTTCTGATTTTGATCTCATTATCCCAGTCTGTCTGCAGGCCCAGATTGGACAAGGCCAGGGCCTCCTCCGGTGAAAGGCCGGTCCGCAGGTCATATTTGACAGCCATCAGAAGGGTATAGCGGCTGCTGTTTTCTGCCAGCATGTTCAGATATTCGATGGGATTCGTTTCAATCTGCAGATCGACCAGCTCCATCATTTGATCGTATAAAGGAACATAGCCTTCATAGGTCAGGTTGACGGTCTCGCTGAGGCCGTAAGTCTCCTTCAGATATTTTCCCAGGAATCTGGAAACCTTCTGGGTTCCGGTGGCGTTCATATGCATGCCGCCGTCATAGAAGTCCTTGGAAACATCAATTCCCAGGTCTGCGTCATACTGGAGATCCAGGAAATCGATACCCTGGGCCTGGGCAAGCTCCTTTACCGCATTGTAGCGGAACTTGGTCCATGCAGAGGAATAAGCGATCGGAGAAATAATGCTGGGAATCTTGGTCAGAAGGAGGGTCGCGCCGTTCTGGTCGCAGAGGTCCTTGAGCTTTACAAGATAATCAATGTTATTCTGCACGATTTCCGTAGAATAGATATCCTGGTCTGTCTGATAGGCCGTTCTGATTCCGTTTTCATAGGTGAAGGAATCGCGGACATCGTTGACGACCATCAGCTCCGCCGCCAGAGCGTTGGCTCCCATCAGGTCGGTTCCGCCGGGCACCAGAACAGAGCCCAGGTGATAGCCAGCCGTATAGTCGTCTTTGTATGCAAAATAGTCCCGGAAATCAGACTCGCCGATTTCATTCCACCTGGAATGATACTGAAGAAGCGGGAAGAGGCAGCTGAAATAGCGTTCCGCCGCATCTTCACTGCGCATGATCGCACCGGTGTCATTTCCCAGGTCCGTCATCTCAGAATAGGCCTTGGCCATCTCCATCTTGGTCTCATTCAGAGGGAGTGAATCCAGGATATACCGCATGGAAACGTCAAAATCTCTGCTGGTGACCCCGCTGAAGAAAAGGGAGCTTGCATCCAGCACAACGACTTTGGGATTCTGTTTCCGAAAGGCTTCCTTGGCAAGAAAATAAGACCCTTCCAGCGTCTGGATGGATGTGCCAAGGTTATAGGTCACGATATGCTCTTCTTTATAGATGTCCAGAGGGGATACGCCCCGCATCATATGGCTTGTCCCCAGGAAAATAACCTGCTCTATATCCTCATCCATATTTTCGAAGGCTGTAATCTGCGTATAGATGTTTTCCGTTGTATTTGGATAATTCCAGCGGGGCGTGATGAATTCCTGAAGGCCCAGAAACAGAAAAATCCCGATGGCCAGGAACAGAACTGCTTTGATAAGATCCTTTATTAGCTTCATATAGAGAAAATACTACCTCTGTTTTTGATTTTTTACATCTTTATTAAAATTATTACCCGAATATTATACTCAGTTTACCCGACTATAGCAAGTTTTCCCGAGTAAATTTAAGACTATCATCAATCCGGGCAAAAGAGAACAGCAGATTGTGTGAATTTTTTATTTGTCTGCTTTTTTCAGGGAGGCAGGGGTGTTGTCGATGGCATAGATCCTTCCGCTGAAAGCAGGCAGCTGGACAGGAATGACAAATCCGGAGGATACTTCCTCCTCCCGGCTCTCTTCTTCCTTTGTTCTGCCGCCGAAACGTTCCCAGTCGCTGTTCAGGATCAGCTTCATTGTTCCCCTTCTGGAGGGCGTATAGTAGAAGGTCCGGTCCCTGTCCGAGAAATTGAAGAGCGCAGCGATGCTCTTGTTCCGGTCCCTGGCATAGCGCTGGATGCCGTAGACATTATGGCCCTGGTCGTTCATGGCGACCCAGCGGAAGCCCTCATCCTCATAGTCCATCTCATAGAAGGCAGGGTTCTCAGTATAAAGACGGCCCAGGACCTTCATATATTCCGAGAAGGAATCATGGTTGGGATACTTCAGGAGAAAATAATCCGGCTCCTTGTTCTCGTCCCACTCCCGGAACATGGCGATCTCGTTGCCCATGAAATTCAGCTTCTTGCCGGGATGCACGAACATATACATGTACAGTGCCCTGGCCTGGGGGAATTTCATTTCATAATCTCCGAAGATCTTGTCAATGATGGTCTTTTTGCCATGGACCACCTCATCATGGGAGAAGGGAAGCAGGTACTTTTCATTATAGAAATAATACATGGAAAAGGTCAGCTTCTGGGGCACCGATTCCCTTTCCGGGGACTGCTTCATAAAATAATCCAGGGTATCATTCATCCATCCCAGATCCCACTTGTAGTCAAAGCCCAGGCCGCCTGCCCAGACAGGTTTGGTACAGCCGGGATAGGAAGTGGAATCCTCTGCGATCAGCATGGCCGTGGGATGGAGCCTGTGCAGCCCCTCGTTCATGTTCTTGATGAAGTCAATGGAGGTGGGATTCTCTCCCCGGTTCTCATCTCCCATCCAGTAGATCAGTCTGCTGACAGCGTCCATGCGCAGGCCGTCAAAATGGTATTCCGCCAGCCAGTAGTTGGCCGCCGACTGCATGAAGGCCGCCACTTCCCTGCGGGCAAAGATGAAGTTATAGGAGCCCCATTCACTGGCCGTGACGTCGCTGGCAGGATATTCATAGAGATGGGTCCCGTCGTACTCCTTCAGAGCATAGTAGTCGGTGGCAAAGTGGGCCGGCACAAAGTCGATGATGGCGCCGATGCCGGCTCTGTGGAGCCTGTCCACCAGCTCCTTGAGCTGGAGGGCCGTTCCATAGCGGGCGGTAGGGGCAAAAAAGCCCGTGTTCTGATAGCCCCAGGAGCCGTCGAAGGGATGCTCGGACAAGGGCATGATCTCCACATGGGTGAAATGGTATTTTTTGACATATTCGATCAGATCGTCGGCGATCTGGGCATAATTGTACCAGCCGTTGGGATTCTCCGGGTTCCGCTTCCAGGAGCCCAGATGCAGCTCATAAATATTAAGAGGTCTGTCAAAATTCAGAGTCCTCTTCTGCATCCACTCTTCATCCGAAAACTGATAGGCGCTCAGATCCCTGATAATGGAAGCCCAGCCGGGCCGCAGCTCCATGCCAAAGCCATAGGGGTCACAGTGCTCGATCCTGCCCAGCTTGGAATAGATGACATATTTGTACATCTGACCTTCCCTGGCCTGGGGCACGGTCAGCTCCCAGAAGCCGGTCCGGACACAGTCGCTCATGTCCAGCTCCTTCCAGTCCGAGAATTCGCCGATCAGCGTCACCCTATCGGCATTCAGGGCAAAGGTCCTAAAGGTCACGCCCTGCCCGGCCGGATGCGCTCCGAAATACTGATAGGCAAAAAATTCATTTCCGTCATAAAAGCGCTGTGCATCAAAGGAGCCTGTCAAACTAGCTGTCATATATACCTCTCATTCCGCCCGGCCGCCGCGGAAATAACATATTTCCCAGGCAAAAAAACATTTCTTACCAGACTGCTGATTTCATTTACTTATTTCGTTACGGCTTTTATTATGCCATAAAAATTGTTCGATTTGAATGTTTTAGTTGCTCCGCCCTTACAAAAACACAAGTCCGTCAGTCATGCAGGCACGGCGGCCGCCTGGCGGCCTGACCGCGAAAAAGGACCGGAGCCCTGAAGCCCCGGTCCCCTGCAGCTGCCAAAGCGGCAGACATACTTAACAATATCAGAAGATGCCCAGCAGGTCGCTGTATGCTGTCAGCGCACCGTCTGTATTTCTGGCAAGTACCTTCTTGGCAAGAAGCTTACCAAGCTGTACGCCTTCCTGGTCAAAGGAGTTGATGTTCCATGCAAAGCCCTGGAACATGACCTTGTTCTCGAAATGTGCCAGGATGGCACCGAGGCTTTCAGGGGTGACCTTTTCGCCTACGATGATGGAGGAAGGTCTGCTGCCTGCGAAATACTTGTTGGGGTTCTCATCGTCCTTGCCGCAGGCAAAGGCCATGATCTGTGCCGCTACGTTGGCGGACAGCTTCTGCTGGCTGGTGCTGCCTTCGATCACGACGTCGTTGTCCATCTGGTTCTTCTTGAAGCCAAGGAACTGGATGGGAACAATGTTGGTTCCCTGGTGCAGGAGCTGATAGAAGGAGTGCTGGCCGTTGGTGCCGGGTTCGCCGAAGATCACAGGGCCGGTCACATAATCCACGGGCTCGCCGAAGCGGTTAACGCTCTTGCCGTTGGATTCCATATCCAGCTGCTGCAGATGTGCAGGGAAGCGGATCAGGGCCTGGGAGTAAGGCAGAACTGCCGTCATGCCATAGCCCAGGAAATTGCGCTCGTAAACGCCGATCAGAGCGTCCAGAAGGGCAGGGTTCTTTCTGATGTCCTTGTTCTTGGCCAGAAGGTCTTCTGCTGCTGCGCCGGCCATGATACGGTCAAAGATCTCAGGGCCGAAGGCCAGAGACAGGATCGCGCCGCCTACGCAGGAAGAGGAGGAATATCTGCCGCCGATATAGTCATCCATGTAGAAGGAATCCAGATAAGCGGGATTGTTGGCCAGAGGAGAGGTTGCGGAGGTAACCGCCAGCATGTGCTTGGAGGGATCCAGGCCTGCCTTCTCCAGGGCATCCTTCACGAACATTTCATTGGTCAGGGTCTCCAGGGTGGTACCGGATTTGGAAACAACGATGAAGAGGGCGTGTGCCAGGTCTGTATTTGCCAGGACTGCGGAAGCATCATCGGGATCTACATTGGAGATGAACTTGGCTTCCATCTTCAGTGTGCCGTTGACCTTTGCCCAGTTCTCAAGGGCCAGATACAGTGCGCGGGGGCCCAGGTCGGAGCCGCCGATACCGATCTGTACAGCGGTGGTGTATTTCTCACCCTTTTCGTTTACGATCTCACCTGCATGGACCTTCTTTGCGAATTCGCCTGCTCTCTTCTGCTGGGCTACATAGAAGTCTCTCTTATTCTCGCCGTTGACAATGACGTCATTTCCCAGCTGGCCGCGGCAAAGCTGATGCAGGACCAGTCTCTTCTCACCGGTATTGATCACTTCGCCGTTGTAAAGAGCCGCATACTTATCTGTCAGCTCAGCCTCATCGGCAAAGTCCTGCAGGACTGCCAGAAGGGCATCATCGACCTGCTTTGCAGCAAAGTCATAGACCAGGCCGTTGGACATGGGGACCTGATATTCCGCTACACGTCTGGCTCCGTTCTCGCCTGCCATTGCGACCTTGACGTCCACGGGATTCTTCGCCAGCTCAGCCATTTTGGCATAGCCTGCCGTCTTGTCAAAATTAATCCATTGCATGATATTTCCTCCTTTGCAAAAGTAAAAGCTGCCAATTTCAGGTATTTTCTGCTGAAACCAGTATACAAAACACATGGTTTTTTTTCAATATTAGACAAGTACAATCCTCTGCGGAGGCAGAAATAATCCTCCGGGCCCTGTCCGTTTTTTCTTAAATTTCTCCCCGGGCGATGGCATCCCGGGCTTCCAGAAGGTCCCTGCAGATCACCGCGCCGCCCTCCAGGACCTCCTTCGTGGGCTCCATGGTATCCGGCACCATCACAGTCCTGCAGCCGGCCCGCAGGCCTGCCAGGACGCCGTTGATCCCGTCTTCGAAGCAGTAGCAGTCCTTCGGATCAAGGCCCAGCGCCTCTGCAGCCCTTATAAAGACATCGGGAGCCGGTTTGCTGGGAATTCCCTCTCCCATGGTGGACAGGACAATGTCAAAACAGGAATCCACGCCTGCCATTTTCAGATTTCTTTCCACAAGGGCCCTGCTGCTGGCGCTGGCCACGGCCATTTTGAAGCCCTGATCCTTCAGATAGGAAAGGATCTCATAGAGGCCCTTCTTGACAGGCACTTCCTTTTCCAGGATCTTCTCCACTCTGGCATAGCAGTCGGCGATATAGGCGTCTGCATCCATGCCTGGATAGAACCTTTCTATGACCGCCCGCATGGTATCCCCGGCCGTTCCCGCCACTGCCCGGGTAAAGGGAATGCTGGGCTCCCGGTGGTACTTGGCCTTCGCCAGTATGAGCCATGACTCTCTGAATATACGCTCTGTGTCAAACATCAGACCGTCCATGTCAAAAATCGCTCCGTGCTTCATTTTGTCTCCTTTTAAAAGAAATAAAAAAACTGACCTTCTCCGTCATATTAAAAAACAGGACGGAAAAGGTCAATGCAGTCATTTTCCCAGGCATGGAAATATTGTGACAAAGGAGGATCAGCTCTCCTGCCCTGTTTTCAGGGAGGCTGCAGGAGTCGTCCCGGCGGCAGACGGGACCAGGATCTTCAGCTTTTTCTCCAGGACATCGATGTCCACGGCGGTATGGTCCCCGGCATATTCCCCGTCCCGGGTCCAGCTCAGGGGCTCATCGCACTCGATCCGAAGGTTCCTGGTGGTGAAATGATAGATCATATCCGAATTTTCAAAGTTCATGCTGGTCAGCGCCGTGATCAGGTCGTTCAGCTCCATGGGACTGGACGGCAGGCGTATCAGGGTGACCTCAAACTGCCCGTCTGTCAGATCCACATCGGGCCCTGCCAGATTGGGGAAGCCGCCGACGGATCTGGAGTTGGTCACAAGGCCCACTGCGATATCGTCCGTAATGTCCCTGTCGTCTGACTTCACATGGACATGCCAGGTCCGGATCCGGCCCAGGGACAGGGCTCCCTGCAGGATATAGGCCGCATGCCCGAAAACATTCTTCCACTCCTGGGGCGTTTCATAGGAGGTCTCGGTAAAGAGGCCAAAGGCCGCCACATAGGTAAAATACTGCTCCTGATTGAATCTTCCCACGTCGCAGGCAAAGATGTTTCCGGCAGCAATGACTCTGGCCGCCTCCTGCATATCCGTAGGGATCTGGAGCGTAGAAGCAAAATCATTGGTGGTGCCAGCCGGTATATAGCCAATGGGAACAATGGGCATATACATGTTTTCCATCATGCCGCAGAGCACCTCGTCCAGGGTCCCGTCTCCGCCTGCACAGCAGATGAAGGCGTAATCCTCCCGGCAGTCCCGGACCAGATTCCTTGCATCGCCAGGGCCCTGGGTCGGATAGCATTCCACTCTGAAGCCGGCCCCGGTCAGAGTCTGAAGAATCCCCACCAGATTATCCTTGATCATGGATTTCCCTGCAACGGGATTAATGACCAGCAGTACCTTGTTCGTATTCATGATTCCTGAAAACTCCTCAGCAGTTTACGTTCCAGCTTTCCCAATGTCGTTTCCATCTTCGCGAACAGCGCTGACAGGTAACGCATGCATGGCTCCGTTGCGATGGCAAAGAGGACAAACAGCATGACGCACTCCCTGGACATGTAGGAAAGGTTGAATAAGTGATTGAAAAAATAAGCAGTCAGAAGGAGACCGACGGCACAGGCCGTGATCACGGCTGTATGATAGCGGTTCATCGGGGCACTGATCCGGATCAGGATCATAAAGCCTACGATGGCCAGCAGCATGGTGGCCGCCACGGAGATATCCACTTCCTCCACCTTAAAGGTATTCCCAAAGATGACCAGGGCCGCGATCGCCAGAAAATCCGTAAGGGCTGCCGGCATGGCCCTGAGCAGGACCTTGCTCAGGAAATGTCCGCTGATCAGGTTCCGGTTGGGCTCCAGGGCCAGGAAGAAGGCCGGGATCCCGATATTAAAGGCACTGATCAGAGAGATCTGGGAAGGCTGCAGGGGATAGGGCACCACACTGATGATGGAAAAGACCGAAAGCATCAGGGAAAACAGGTTCTTGACAAGGAAGAGGGTCGCCGATCTTTCGATGTTATTGATGGTCTGGCGGCCTGCCCCCACGATATCCGGCATGTGGGAGAAATCCGAATCCAGAAGGACCACCTGGGCCGCCTGCACGGCTGCATCCGAGCCGGCTGCCATGGCGATGGAGCAGTCGGCGCTCTTCATGGCAAGAATGTCATTGACGCCGTCTCCCGTCATGGCTACCGTATGGCCTTCCTGGCGAAGCGCCTTGACGATCATCTGCTTCTGTTCCGGCTTGACCCGGCCAAAGACCGTATATTTCCGGACCGCTGCGGCAATGTCCTCCTTACTGCGAAGCCAGGTGGCGTCCACGTACTGGTCGGCATTCTGGATCCCTGCCTGTTTGGCCACCTCCGACACGGTAACAGGATTGTCGCCTGAAATGACCTTGACGGTCACGCCCTGTTCCACAAAGTAGGAAAAGGTCTCTGCCGCATTTTCTCTCAGGGGATTCTGGAGAAGAATGTAGAAAAGAGGCGCTACTCTCGCGGCTCCCAGTCCGTTCTCCGGGACAGGATAGGACCTTTTATCAGGCAGGTCTTTCTCATCCTCCGTTTCGAACATTTCCCCCATATATCTGGCAAAGACCAGGACCCGGAGGCCCTTCTGGGCATAGCCGTTGACGGTCTCCTGATACTTGTCATAATCCGCGGCCAGAACATATTCCGGAGCGCCCAGGACGTAGGTCCCGTCGGCGAACTGCACAGCGCTGTACTTGGTCTTGGAGGAAAAGGGCATGGTGGACAGGGGCAGGCGGTTGCCGAAGGTCCTGAAATACTGGCGCATGGCCCGCATGGTGATATTGTCGTCGGGCAGGACATTGAGATAGGATCCCACCAGGGTTTTGTAGAGATTCAGCTTCTCCGAGGAGATCTCTCCCGCCGGGACGGCATCCGCCACCAGCATATCGTTGTCCGTTACGGTCCCGGTCTTATCCACACAGAGGACATCGACGCGGGCCAGAGTCTCAATGCTCTTCATATCATGGAGCATGACCTTGCGCCTGGCCAGGCGGACCGAGGCGGTCGCCAGGGTCACGGAGACCAGAAGATAGAGTCCCTCCGGGATCATACCGATCACGGCGGCGACCATGGAGGTCACACTCTCAGAGAAGGACAGATGCTTCATCAGAAATCCCTGCAGGAAAAGGGTGACGCCGATGGGAATGATGGCAATACCGGCCGCTATGACAATGCGGTTGATGGACCGGACCATCTCGGACTGCTCTCCCTTTTTCATCTTTCTGGCCTTTTCCATCAGCCTTGAAATATAGGAATCCCTGCCCACCTGGGTCAGTCTGGCGTAGCATTTACCGGATACGATAAAGCTCCCGGACATCAGGGTATCCCCCTTGACATGGTTGATCTCATCCGCTTCACCGGTCAGGAGCGATTCGTTCACTGATACCTCGCCCATGATGACCTCGGCGTCCGCGCAGACCTGGTTGCCGCCTTTGAGTACCACGACGTCATTCAGGACCAGGTCTCCGATGGGGACCATGACGCTCTTTCCGTCCCGGATGACTTCCGCTTCGGGCTGGCTGAGCACAGAAAGCTGATCCAGGACCTTTTTGGCATGGAGCTCCTGGAAGATACCGATCAGCATATTGGCAATAATAACGGGCAGAAAGGTCAGAGAATTGAAGGCACCTGCTGCGATCAGCAGGATTGTCAGAATCAGAAAGATCAGGTTGAAGTAGGTGAATACGTTTTCTTTGATTATTTCCCCGGTCGTTCTGGCAGTGCGGTCGATCTGCTCATTGGTTAGGCCCTGGGCTGTCAGATCCCGGACCTGTTCGCTTGTAAGTCCTGCCATTTCAAAACCTCATTTCGCAATAGATATATTTCCAATCTATTATTATACCCTGCAAATTTAAAAAAGCATCCCCTCACTTTGTTAAAGAAGACTTTACAATTATGCATAAATATAATAATGCCGCCGCACCCCTTTTCCCGGGTGCGGCGGCATCGGCCTTCACATCATTCAGATCAGCCTGGCAACGGCTGCTTCCACAGCCTTCTTCATATCAGCCGTAGGCTCAAAGCGGTCTACGACATTTCCTTCCCTGTCTACCAGGAACTTGGTGAAGTTCCACTTGATCTCAGGATTGTTCTTATAATCCTTATCGATCGTCTTGAGCATGGCGGACATGGCCAGAGCCTTGGGGCCCATGCCGAAGCCCTTGAAGCCCTGCTGGCTCTTGAGATACTTGTAAAGGGGAAGGGCATTCTCGCCGTTGACATCAGATTTTTTGAACTGCGGGAACTGGGTCTTGTATTTGAGGGTGCAGAATTCGTGGATCTCCTCGTCTGTGCCGGGGGTCTGGCCTGCGAACTGGTTGCAGGGCACATCAATGATCTCCAGGCCCTGGTCATGATATTTCTCATACAGGTCCTCCAGATCCTTGTACTGAGGGGTAAAGCCGCAGCCTGTCGCCGTATTGACGATCAGCATGACCTTGCCCTCGTAATCCTTCATGGAAACTTCATTGCCCTTGCGGTCCATTAATGTGTAATCATAAATGCTCATGGATAAACCTCCCTGTTCTTTATCGTTTCTATGTAATCGGTATATTGGTTCCTCTTGTTGTTTAAAATTATATTGTGTGCAATATAATTTGTCAATCGTCTTTTTTAAAAAATATAGGGCAGGCGCGGAAGATTCCTCCTCCGCGCCTGCCCAGATTAAGCTCGCCGGATCAGGCAGGCTGCTCTTCCCGGTCTCCGGTATAGAGCTGATAATATTTGCCGTGCTTTTCAATCAGTTCATCATGGGTGCCCTGTTCGATGATCCGGCCCTGCTCCAGAACAACGATCAGATCCGAATTCCGGACCGTGGACAGTCTGTGGGCAATGACAAAGGTCGTTCTGCCTGCCATCAGAGAATCCATGCCGTCCTGCACGATCTTCTCCGTTCTGGTATCGATGGAGCTGGTAGCTTCATCCAGGATCAGAACAGGGGGATTGGCGATGGCTGCCCTGGCGATGGCCAGAAGCTGCCTCTGGCCCTGGGACAGATTGGCTCCGTCTCCTGTCAGCCTTGTTTCATAGCCCTGGGGCAGGTGGCGGATAAAGCCGTCCGCATTGGCCAGTCTGGCGGCTGCGTAGACCTCTTCATCGGTGGCCTCCAGCTTGCCGTAGCGGATGTTCTCCATAACGGTTCCCGTAAAGAGATGGGTATCCTGAAGGACCATGCCCAGGGACTGACGCAGATCCTTCTTTTTGATCTTGTTGACATTGATATCGTCGATCCGGATCTTGCCGTCCTGGATATCGTAAAAGCGGTTGATCAGATTGGTGATCGTGGTCTTGCCGGCGCCGGTGGAGCCGACAAAGGCGACCTTCATGCCGGGCTCGGCGTGGAGCCAGATATCATGGAGGACCATCTTCTCATCCGTATAGCCAAAGTCCACGCCGTTGAGGGTGACATCTCCCTCCAGGAGGCGATAGTCAGTGGTATCGGTGGCCTTGTGATAGTGCTTCCAGGCCCACCAGCCGGTATATTCGTCGGATTCCTCGAGATGGCCTTCTCCTTCGTCCTCCACGAACTTTGCATTGACCAGGGTGACATAGCCTTCATCCACTTCCGGCTTTTCATCCAGCAGACGGAAAATACGCTCTCCGCCGGCCAGGGCCATGATGATGGAGTTGAACTGCATGGAAACCTGGTTGATGGGCATGCCGATATTCTTGTTGAAAGTCAGAAAGCTGGCCAGGGCGCCTACAGTAAAGCCCGCAAAGGTATTCAGAGCCAGGGCGCCGCCGACGATGGCGCAGATCACGTAGTTCAGATTGGAGAGCTGGGCGTTGATCGGGCCGATAATGTTGGAGAAGGCGTTGGCCTTGAAGGCGCTTTCAAATAGAGCGTCATTGAGCTCCTTGAACTCTTCGATGTTGGCTTTTTCATGGTTGAAGACCTTGACGACCTTCTGGCCGGTCATCATTTCCTCGATGAAGCCGTTGACGCTGCCCAGATTCTTCTGCTGGGCAATGAAATTGCGTCCGGACAGTCCCGTGACCTTCATGGTGCAGAAAAGCATGACCGCGATCATGACGATGGTCACCAGGGTCAGGGGAACGCTCAGCACCAGCATCATGGAAAAGATGCTGACGACGGTAATGACCGAGTTGAAGAGCTGGGGAATGCTCTGGGAGATCATCTGCCGCAGGGTATCGATGTCATTGGTGTAAATGGACATGATATCGCCATGGGCGTGGGTATCAAAATACTTGATGGGAAGGTCTTCCATGTGGTCGAACAGCTCGACTCTCAGATGGGAAAGGGTTCCCTGCCCCACATAGATCATCAGCTTCTGCTGGGTAAAGGAAGCCAGGATGCCGATTCCATAGAAGATGGCGACCCGGCCGATGGCCGCAGCCAGGGGACTGAAGTCAGGATTCGTCTGCCCCATCATGGGCGTAATGTAGGCGTCGATCAGGGTTCTGGTGAACATTGTCCCCTGTACATTGGCCAGGACCGCAGCCACGATGCATACGAGGACTCCGATAAAGTGGAACTTATAATACTTAAAGACATAGGACATGATCCTTTTGAAAAGGAGGCCCGGGTTCTGGACTCTGGGTCTGGGCTGGCCGCGTCTGCCGCCGGTCGTCTTTGCAGATTTATATCTTCTTTCTGTCTTTTTTCTTGTTTCTGCCATTGCCGCTTCCTCCTTTCCTTAATGATCGAAGTCGCCGTTGCCGCCTGTCTGGGATTCATAGACTTCCCGGTAGATGGCATTGGTCTTTAACAGATTTTCGGGGGTATCAAAGGCGTCGACCCGGCCGTTCTCCATGACCAGGATCCTGTCGCAGTGCTCCACGGAGGCGACTCTCTGGGCGATGATCAGCTTTGTGGTATCCGGGATCATGGTATCAAAGGCATGATGGATCCTGGCGTCGGTGGCTGTATCGCAGGCGCTGGTGGAATCATCCAGGATCAGAACTTTGGGCTTTTTCAGAAGGGCTCTGGCAATGCAGAGTCTCTGCTTCTGGCCGCCGGATACATTGGATCCGCCCTGTTCGATATAGGTCTCATAGCCATCCGGCATACGGTCGATGAATTCATCGGCGCAGGCCATCCTGCAGGCTTCCCGGCATTCCTCATCCGTGGCGTCCGGATTTCCCCAGCGCAGGTTGTCATAGATGGTTCCCGAGAAAAGGACATTTTTCTGCAGGACCACAGACACCTGGTCCCGCAGGACCTCCATGTCATAGTCCCGGACGTCGACGCCGCCGACCCGCAGGCTTCCCTGGGTCACGTCATAGAGTCTGCTGATCAGATTGACCAGGGAGGACTTGGCGGAACCGGTGCCGCCGATGATGCCGATGGATTCGCCGGATTTTATATGCAGATTGATGTCCTTCAGGACCATTTCCCTGGCGTCTTCCCTGTAGCTGAAGTCCACATCGTCAAAGTCGATGCTGCCGTCTTTGACCTCTATGACCGGCTCTGCCGGGTTCTGCAGGGAGGGGACCTCATTGAGGACCTCCGAAATACGTCTTGCGGAGGCGGCGCTCATGGTCATCATGACGAAGATCATGGAGAGCATCATCAGGCTCATCAGGATGTTCATGCAGTAGGTAAGAAGCGTCATCAGACTGCCGGTGGTAAGGTTTCCGGCTACGATCATGTGGGCGCCGATCCAGGAAATCAGCATGATACAGGTATAGACAGTGCCCATCATGACCGGGGAGATAAAGACGATGTTTCCTTCGGCCTTGACGAACATATCATAGATGTTTTTGGCGGCCCGGGTGAACTTGGTCTTCTCGTATTCTTCCCGGACGAAGGCCTTGACGACCCGGATCGCCCTGACGTTTTCCTGTACGCTCTCATTGAGGTCGTCATAACGTTCAAAGACCTGTTTGAAATAACGGGTCGCCCGGCTCATAATAAAGGCCATCACAAGGGAAAGAAAGATGACTGCCGCCAGGTAGATGGAGGCGATCCTGGGACTGATCACAAAGCTCATGACCATGGCAGTGATCAGGGAAATCGGAGACCGCATGGCCATACGCAGAAGCATCTGGTAGGCATTCTGTATATTTGTCACATCGGTGGTCAGCCTGGTCACGAGGCCGGAGGTGGAAAAATGATCGATGTTGGCAAAGGAGAAATCCTGGATCCTGACAAACATGGCTTCCCGCAGATTTCTGGCCAGACCGGCCGAGGCCTTGGAACCGAAGTAGCCGCCGCCGATGCCGAAAGCCAGTCCCAGAAGGGCCATGACGATCATCTTGGCGCCGGTCGTCATAATGAATTCCATATTTCCCGCCTGAATGCCATTGTCAACGATCTGCCCCATCAGGATCGGTATGATCATTTCACAGATGACCTCTCCGATCATACACAGAGGGGTCAGAATGGAGGGCAGGGTGAATTCCTTGATCTGCCCGGCAATTGTCTTGATCATAGTTGTTCTTCCTCCGTTTCATCTTTGATATTGTTGTACATTCTGTCCAAAAGGGCCTTGACAGTCGCGATCTCCTCTTCTGAAAGTCCGCCGCTCAGTCTCTGGTCCATGTTCTGCCTGTGCTCGAAGCTTTTGTGCAGAAGCGCTTCCGCCTTGTCCGTCAGCTTGATAATACGGCAGCGCCTGTTGTCCGGATCCACCCTGGATTCCACCAGTTCCTTTTCGGACAGGCGTCGAATCAGGCCGATTCCGGTCGGATGGGTAATGTGCAGCGCTTCGCACAGATCCTTCAGGCTGGTCCTGGCCGACCGATTGCGGCGCAGAAAAATCAGCACCGTAAGCTGTGAATAGGTCAGGTCGTCTTCTTTGAGACGATTGTTCATATCCCTGAGGAAGCGTTCATTGATCTTCTTGATCTTGAAAGAGATCGGCTCCTCGGATGGGAGCATGTTTTTTCCGCAGTGGTTCATTCCATTCCTTCCCAACTATCCCTTATCCTGGCAGGCCATAAATGTAGCCTGCTACATTTGCTGTTTTTCATAATAGCTTTGACGCTTTGCAAAGTCAATACCGGCAGACCAATCAGAAACAAAGGAAATATAAAAGGGAACATGGCATCGTCATGGTCCCTTTTACATTTCATATATTCATGGAAAATTAGTGGAAGCTGCCTGACGGGCTTCCGGGCCAGAGCGGAATCTCTGACAGATCCGGTTTAAAACGGAGATGAATTTGAATCGATATCAAGAATAGTTTCAGAATTGATTTTAGAAAAATTTAATATTTTAAGAAGGGCTTTCAGAGGGTTTTCTCGTTATTTTTCAGTGCATTTTTTGCAGCGTCTTTTTGGGCTCTTTTCATCCTCTTCCTGTGTCTGGCAGTCCATAAGAGGAGGTCTTCTGCGGCCCTGCCGGCGGTCTCTTCGATCTTCCAGTCCCCTTCCTGCCCGTCGGCACAGATCTCGATCCGGGAGGGATCCAGGCAGCTGCAGTAGGCGCTTCCACAGCAGGACGTCCATGCCGCAGTGGACTGAGACATGGTGTAGAGGATCTCTGTTTCCTCCGGCAGACATAAAATGCAGATGCCTGCAAATCTGGAGCCAAAATAGTGGTAGACCAGCCGCTCCCCTGTTTGTCTTTCAGGCTGAGCGATTGTTGTCTCAAATCCGTTATCATTACATATTTTCGTAAATGTTTGTTTCCATTTCTGAATTTTCTCATCTCCTTCCTTTCTCTGGAATCCGTCTGTGATGAAGATTCCAAAGAGATCCTTCTCCGGCAGCAGCCTGGCAGAGGCCCGGTCTATGTAGCCCATGACGGCTGCCGTTTCTCTGACCCGGTTCCGCAGCGAATCACTGATATCCAGGTAATCCTGGAGCGCTTTGCTGGCGGAGGATCGTGAGATACAACAGGCTACAGATACATCTTTCAGGGTGACCATAGTATTCTCCTTTCTTTTACCCTTGGTGTTATAATACCTATAATAAAATTCTAGCGAACGGGAAAAGAAAATGCAAAGCTCCGCCCCCCGGCCTGCTGAACGCCTGCTCAGGAGCCAGGTGTCCTGTCGGAGCACTTTTAAAAAAACCTGTTGACAAACAGATCCTTTGACCGTATAATCATATTTGCTGTTGAGGAACAGCGTACGTGTTAGTGTAGCTCAGCTGGATAGAGCGTCTGGCTACGGACCAGAAGGTCGCGAGTTCGAATCTTGTCACTAACATCCAAAAGAACCAGTCGAAAGACTGGTTCTTTTTTTGTGCGATCGGGCCGCCAGGCGGCAATCGCCGCAGGGCGCCGGCATGGCGCAGCAGAAAGGAACGGATGGACGGCGGTCATAAAAATCCCCCGGCAGGCACCTGCCGGGGGATCGCTGCTTCAATATGAAAGCTTGGAGCCGGATCAGTCGCGTTCTACGATGGCTGCGCAGCCCATGCCGCCGCCGACGCAAAGCGTTGCAAGACCCTTCTTGGCATCTCTTCTCTGCATCTCATGCAGCAGAGTGACCAGGATACGGCATCCGGATGCGCCTACAGGATGTCCCAGAGCGATGGCGCCGCCGTTGACGTTCAGAATATCATTGTTCCAGCCCAGGTCATGTGCCACTGCTACAGACTGAGCGGCAAAGGCTTCGTTGGCTTCGATCAGGTCGAAGTCCTCGATCTTGTAGCCGGTCTTCTCCATGACCTTACGGGTCGCATAAACGGGACCGATGCCCATGATTTCGGGCCTGCAGCCTGCCAGCTCGCCGCCGATCCAGGTAGCCATAGGGGTAACGCCAAGCTCCTTGGCCTTCTCTTCGCTCATAACGATGATGGCTGCCGCTGCATCATTGATGCCGGAGGAGTTTGCAGCTGTGACCTTGCCGTCCTTCTTGAAAGCAGGGCGAAGGCCGGAGATGCCTTCTGCTGTGACGCCCTGACGGGGGCCTTCATCCGTGTCAAAGATCACGGTCTTTTTCTTCATCTTGACTTCCACGGGAACGATCTCATCCTTGAACTTGCCTTCAGCAATCGCCTTCTCAGCCTTGTTCTGAGACCATGCAGCGAACTCATCCAGCTGCTCTCTGGTCAGTCCCCACTCATCGCAGATATTCTCAGCGGTAATGCCCATGTGAATGCCGTAGAAGGCATCTGTCAGGGCGTCACGGATCATGGCGTCGTCGATCTGGGCAGAACCCATACGATAGCCGTATCTGCCGCCGTAAAGGAGGTAAGGAGCCTTGGACATGTTTTCCATACCGCCGGCAACGATGATGTCAGCTTCGCCGTATTCGATCAGCTTTGCAGCCAGGTTGACGCAGTGCAGACCGGAACCGCAGAGAACGTTGATGGTGGTTGCGGGTACTTCTACAGGAATGCCTGCATTGACAGCAGCCTGTCTTGCAGGGTTCTGGCCCAGACCTGCCTGAATGACGCAGCCCATGTAAACTTCATCGACCATCTTGGGATCGATGCCGGTCCTCTTCAGGGCCTCTTTGATGACGATGGTTCCCAGTTCGGGAGCGGGAACGTTGCTGAGGGTTCCGCCCATTGTGCCGATGGCTGTTCTGCAGGCGCCTGCCAAAACTACTTTTCTTTTCATCTGTTGTCCTCCAAATACATTATTAGAATAGTGACTCTATTTTTTCCGCTCTCCTGCGGAAGAAAACCATTATAAAAAAATCCTGTCCTCACCGGGTCAGATCCGCGTATTCAGCCCTGTGGGCAGCCTTCAGGAAATCCTCCGGCGCCAGGCACAGATGGAGACCGATCCGTCCGCCGCTGATATAGATCTGATCAAAGAGCTGGGCGCTTTCATCCAGTCTCGTGACAAAAGGCTTCTTCATGCCGATGGCTGTGCAGCCGCCCCGGACATAGCCTGTCAGGCCAAACAGCTCCTTCACATGAATCATCTGGACCGCTTTGACGCCGACCGATTTGGCGCATTTTTTAAAGTCCAGCTCCTCCTCCACCGGAATGACAAAAACATAGTGCTCCTTGTCGGATCCCAGGGTGACCAGGGTCTTGAAGACCTGTTCGTGGGGAAGGCCCATCTTATCTGCCGAAGCAATTCCGTCAGAAAACTCTCCTTCCACTTCATAGGAGCTGTATGTATAGGGGATCCCGGCTGTTTCCAGGATCCGCATTGCATTTGTCTTGTTGTCTGCTTTTTTTGCCATATTTATTCCGCCTTTTCCCTTATTATGTTAAGCCCCTGTTATTTTTTTGTCAATCTGATTATTCCGGAATGCCTCCTGCCTGACAATGAAAGGGGGCTATACTTAAATCTGGCCTTATAAAATATATTCATTCTGGTATTTGAAATAAGGCCAATCAGTCATTATGATGAGTCTATAAAAATCATCAGCAAAGGAAAAAAGCCATGAAGAAGATACTTACTATCCAGGATATTTCCTGCGTCGGAAAATGCTCTCTGACCACTGCCCTGCCCATCATCTCGGCCATGGGCGTTGAGACCGCTGTCATTCCTACGGCTGTCCTCTCCACGCATACGGCATTTCAGGGCTTTACCTTCCGGGATCTGACCGAAGATATCCCCGGCATTCTGGAGCACTGGAAGAAGGAAGGCTTTACCTTCAGCGCCATCTACAGCGGCTACCTGGGCTCCGCCCGGCAGATCGACCTGGTCAGGCAGGCCTGGAAGGAGCTGGCCTCTCCCGCTTCGGTCAGGATCGTCGATCCGGCCATGGCAGACCACGGAAAGCTCTACGCCGGCTTCAGCCAGGCCTTCGCTGCCGAAATGGCCTCGCTCTGCGGCCAGGCGGATCTTATATTGCCCAACCTGACGGAAGGCTGCCTTATGACCGGCACTCCCTACAGGGAAGACGGGGACGAAGCCTACTACCAGGCGCTCCTTAGAAAGCTGGGCGCTCTGGGCGCCGGGACCGTCATCATGACCGGCGTCAGCCTCCGGGAGGGAAGGCTGGGCGCTCTGACCTACAGGGCAGCGGATGACAGCTTCGCCTTCTATGACAATGAAAAACTGCCCGTCAGCTTCCACGGGACCGGGGACATCTTTGCCAGCTGCGTGACCGGCGCCCTGGCCCTGGGTCTTTCGGCTGCGGATGCCGCTGCCCTTGCTGTGGATTACACCCTGGAGTGCATGAAGGAAACCATGAAGGATCCGGATTACAGCTGGTACGGCGTCAACTTTGAATCCGCTCTGTCCTGGCTCACAGACAAAGTCCGGTCTCTTGGCAGAAAATAATTCCCTGACTGGCAGACAGGCGGTCCGCATAAGCGGGCCGCCTGTTCTTGCTTTACAGGACTATGTCCTGTTCCTTATTGAATATCAGCCCTTCTTTGCAGCAAGATCAGCAGCGATCTTCTTTGTCAGAGCGGGCACGACCTTGTTGAGGTCGCCGACGATACCGATGTCGGCAACGTCAAAGATGGGAGCGTTCTCGTCCTTGTTGATGGCGATGATCAGGTCGGACTCTTCCATACCGGCAACGTGCTGGATGGCACCGGAGATACCGATGGCGAAGTAGATCTGAGGACGTACGGTCTGGCCAGTCTGACCAACCTGGAGATCCTTGGGCTTCCAGCCGGAATCTACAACTGCACGAGAGCAGGAAACGGTTCCGCCGATGACTTCTGCCAGGTCCTCCAGGATCTTGAAGTTTTCGGGGCTGCCAACGCCACGGCCGCCGGATACAAGGATCTTGGCAGCAGAGATGTCAGCAACAGACTTCTTCTCTCTGATGATCTCAAGGATCTGAGTATACTTGTCATTCTCAACGATGCCGGCATCGAAGTTGATAACTTCTGCCTTAGCGCCTTCGATGGGAGTGATCTTCTGCATAACGCCGGGTCGGACTGTAGCCATCTGAGGGCGGAAGTCAGGGCAGGCGATGGTAGCAATGGTATTGCCGCCGAATGCAGGACGGGTCATGAGCAGCAGGTTGAACTTTGTAGGATTGGTCAGCGGGAAATCGCCGATATCCAGCTTGGTGCAGTCTGCAGTCAGACCTGTATGAACTCTGGAGGATACGCGGGGGCCAAGGTCACGGCCGATGGCGGTTGCGCCTACCAGAAGGATTTCGGGCTTGAACTCTTTGATCACAGCGACCAGAGCCTGGGTATAAGGCTCGGTTCTGTAATCCTTCAGGGCGGGATCGTCCACAACGATAACTCTGTCAGCGCCATAGCGGGCAAGTCTGTCTACCAGACCGCCAACTTCAGAGCCGATGAGTACTGCTGTGACTTCCTTTGTTTCCAGGCTGGATGCCAGTTCTTTCGCTTTGCCGAGAAGCTCTAATGCGACCGGTGTGATCTCATTGTCAACCTGCTGAGCGAAGATAAATACTCCTTTATATTCTTCTAAAGACATGTTTTCTTCTCCGTTCCGCGCTTATTTCTGCGCTTTTACTTTCTAAATTATTAAAACTAACCCGCTGCGTATTATCAGATGAAGTGTTTCTCCTTCAGCAGGTCGAAGATGATCTGTGCGCCCTCTTCATCGCTGTCGGGAGTGTACTTTGTGCCAGCGCCCTTGGCGACCTTATCGGAAGCCTTTGCGATCTGGGTAGGTGATCCCTTCAGACCAAGGTTGCTGTCATCAACATCCTTCAGATCTGCTCTTCCCCAAACGGTGATTTCCTTTTCGAATGCATCGAAAATGCCGCCGGGAGTCATGTAGCGGGGCTCATTTAATTCGGAAAGTGCAGTTACAAGGCAAGGCATCTTAGCCTTAACAATGTGATATCTGTCTTCAAACTGACGCTTGACGATAACGCTGTCGCCTTCGATCTTGAGGTCTTCTGCGTAGGAAATTACGGGAATACCAAGATGCTCGGAAATCTGAGGGCCGACCTGTGCGGTATCACCGTCGATTGCCTGACGGCCGGTGATGACCAGATCGTAATCCAGGTTTCTGAGTGCGCCTGCGATCGTGGAAGAGGTTGCCCAGGTGTCAGCGCCGCCCAGGACTCTGTCAGTAACCAGAATGCCCTTGTCTGCGCCCATGGCATATGCTTCGCGAAGGACTGCCTCAGCCTTGGGAAGGCCCATGGTAACAACAGTAACCTCTGCGCCGTACTCATCTTTTAATCTAAGTGCTGCTTCAAGACCAGCCTTGTCATCAGGGTTCATGATGGCAAGCATTGCAGCTCTGTCCAGTGTTCCATCGGGTTTGAACTTAACGCCGCCCTTAGTATCGGGAACCTGCTTAACGCATACTACGACTTTCATGTGTCATTCTCCTTTGTTTATAATCAAACTTTACTCGGTAATCAAAAACTGATCCGGATTATCTCAGCATGGCGCCGGAGATGACCATACGCTGCACTTCGGATGTTCCTTCATAGATCTCAGTGATCTTGGCATCACGCATCATACGCTCAACTTCGTACTCTCTGATATAACCGTAACCGCCAAAGAGCTGAACAGCCTTTGTGGTAACTTCCATAGCGGTCTGTGCTGCGAAAAGCTTAGCGGTAGCTGCTTCCACAGAGTAGACCTTCTGGGTTGCCTTTGCCATAGCTGCTTTATAAACAAGGAGCTTAGCTGCCTCAACCTTGGAATACATCTCAGCAAGCTGGAACTGTGTATTCTGGAATGCGGAAATGGATCTGCCGAACTGCTTTCTTTCCTTGACATACTCAACAGTTCTCTCAAGAGCGCCCTCAGCGATACCCAGAGCCTGTGCAGCGATACCGATACGGCCGCCGTCCAGGGTGTGCATTGCATAAGCAAAGCCCTTGCCCTTCTGGCCGAGCAGGTTGTCTGCAGGGATTCTGCAGTCCTGGAAGATCAGTTCATATGTGGAGGAACCGCGGATACCCATCTTGTTTTCCTTGGTACCGAAGGTGAAGCCGGGGGTGTCCTTCTCAACGATGAATGCGGAGAAGACCTTCTGCTTGCGGCCGCGCTTCTCAATGATGTCGGTATAAGCAATGATGATATAGATATCAGCTTCCTTACCGTTTGTGATGAAGCACTTGGAACCGTTGAGGATGTACTCGTTGGTCTCTGCATCGAAAACAGCCTTTGTCTGTACGCCCTGCGCATCTGTGCCGGCGCCGGGCTCAGTCAGACCGAATGCACCGAGCTTTTCGCCCTTTGCAAGGGGAACCAGATATTTCTGCTTCTGGGCTTCGTTTCCGTAGAAAAGAATGGGATCGCAGCACAGAGAGCTGTGTGCGGAAACGATAACGGAAGTGGTGCCGCAGACCTTGGCCAGCTCTTCCACACACATGATGTATGTCAGAGGATCGCAGCCCTGTCCGCCGTATTCCTTGGGAACAGCGATGCCCATGAAACCGTATTTCTGCATTTTTTCAACGGTATCTCTGGGGAAAATCTCAGTTTCATCAACGTCAATTGCACGAGGCTTAACTTCTTTTTCAGCGAAATCTTTAAACAGATCTCTCGCCATTTCATGCTGTTTGTCTAACTGAAAATCCATTGTAAATCTCCTTATTAATATTTATTCGATCCGGAAAGGGAAGAAGCTTTCCTCCCTTTCCGGTCATGAACTGTCTGTGCTGATTACTTGTCGGTAGGAACCTTGCCGTTGGAGTAATCATAGAAACCGATACCGGTCTTGACGCCCAGTCTCTTGCCGCGGACCATCTTGCGGAGCAGAGGGCAGGCACGATACTTGGAATCGCCAGTATCAGCATAAATAACATCCATGATTGCCAGAACGATATCCAGACCGATATAGTCGCCCAGCTCAAGGGGACCCATGGGGTGGTTGCAGCCAAGCTTCATGGCAGTGTCGATGCCTTCGATATCGGAAACGCCTGCTTCATAAACGCAGATACCTTCGTTGATCATGGGAACAAGGATTCTGTTAACAACGAAACCGGCAGCTTCATTGACCTGAACGGGAGTCTTGCCCAGGGCAACGGAAATCTCTTTGACCTTGTCAACGATCTCGGCGGGAGTATTCAGACCTGCGATGACTTCAACGAGCTTCATAACGGGAGCGGGATTGAAGAAGTGCATGCCGATTACAGGCTTGGAAAGGCCGGAGCCGATCTCTGTGATGGACAGAGAAGAGGTGTTGGAAGCATAGATGCAGTCAGGATTCTGGACGATTTCGTCCTGAAGCTGTTTAAAGCAGTCCTTCTTGATGGACATAACTTCCAGAGCTGCCTCGACTACGAGGTCAGGATCTACAGCGATGGTGTTAAGACCGGTCTGGATCTTGGCAAGGATAGCGTCTGCAGCTGCCTGCTCCATCTTGCCGCGGGCGATTCTCTTGTCGAAGCCCTTCTTGATCTTTGCAAAGCCGCCTGCTGCGAATTCTTCTTTGATATCGCAGAGATAGACCTTCTCGACTGCATCACACTGTGCAAATGCCTGTGCGATACCGGATCCCATTGTACCAGCGCCAATAACTGCTACTTTCATTTTGTAGTCCTCCTTACATTAAAATCGACGTATATATTAAATTCAGAAATTTAATATCATCACTTATTCTGGAAATCGACCATCTTGACCTTCTTGGGGTCATCCTTCTTGCGAAGGAAGTTGGCCATGCCTTCCTGCTGATCATAGGTCTCGAAGCAGGAGCCGAACAGCTTCTCTTCCACTACCAGTGCCTGGTCCATATCGACCTGGAGACCGTCGTTGATTGCCTTCTTGCAGGCGCGGACAGCAATGGGAGCCTGCTTTGCGATCCTGGCTGCCAGCTTCTTGGCTGCGGGAAGGAGTTCTTCCTGGGGATATACTGCATTGACAAGACCGATCCTGTAGGCTTCGTCAGCCTTGATGTTGCTGTTGGAGAAGATGATCTGCTTGGCCATGCCGGGGCTGACCAGACGGGCCAGTCTCTGGGTGCCGCCAAAGCCAGGGGTAATGCCCAGGCCGACTTCAGGCTGTCCGAACAGAGCGTTGTCGGAGCAGATACGGATATCACAGCTCATGGCGATCTCATTGCCGCCGCCCAGAGCGAAGCCGTTGACTGCAGCGATCACAGGGATGGGGAATGTTTCAATCCTGCGGAAGATGTCATTGCCCTTCTTGCCGAAGGCTTCGCCCTCTTCCTTGGTCAGAGTGCTCATCTCGCCGATGTCAGCGCCTGCCACGAAGGATTTCTCGCCTGCGCCTGTCAGGACCAGTGCGCGGACTGTGTCAAGATCAACGCCGTCCAGGACTGCGTTCAGATCATCGAGCACTTCGGAATTCAGAGCGTTCAGAGCCCTGGGACGATCGATGGTGATGACGCCGACAGCGCCTTCTACTTCATACTGTACAAAACCCATTACATTTACCTCGCTAAAATTCTCTTATTCAACAGATGTACCCCCGGAGCAGGACCGCCCCGAGGGAACATTCTATGTCTGATTATGATTTATGCTTCGTATTTCTCAACGATGGTAGCACAGCCCATGCCGCCGCCGATGCAAAGAGTTGCAAGGCCGCGCTTTGCGCCGCTTCTGACCATCTCATGAAGCAGGGTAACAAGGATACGGCATCCGGATGCGCCTACGGGATGGCCGAGGGCGATGGCGCCGCCATTGACATTGAGCTTCTTCAGATCAAAGCCAAGTTCTCTGCCGACTGCTACAGACTGGGCTGCAAATGCTTCATTTGCTTCATAGAGATCGAAATCGTCGATCGTAAGACCGGTCTTTGCCAGGACCTTCTTGGTTGCTGCCACAGGACCTACGCCCATGATGGAAGGATCCACGCCGCCAAGAGCGCCGGCTACCCATGTTGCCATAGGCTTAACGCCCAGCTCGATGGCCTTCTCTTCGCTCATAACGACGACAGCTGCTGCACCGTCGTTGATGCCGGATGCATTGCCTGCAGTGGTAACGCCGTCAGCGTTGATGGGACGAAGTCTTGCAATGCTCTGGGCAGTTGTGCCGGGACGAGGGCCTTCGTCGGTATCCACTACGATGGTCTGCTTCTTCTGCTTGACTTCTACAGGGACGATCTCATCCTTGAAGATGCCGGCTTCCTGTGCTGCACAGGCCTTCTGCTGGGAAGCGGCTGCGAACTCGTCGAGCTCTTCACGGGTCAGGCCCCACTGTGCTGCTACGTTATCAGCGGTTCTGATCATGTGATAATCATTGAATGCATCCCAAAGAGCATCCCTGATCATGGTGTCGACCAGCTTGCCGTCATTCATTCTGTAACCATAGCGGCCCTGCATAACTGCATAGGGAGCCATGGACATATTTTCCATACCGCCGGCTACAACGATGTCAGCGTCGCCGGCAATGATCATATCTGCTGCCATATTGACACAGTTCAGACCGGAACCGCATACGACATTGATGGTAACAGCAGGGACTTCCACCGGAAGACCGGCCTTGATGGAAGCCTGTCTTGCCACGTTCTGGCCCTGGCCTGCCTGGATAACACAGCCCATCAGAACTTCGCTGACCTGATCTGCGGGAACGCCTGCGCGCTTTAAGGCTTCTCTGATAACGATGGAACCAAGTTCAGCTGCAGGAGTCGTGCTGAGAGCGCCGCCCATTTTGCCGATAGCTGTACGGACAGCGCCGGCGATAACTACTTTCTTTGCCATAATTACCTTCCTTTCGTGACACTTGCCCGTTTTGTGCTTCATCACAGATCCGGGCTGCAACAGATTGATTGTTAAAAATTTATCATTGCGTTTTCGTTATTATAGCACTTGTATTTACGGTTTGCAATGCTAAATCCTTTCCAGCAGAGCTTGTCCGGGAACATTTTTGTTCCCGGACAAGCTGTATCTATATTTTAAGCCTCAGGCTCGATCATACCGTAGGTTCCGCCTTTTCTCTTATAGACAACGGCGGTCTGTTCTGTTTCTGCATTGATGAAAACGAAAAAGCTGTGCCCCAGAAGCTCCATCTGCACGCAGGCATCTTCCGGATACATGGGCTTGAAATCAAAGGTCTTGTGGCGGACGATCCTGATGTTCTCTTCATAAGGATCCGCCCTCTCGATGAACTCCCTCTTAAGGTTGGCACCTTCCTGATGCTTTCTGATAATCTTGCCCTTATACTTCTTGACCTGTCTCTCAATCACTTCCTCCACCAGGTCGATGGATACATACATATCATTGCTGACCTGCTCGGAACGGATAATGCTGCCCTTGATCGGGATCGTGACCTCAATTTTGTGACGGTCCTTATCCACACTCAACGTAACATGCGCTACCGTATCCTTGGAAAAGAACTTGTCCAGCTTTCCCAGTTTGTCGCGCACGGCCTGGTCCAGATTCGGTGTTACTTCCATGTTTTTGCCGACGATTAAAAATTCCATAAGCACCTCTTTCCGCGGACATGCTGGCGTCCGCCTTTGTTGATGTCCGGAAAGACAAAAAAGCCGCCTGTCCGGATGTGCTAAAACCAGTCCCGCCAGGACTTTGTTTTAACATCATTATTATACCATAGACCAGCCCGGGAACATCTGATTTCATGTAAAATTCATAAAAAAAACGGAAGCCCGGGGGCTTCCGTTGATCATTTTCAATATGTTTTATACCAGTCTTCTGATACAGGCGATGGTGCCCATGTAGTTCAGGTTGCTGATCTTAATGCCGCTGCTGGGCGTAGATGCATGGATGATCTCATTGTTGCCGATATAGATGCCTACATGGCCGTAGAAGCATACCAGATCGCCGGGCATGGCTTCCGCCAGGGAATAGACCGCTGTGCCGTAGGATCTCTGGGAAGCATCATAATGAGGAAGGCTGATGCCGAAATGGGCAAAAACGCCCATGGTAAAGCCGGAGCAGTCACAGCCGTGGGTCAGGCTCGTGCCGCCATATACATAGGGATTGCCAAGGAACTGCATGGCATAATCCACAACCGCCTCGCCGGACATGTAATTATCATCATATTCCTGCTGGGCTTCTTCCTGTTTGGCCGCTGCCGCATCGACGGCATCCTTTGCCGCACTGATGACCATCTTGGCAGTCTCTTCATCTACAAAAGCATCATCGGTAAGATTCTGGGCATTTGCCAGGATCTTTTCTGCTCTGGCCGCTTCGATCTTAGCGTCCTCGAGGTTCTTGGCGTAATCGCCTTCCCTTCCCTCGATCTCCTCTGCTGTATCAGCAGTGGGATAGGCCGTATCTACGGAAGCGTAGTCTGCGGAAATATAGCCTTCGCCGAATTCGGGTGTGGATACCTTGATCCAGTCGCCCTCCACGTCCACTACGTCGATTTCCGTTCCGCTGTAGAGTCTGGTGATCACTTCATATTCCATACCTGCGCCTGCGCGGACGTTCAGGTTGGAGGATGCTGTGATGACTTTGGCAGTTTTCTGCTTGGTCAGTTCCGCAAGCTTTTCGGCTGCTTCCCCTTCCACAAGATTCTCGCGCTTTACATAGCCGACGACATCGCCGGATTTGATACGGACCCAGCTGCCTCCGTCATCCGCCAGGACAGTCGCCACGTCGTTGGCCTTCATCTGGCCGACAATGCTGCTGTCTTCGGATGCTTCGCTCCATACAGAAATGTACTCTGCACTGGATGCAACTGCGATCGATTTAGTCTTGCCGGTCTCGGCAATGACATCCTGGCCCAGAACATTACTGACTGCGTTGGAACTGGCCGATGTGAGAAGCAGGGATTTTTCGGGCTCTGTCAGAGCGCCGGCTTCCAGCTCTTCACTCTCCTTTCCTTCCGCATCTGCAGTCACTTTGACAGGCGCTTCTTCCCCGGTCTCTGCGGCGCACACCGGATAACAGGCGCTGCCTGCAGCGAGGACTGCTGTCATCAGACTGGTAATTAATCTGACTTTATAGGACTTCATTTTACCTCCAAATCAATCTGTAACTCTCCGTTTTCGTTACAATTATTGCAACTTTTATTACGGAATTGTTACGTATTTATCCAGAGATTACTATAACAAAGCCTCTATTCCTTGTCAACTCAATCAAAAACCGCAGTTAATAATTTCATAAAAACTTAATAATCATGAAACGTTTTCGAAAAGCAGCTTTACAGTAAAATAACCTTCTTCTGTCCAGGTCGTGCTGGATCCGCCCATCTTTTCCATCATATTGCGGATATTTACCAGACCGATCCCGGTGCTCTCTGCATTTCTTATATCCTTTTTGCAGCCGTTGCGGACCGATACGGTCAGCATGCCGTCCTGGGTCCCCACGTTGAAGACCACCGCCTCCTCCCTGGAGGCATATTTAAGGGCGTTGGAGGTAATATTATCCATGATACGGTTTATGAAGTCCATCCGCACCCGGACCTTTCCCTCCGGCCACTCGCCTTCGATCACCACAGGAAAGCCCTGGCTGTAAAGATATTCGGCCGTTTCGGAAAGGATGTCATAGAAGAGCTCCTCAAAGCCAAAGACCTCCTCCGGCGTCTTCCTTCTCTCGCTCCGGATCAGGGCATATTCAAAGATGTTGTCTGACAGTTCCTTGATCATGACCGCCTTGTCCCGGATGGCATGCACATAGCGCTTCCACTGGCTGCTGTCCTCATAGCGGACGCTTTCCAGGATCTCCGTATACAGAAGAAGGGCTGTCAGGGGCGTTCTAAGATCATGGGACATTTCCGTGATCATTTCCTGCGAGGCCTTGGAGACCTCCGCATTTTTCTGGATCTCCTCCTGGATCCCGGCCCGCAGCTTTTCAATGCTGTAGGCCAGAAAGCTGAGTTCGTCCTTGCCCGTCACCGTAATGGGATAGGTCAGATCTCCGCTCTCCAGGATCGACACCTCCGCCCTCAGCTGACTCAGATAACGCATCTCGCTCCGGATCCCCAAAAGAAATACAAAAAGGAAGATAATAAAGGTCACGGCGATCCGCAGCAGGATCAGAAGGATCTCCACCCTATGAATATAGAAGCCGAACAGGACCACCTGGGCTCTGCCGTCCCGGAAGGTAACGACATAATGGGATTCCCAGGTATAATAAAACTCTTCCTTGGTGCCCCGGTCGTTATGAGAAGGGTCCATGGAGTCATAGACCAGGTTATAGTTCTTATAAATCTCCATTTCCAGATCTTTTTGCTGGGCCATCCACCGGTTCAGGGCCAGGGTGTCATTGGACGGGATCCGGTTGTCCGTGACATATTTCTGGAAGGCCTCATATCTGCGCTGGTTCTGGGACTCCTGATAGGAATCCCCCAGTGTCTTGTCCAAAAACAGCCTGAAACCCAGATGGGACAACGCAAAAAAAGCTGCCGCGCACACAAGTGCGATGACCAGCAGCCTGACAAGTCTGAAATAAATGGAGTTCCACTTATTCACTTCGGGTCTCAAATCGATATCCTCTTCCCCATACAGTCACCACATGCTTGGGCTTTTGAGGATCCTCCTCCACCTTGACCCGAAGCTTGCGGATATGAACGGTGATTGTACTGTTGCAGCTGTAAAAGTACTTTTCGTTCCAGACTGACTCATAAAGCGTCTCGGCCGAAAAGATCTTTCCAGGGCTTTCCATGAGCAGCAGGAGAATCCTGTATTCGGTGTCGGAAAGATTCAGCTCCTTGCCGTTCATGATCACTTCGTTATAATTCCGATTGATCCTGACGCCGGCCAGCTCAATATATCCTTCATCCGCTTCTGAGATCTCACTTCCCTTGCCCTTATAGACCGTATACCGTCTGAGCAGGGCTTTGACCCTGCCCAGCAGCTCCACATAGGAGAAGGGCTTTGCAAGATAATCATCGCCGCCGGCCATGAGGCCGACCAGCTTGTCGGATTCTCTTGATTTTGCGGTCAGGAAAAGGACCGGTACATTGGAAGTCTTACGGATCTCTTCACAGGTCCTCAGGCCGGACATACCCGGCATCATAATATCCAGGATCACCAGATCCGTTGAATCCGAAAGCAGAGAGAGCCCCTGGAGGCCGTTTTCTGCCTCCGTCACGTGATATCCCTCTCCCTCAAGAAGAATCCTGACGCCTTCACGGATGTCCATATCGTCTTCGATCAACAGAATTTCAACGTTGCTCACTTATTTTCTCCGTTTCTGATTGAGTGATCCTCAGGCACTCAGTCTGAAAAATTCAGCTCGCCCTCAAATCTTTCCTTTACAATTGCATAAACTGCAGCCAGAACCTCTTCGTCTTCCACGGACACATAATCGTCCATGTCTTCATATTCGGATTCCTCGATCCTGAAGATCAGAATCTCACCGGAGTCCTCCGTTTCAAGAGTCAGAAGCGCCGCATATTCTGCCCCTTCATACTCGATGGTATCCAGGTACAGGCACTGGAACTGTTCTCCGTTTTCGTCTGTCAGAGTAATGATATCCTCCTGGTCATACTCTTCCATTTCATCATTTTCATTATATCCCATGTCAAATTCCTCCGTTTACTGAATCTGTTAAACTGGTTACAGCACGAACTGCAGGATGCAGAAGGCAAAGTAGACGATTAAAAGTATGATGCCCTGGGCTCTTGTCAGCTTCCCCCGGATCAGGGCCGGCAGCGTCATGAAGGACATGACAAAGAGCATGACCGGAATATCGATCAGCAGGGATGCGTTGATGCCTGCCACGACCTTGCTGGCCGGTACCGCAAAAGGAGACAGGGTCACGGAAACGCCGGACACCAGGACCAGATTGAAAAGGTTGGCGCCGATAATGTTGCCCAGAGACAGGGCGCCGTGTCCCCGGATCAGGGACGTGATCGCCGTCACGAGCTCCGGCAGAGAGGTACCCAGGGCCACAAAGGTCAGGGCGATGACGGATTCCGGCACGCCCAGGCCCTCCGCGATCAGGGTCCCGTTGTCGACCAGAAGATTGGCGCCGACCGCGATCAGGACCGCTCCCACGACCAGAAGAAGCAGATCCTTCCAGAGAGGTCTTTCTTCCTCTTCCTCCTCAGGTTCAGCCGCCTGCTGGGGCTGGTCCTTCATCTGCCCGACGGTGATAAACATGTAAAGCAGGAAGACCGCCAGCAGGATCATGCCCAGGGGCCTGTAGAAAAAGCCTATAAAATATGCCGTGAAGCAGTAAATGGCCGCTGCCACAAAGAAGAAAATGACAGGCGTCCGGATGGTCTTTCTGTTCACGCTCTGGGGTGTCACCGCAATGGTAATGGCCGCGATCAGAGCTGTGTTGCAGATAATGGAGCCGATGGCGTTGCCATAGGCAATTTCGCCGTGCCCTGTCAGGGCTGACTGGGCCGAGACCATGACTTCAGGAAGCGTCGTGCCGATGGAGACGACGGTGGCGCCGATCAGCAGCTCCGGGACATGATATCTGCGGGCGATCCCGGTAGCACCGTCTACGAACCAGTCTCCTCCTTTAATCAGGAGCACAAGGCCTGCTGCAAATAAAACTACTGCCAAGAACATGTTTAAGTCCCCCTTAAAACCATTTCTGCATGCCGGCTCCGCCGGTCTTCAGCCAGTTCAGTATAGCATAAAGCAGTCTCAAAGTCCCCGGCCTTTCCAATATAGACTGTAAAATTCCGGAAAAATCCGGCTATTTATCTGATAATTCTATTTATTAACTGATATTTTTGCGGTATACTATAGGTATCCCAAGTATCCCGTACATGATGCCCTCTTTCCAGGGCGGAAAGGAGTCGTATGAAGAAAATCACTTCCGACATCCTGCTGATCTTTATCGGGATCATTGGACTGATGTTTACATGCAGCCTGATCCTTTATGCAGGAATGTCCACATATGCAGCTTTTCTGATCGTACTGTTCGGTCTTACCTTCAACATCGGCTGCTACGTTCACAGCGGAAGCAGCAATTATCACCTATGGTAGCGAATGATAAAGCCTCCGGAATTCCGGAGGCTTTTATTATATTTCCATATCCGGACTTGCAAAGGCGGGCCAGAAAGCCTCAGGCTTCACTGTCCTCGTCATTCGTGGTATGGATGGAGGAGGCTGTAACAACCGTTGTCACAATACCTGCAAAAACCGCGACCAGCGCCATAACAGCAAAAGCAGCAAGAGCAATCACTACACCTGTATCCATATTATTACCTCCGGAAATCAAAAACTAAAACCTGAATGCATTATAGCATGGAAGAAAGGATATAAGAAAGGATATTTCTTTACTTTTCAGCTTCCTTTTCCTTCCTTGCCCTGCGATGTTTTGTATCTTCCTCTTTTGCCTCCCTTTTAACAAGGACGCGCTCCACACGCAGATCGTCCATGGAAAGGACCGTGATCGTCATGTTGTCTGTCGTTACCGATTCTCCAACCTGGGGGAAGCGGCCAAAGGACTCGATCGTCCAGCCTCCGACTGTCTCGGAGTCTGCATCAAAATCCTCTTCGCGAATCTCCATCAGATCCAGAAATTCCACGATTGGGGTATCCCCGTCGATTTCGTACTCGTCTTCTCCTCTCTTGATGATCTCATCGTTTTCCACCTTGTCCGTCTCGTCCCAGATCTCGCCGACGACCTGTTCCATGACGTCCTCCATGGAAATAATGCCAAGGGTCCCGCCGTATTCATCCACCACAATGGCCAGATGCTGCCTGGCCTTGCGGAAGGCAGCCAGAACCTCCGGCAGCTTCATGGTCTTATAGACATAGCAGGGCTCCAGAAGCAGAGACCGGATGTCCACCCGGGAATCCTCTGTCATGGCCTTGAGAAGATGGTTCACATGCAGAACGCCGATCACATGATCGATGCTTTCCTCATAGACGGGGAACCTGGAATAGGGCGCCTGCTCCAGCAGATGTATAATATCCTCCCAGCTGTCGTCTATGTCGATGGCTGTAACGTCCACACGGGCCGTCATGGCTTCCGAGGCGGAGATGTCGGAAAAATCAATGGCGTTCTGAACCAGCTCGCTCTGGTCTTCCTCCAGAACGTCCTCCTCTTCCGCCGTTTCAATGATGGAGGAAAGCTCCTCGACCTTCTCCTCTGCATCCTCTTCGATCTTCTCCCCCTTCAGAGGCGCTGTCAGAAGATTGACCAGAAAGACCACGATCTTCACCAGGGGCCAGAGAAGGATCATCAGCCCCCGAATGGGATAGGCAAAGCGCATCGCATTGCTGCTGGCATTCTTCTTGGAGGTGATCTTGGGAATGGTTTCTCCAAAGATGATGACGGCGACAGTGATGATGGCTGTAGCGATCCAGGAATATTTGTCATTTCCCGCGATCAGGATCACCGCGACGGTTCCCAGTGACGAACAGGCAATGTTGACCAGGTTGTTGCCGATCAGGATCGCGCTCAGTGCGTCGTCAAAATGCTCGGCAATATAAAGGGCCAGGCCCGCCTTTTTGTTCCCGTTGTCCCTCTCGCTCTCCAGGCGCATGGTGTTGCAGGAAGAATAGGCCATTTCAGAGCCGGAAAAGAATCCGGAAAGGTAAATGCAGAGGATGATCCCGGCAATCACAAGAATTCTGATCATGCGTTTTCTCCTCCCTTCTCTTCCGCCTCCGCCTTATCAGCCAGCTTGACGGAGACTCTTCGGATCCTGTTATGCTCCATCTTGGCAACAGACACCCGAAGCGAATGATAAGAAAAGCTTTCCGTCACCTTGGGAATCGAGGAGAAATGATCGAAGACCCACTCTCCAATACGCTTGTTGAGGAGTTCGTCCTCATCCTCGTCAGGGCACTTAAAGCCGATTTCATCAAAAACATCGCCCACTGTGACTTCGGGATCGATCAGATAGTGGCCCTTTCCCATATCAATAATGGGCGTCTCCACTACGTCGTCCTCGTCCCAGATCTCACCGACCAGGACTTCCAGGATATCCTCCACCGTCACGATTCCGACAGTGCCCCCGTAATGGTCGGTGACCACAGCCATGTTCTGGCGGCTCTTGGACATCAGGGGCAGAAGGTCATCCACATTGGCGCTCTCTGTCACATAAAGCGGGGGATCCAGAAGAGACCGGACATCCAGATGGTCCCGGTCTTTCAGATATGCACGGATATAGCGGCGGATCCTGAGAATGCCGATGATATTATCAATACTGCCCTCGTAGACCGGGAGTCTTGAATGGTTGGAATTCCGGATCGTCTCCAGGATCTGTTCCGGCGCATCGTCAATGTCAATGGCCGTTACATCCACCCGGGGCGTCAGGATGCTTTCCACTGTAATATCATCAAACTGCAGGGCTGAGGAAATCAGATCTCCGTGCTCCTCATCCAGCGCGCCCTCCTCCGTCATATCTTCGATGATGTCGTAGATTTCATCTTCGGTGACAGAGACCTCAGGTTCCCCCTTTGTCACAGAGCCGGCAAAGTTCCCGATGGCAGCAAGAAGCGCCGATGCAGGGGCAAACAGACGGATCAGGAATGTCAGAGGGCCAATACACCAGAGTGACAGGGCTTCACTGTATTTTTTGGCTATGCTTTTAGGGAGCATTTCTGCAAGAAAAAAGACTGCCAGTGAGGTGATCAGTGTGGACAGGGTCACTGCGGAAAGTCCCCAGATCCTGGTCACTGCCACCGTTACCAGAGAGGCAGAAGCAAGATGTGCAATATTGGTACAGATCAGAATGGTACTGATCGTACGGTCAAAGTTGTCGAGAGCATCCATGACCTGCAGGGCCTTTTTGTTGCCGCGGTCAGCCAGGGTCTTCATTCTGACCCGGGATACAGATGCAAGAGCGGTTTCTGAAACTGCAATAAAGTCAGCAAAGAGTGTTAGCAGTGCTACTATGATCCAGGGGGCTAAACCTCCATCGTCCATGATAATTAAAAATCCTCCAAACTTAAGTACATGACATTTATAAATGCATATCTGTGAGATTATACCATATTCTACAGAGAATAGCACACAAATTATCAGATATCAGGATTATTTTCCAGTCTCATAAAAAGAATAAGGGATGATGATCTTATTATACAGGCCATGGACCTCATCCTTGGGGCAGTCATCTGTCCCTTCCATCAGATCCAGGCCGCCGGCTACATTCATAGCAAGACGGGTAATGATTTCCGCCATCCTGCGGGAATCCTGTTCAATGGTCCCTGCCATCCTTCCGGAAGCAATCAGCTGCCTTGCATACTCGGTGGCATCGATGCCGAAAACAGGGACGGTCACAGAGCCTGGCACCCCCGTATTATAGCCCGCCGCGTTGAGCGAGATAATGACGCCTTCCGCCATATTGTCGTTGTTGCAGATGATCAGCTCGATCATATTGCCGTTTGCAGTATTATAGGTCTCCAGGTTGGCATTCATATATCTCCTGGCGGAGCTGTCCGACCAGGTTCCCGCCAGGTCCAGCTGGAACTGATCATAGTTGGAGGGGTCAAAATACTGCATGGGCGGATAGCCGGCTTCCTGCAAAATGGCATTTGCATCTTCCACCGCATAACGGGTTCTGTAAATGGCCTCCGGATTCAGCGCTTCGCCCTTGAAAAGGGCATAGCTGATGACGCCGTCTCCGTTGAGGTCGATCTCCTCATAATGGCTGAGGGCATAGCTGCCGATCATTTCTCCCTGCATATGGCCGGCCTGGGGCGCATCCGTTCCCACAAAAGCTATGTTGTCATATACACCCAGAATACTTCCTTCCTCTCCTTCCTCTTCGATCGGTTTATTGAAAAAGATGACGGGGATATCCCTGGCGCTCGCCTTTTCAATAATTTCCATGGTGGCATCGACGTTGCCGGAGGATACGATATTGACGATCAGAAGGTTGATGCCGGATTCCAGAGCTGTTTGGATCTGTGTATTCTGAACTGCCTGGGAAGATGCGGCGTCATAATTCACAAAAGAAATGCCGGCGTCGTGGAGGGCTATGTCCAGGCGGGTACGCACTTCCGCAAGGTAGGTATCGGAAAATGAATAATAAAAGACTCCCGCCCTCGTTTCATCGCTTTCACTGGCTGCAGAAACGAGGTCCTGGGATACAGACTGGGGCGCCGGCGTTTCCGCAGCAGGGGTGCCGGCGCAGGCTGCCAGAAGGACGCAAAGTAAAAGCGCCTGGATGCACGATATGGTCTTTTTGCGGGACATGACAGCCTCCTTTCCACCTCCTGATCGGCAGCAGCTTTCTTTCCTCTCAGTATAGCACAGGATCCGCTCTCCAAGGTTGGCAGACCAGAGTTTTATGATATACTGATTGGAGGATAAAAGGCCCTGCATAATCCCTGCTCTCAGGGCCGGCCGACAGGATGACATCTTCCAGGCGTCTGCCTGGATCTGCATTGCATCTGCATTGCATCCACCGGTCCGTTTCTCTTACAGGGAATAAAATGCTGTTATTAAGGAAGAATCTCGCCATGCATGAACTTGGAATCGTATTTAAAATCATAGATACGGTAGAAGAAACAGCCCGGGAGAACCAGGTCACAAAAATCAACTCCGTCACCATGGACGTCGGCGAGGTATCTACTGTCATTCCATCCTACCTGATCGACTGTTGGGATTGGGCCGTCAAAAAACATGAAATCCTTAAGACATCCCAGCTGATCGTCCATACGGTTCCCGCTGTGACCTTCTGTGAAAGCTGCAGGAAGGAATACGAGACCGTAAAATATGGAAAGACCTGTCCCCACTGTGGGAGCCCTGAGACCTATCTGGTGCAGGGAAACGAGCTGGTCATAAAGGAAATAGAGGCGGAAGAATAACAAGGCGATATTTCCAAATACGTATTTATAAAACAAACTTTTAAACAGTCAAAAAAGCACTGAATTAACCTTTCTTGCAAATGAGGTTATTTCAGTGCTTTTTAATGCCGGCAGTCGGGGTCGAACCGACACTCCTTATTGGGGAACGGGATTTTAAGTCCCGCGCGTCTGCCAATTCCGCCATGCCGGCAGACGAACATATTGAATTGTTCAGTGGACCCTCTGGGACTCGAACCCAGGACCAACCGGTTATGAGCCGGGGGCTCTAACCAACTGAGCTAAAGGTCCGGATCGTGATTTGTACCGAATGATTTCGCAAGTAGTAGTATAACAGCTAGGCATTTTCTTTACAAGCGATTTCTCATTCCGGAAAAAGAAAAAGCAGCAAGTAGGCCTTGCTGCATCTTCTCGCGCCTCAAACAGGACTCGAACCTGTGACACCGCGGTTAACAGCCGCGTGCTCTACCGACTGAGCTATTAAGGCATAACCAAAAACAAACCGAA
>CAMNJZ010000007.1 GCA_946541955.1 uncultured Lachnospiraceae bacterium | reverse complement strand
TTCATGATACGGAACAGTACTTCAACTTCTTTGTCAGAAAGGGAGGACGTAGGTTCGTCAAAGATGATGACCTTCGCCTCGTGGGAAACTGCCTTCGCAATTTCAATGGACTGCATCTGGCCGATGGAAAGATTGGAAAGGGGAGCCTTGGGATCAAAGTCCATGCCGACCTCTTTGAGCCAGTAAGCAGTATCTTCATACATCTTCTTGTGGTCGATGACCTTCAGAGGACCATAGTTATGGGTAGGGAATCTGCCAAGATACATGTTCTCAGCAACACTTCTGGGCAGTACAGGCTGGAGCTCCTGGTGAACCATGGCTATACCCATTTTCATAGCTTCATCAGGATTGTTGATAATTACCTTCTCTCCGTTGATATAGACCTCGCCTGCATCCATTTTATAAATGCCGAAGAGACACTTCATCAGTGTCGACTTGCCTGCGCCGTTTTCCCCCATCAGTGCATGGACAGTTCCGGGGCGGACCGAAAGGGAAACATTATCCAAAGCCTTAACGCCGGGGAAAGACTTGGATACGCCTTTTAACTCAAGATAATATTCTGCCATGCTTATCTCCTTCTCTTTGCTCCTGTCACCTCATAAATGAATCTGCAGGATGGTTTGGATTCGCTATAAAAAGCAGGTGCGGCGGCCTGCCGCACCTGCCGGAAATCAGTAATCAGAATCGATCGGATTCGTCAGACTTATTTCAGAGAATCAAGGATCTCCTGAGCGTTCTCAGTGGTAACCTTGGTGTAGTCGCACTGGATGTTGTGCTCGTTGTCTTCGCCCTTCAGATATCTGATGGCAGCATCTGCTGCGCCGTCAGCCTGTGCGAAGTGGTTGTTGAAGACGGTACCGGTGATGTCGCCGGAGATAACATACTCAACAACTTCAGTCAGAGCATCAACGCCGACCAGATAGATGTCTGTGCCGACCTTGCGGCCTGCGGTCTGGATTGCCTGCAGAGCGCCAAGAGCCATAGCGTCGTTGTTGCAGAATACTACTTCTACGTCATTGCCATACTTGGTCAGTGCGTTGTTGACAAGCTCGTTGCCCTTAACCTGATCCCACATACCAACCTGATCATCCAGGCAGTTTACTTCGAAGCCAGCGTCTGTCAGAGCCTTGATGGAGAACTCGGTACGATACTGAGCATCAACGTTCTCGGGGTCGCCTTCGATCATGATGTAGTCGATCTTGCCGTTCTTGTTGAAGTCAACAGCGTCAAGGCCAAGGTCGGCGATGATCTCGCCCTGGAATGTGCCGGACTGACGTGCATCGCAGCCAACGTAGCAAACGTCCCAGTTGTTGTCGATCCATCTCTGCTGCTCTTCAGGGCTGGGCTCACGGTTGATGTAAACCAGCGGGATGCCGGCTGCCACGACCTTATCGGTAATGGTGGAAGCGGAAGAAGAGTTAACGGGGTTGATGATCAGGACGTCTACCTTATCGGAGATGAAGCTGTCGATCTGGCCGGACTGTGTAGCCTGGTCATTGGCACCATCAACGATGGTGATGTTCTCTTTTGCGAAGCCCTGAGCGATCAGATAGTTCTCAAGCTCGGTTCTGAACAGAGTCATGAAGTTGTCGGAGAACTGATAGATGCATACGCCGACCTTCTTGGTGGCCAGATCAGCATCGCCTGCAGCTTCAGCGGTAGCTTCAGCAGCTTCCTCAGCGGGAGCTTCGGTGGTCTCTTCAGTCTTCTCTTCAGCAGCAGGAGCGGAAGATCCGCCGCCGCAGCCAGCCAGAAGGCCAAGGCCCATAACGGATGCAAGTACAAGGCTTACAAGTTTCTTTTTCATAAATTTACCTCCTTGTTTTTGTGCAGTTTTGCGGAACTGCTTGTTTCTGGGTATGATTATAGCACCGACTTGCACAATTGAATATAGAGAATTCTTTGATGCCTCTAGAAATTTTTTGGATTTTTCATAAAAATCCATGGTTTTTAACAGCAGTTTTTCCTCTCTTACAGAGCCGGCAAAGCAGGGGCGAAAGGCGCCAGGACTCAGGGGCGATGACAGAAAGCATAGATCAATGCACAGATCAATATCAGGAAGGAATATAAGAAGGGAGCATAGTAAGGAATATAGGAGGGAATATAGGAAGGAAAAAATTAAGCACTTGCAGGCAATGTGCAAGTCAGCTATTATATATACGTATGCCCAGCGGCGGATTTTCGCCGCTTTTTGGCATCGCTTGTAAATTAAATAGAAAGCAGATCTATAAAACACAGGAGGAACTGCATGATTCAGGCAAATGGTGTTACACTCCGTCTCGGAAAGAAAGCACTTTTTGAAGATGTCAATATCAAATTTACGGAAGGCAACTGCTACGGCATCATCGGTGCCAACGGCGCAGGCAAGTCCACCTTCCTCAAGATCCTGTCCGGACAGCTGGATACCTCCAGCGGTAATATCTCCATGACCCCCGGCCAGCGCCTCTCCTTCCTGGAGCAGGACCAGAACAAGTATGACGGCCAGGTGGTCCTGGATACCGTCATCCAGGGCAACGCCAGGCTCTACCAGATCATGAAGGAAAAGGACGCCCTCTACGCCAAGGAGGATTTTTCCGACGAGGACGGCATCCGGGCCAGCGAGCTGGAAGGGGAATTCGCCGAGATGAACGGCTGGGAAGCCGAATCCGACGCCGAGACTCTGCTGAACGGTCTGGGAATCGAAACCGATCTCCATACCTATCTGATGCGGGAGCTGACCGGTGCCCAGAAGGTCAAGGTCCTTCTGGCCAGAGCCCTGTTCGGCAATCCCGACGTCCTGCTCCTGGACGAGCCCACCAACCATCTGGACCTGGACGCCATCGCATGGCTCGAGGAATTCCTGATCAACTTTGAAAACACCGTGATCGTGGTCTCCCACGACCGTTACTTCCTCAACAAGGTCTGTACCTATATCGCCGACATCGACTATGGCAAGATTCAGCTCTACGCCGGCAACTATGATTTCTGGTACCAGTCCTCACAGCTGATGATCCGTCAGATGAAGGAAGCCAATAAGAAGAAGGAAGAAAAGATCAAGGAGCTCAAGGAGTTCATCTCCCGCTTCTCCGCCAACGCTTCCAAGTCCAAGCAGGCTACCTCCAGAAAGAGAGCCCTGGAGAAGATCCAGCTGGAGGAGATCCGTCCTTCCAGCCGCAAGTATCCCTACATCGACTTCCGTCCCGACCGTGAGATCGGCAACGAGGTCCTGACTGTCAACGGGATCTCCAAGACCATCAACGGGGTCAAGGTCCTGGACAATGTTTCCTTTATCATGGGTCATGACGACAAGATCGCCTTCGTAGGCAGCCAGGAGCTGGCCAAGACCACTCTTTTCGAGATCCTGACCGGCAGGATGGAGCCCGATGAAGGCTCCTACAAGTGGGGCATCACCACCTCCCAGGCCTATTTCGAAAAGGACAATTCCAGGGAATTCGCCAGCGAATATACCATCACCGAATGGCTGACAGGCTACTCTCCCATCAAGGACGTGACCTATGTCCGAGGCTTCCTGGGCAGAATGCTCTTTGCGGGCGACGACGGCGTCAAGCGCCTCAACGTCCTGTCCGGCGGCGAAAGAGTCCGCTGCCAGCTGTCCAAGATGATGATCAGCGGCGCCAACTGCCTGATCTTCGACGAGCCCACCAACCACCTGGATATGGAATCCATCTCCGCCCTCAACGAAGGCATGATCAAGTTCCCCGGGGTCGAGCTCTTTGCCTGCCGTGACCACCAGGTCGTGGAGACCACCGCCAACCGCATTATCGAGATCCTGCCCGACGGCTCCATCATCGATAAGGTCACCACCTATGACGAATACCTGGCAAGCAACGCCGACGCCAGAAAGCGTACCGTTTACGTCTCCGTCGAAGAGGACAACTGATCCGGCATACCGGACTGAAAAAACTTATAAGAATAAAAATAAGACCAGAGGCATGGCCTCTGGTCTTTTCGACCAGGGGCATGGCCTCTGGTCTTTTCGACCAGGGGCATGGCCTCTGGTCTTTTCGACCAGGGGCATGGCCTCTGGTCTTTTCATATGTTTAGCAGTTATATTTCTGACTTATTCTCTGCCGTCCCAGCAGTAGGTGCAGAGGCATTCTCTGTCCTTGCCGATGGCATCGATCATATCGTCCAGTCTCTGGTAGCGGATGGAGGTGAACTTCATGCGTCTACCGATCTCCTCCTGCATCCTCTGGTAGCGTTCTGTATCCGGATCAGCGTACTCGGCCAGGACTTCGTCTGACACATCGCCGCCCTCCAGGTCACAGATGACCCTTCTGGCGATCAGCTCCATATCGGAGTTGGATCTGGAGAAGTTGATATATTTGCAGCCGTAGAGGATGGGCGGGCAGGCAGGTCTGACGTGGACCTCCTTGGCACCGCTGTCAAAAAGATACTCGGTGGTCTCCCGCAGCTGGGTGCCGCGGACGATGGAATCGTCGATCAGAAGGATGTTCTTGCCCTCGATCAGCTCGTGGACCGGGATCATCTTCATCTTGGCGATCAGGTTCCTCTTTTCCTGGATGGTCGGCATAAAGGACCTGGGCCAGGTAGGGGTGTACTTGATAAAGGGTCTGGAGAAGGGCTTGCCGGATTCATTGGCATAGCCGATGGCATGGGCCGTACCGGAATCGGGAACGCCGGCCACGATATCGATGTGGATCTTCTGCTCCTTGTCCCGTTTGGCCAGGGCCTTGCCGCAGTCATAGCGCATCTTTTCCACGGACACGCCTTCGTACTTGGAGGAAGGATAGCCGTAGTAGACCCAGAGGAAGGTACAGATCCGCATCCTGGCGCCGGGCTTTACCAGGGTCCGAACGCCCTTGTCATCAAAGACCACGATCTCGCCGGGCCCCAGCTCCCTAAGGTCCCTGTAGCCCAGATTCAGGTAGGCGAAGGATTCAAAGGACGCGCAGAAGCCCGTGTCCTTCTGGCCCAGGACCACGGGGGTCCTGCCCATCTTGTCTCTGGCTGCATAGATGCCCTTGGGGGTCAGGATCAGGATGGTCATGGAACCGTCGATCCTGTCCTGGGCATATTTGATGCCTTCTATGAAATTCTCCTTGTGGTTGATCAGGGCTGCCGTCAGCTCTGTGGAATTGATCACGTCGTGGGACTGGACAAAGAAGTGGGTGCTGCCCTCCTGCATGATCTCCTCAGTCAGCTCCTGGATGTTATTGATCTTACCCACCGTCATGATGGCGTAGGAACCGTGCCGGGAACGGACCAGCAGGGGCTGGGGATCATAGTCGGAAATACAGCCGATGCCGATATTTCCCTTCATTTCATTGACTTCTTTGTCAAACTTTGTGCGGAAAGGTGAGTTTTCAATATTGTGAATGGCTCTGTTGAAGCCCTCCTCCGGGTCATAGGTGACCATACCGGCCCTCCTGGTACCCAGGTGGGAATGATAGTCTGTTCCAAAGAACAGGTCAAAGATACAGGCCTCTCTGGACGCTGCTGCAAAAAATCCGCCCATTCATGCTCCTTTCGTTGTGGTGCCTCAGTTACAATCCCCTACATTATAACGATAAGTCCGGCAAAAAATACCCGTATTTATTCCCAAATAAATACAGAAATCCCTGTCCTGACAGGTAAATCTGACAAATTTTTGTCAGAGCGCTTATTCCTCGGAGGTCCTGGGAACAAACACACGGCTGTCCCTGGCCTTGGCCAGGACCTTGGCCGCCTGTACGGCCTCCTCGCCGAATACCTTCTGGGAATTGATCAGATCCTTGCCCCGCTTGTCGACCTTTTCATAGGTTCCGTCAGGCTTCATGATATGGGCCTTGAGGGTATCCTCCAGCTCTGTATCCAGAATGGCAATGGCTCTCTCCCGGATGGCCTCATCCTCCAGGGGGAACATGATCTCCACACGTCTGTCCAGGTTCCTGGGCATCCAGTCGGCGCTGGCCGCATAGACCTCCGGTCTTCCGCCGTTCTCAAAGCAGTAGATCCGGCTGTGCTCCAGGTAGTTGCCTACGATGGACCGGACATGAATGTTCTCGGAAACGCCGGGAATGCCGACCTTGAGGCAGCAGATGCCGCGGACGATCAGATCGATCTCCACGCCGGCCGCGCTGGCGCTGTAGAGGGCTGCGATAATATCAGGATCGCACAGGGCGTTCATCTTGGCCTTGATATGGGCCGTCTCGCCATGCTCTGCGTGGCGCTTTTCCCGTTCGATCATGTAGAGGAAGCGGTTCTTGAGCCACAGAGGGGCGCAGACCAGCTTGTTCCAGCTTCTGGGCTCGGAATAACCGGACAGCATGTTGAAGACAGCGGTGGCGTCTTCGCCGATCTGCTCATTGCAGGTCATCAGGCCCACGTCGGTATAGAGCTTGGCTGTGGAGTCATTGTAGTTGCCGGTCCCCAGATGGACATAGCGGCGGATGCCGTCCTCCTCCTTCCGGACGATCAGGGTGATCTTGGAATGGGTCTTGAGGCCCACCAGGCCGTAGATGACATGGCAGCCGGCTTTTTCAAGCATCTTGGCCCATTCAATGTTGTGCTCCTCATCGAACCTGGCTTTCAGCTCCACCAGGACGGTGACCTGCTTGTCGTTCTCAGCCGCCTTGGCCAGGGCCGCCACGATGGGGGAGTTGCCGCTGACACGGTAGAGGGTCTGCTTGATGGCCAGGACCTGAGGATCCACAGCGGCCTGTCTGACCAGGTCTACCACGGGCTGGAAGCTCTGATAGGGATGGTGCATGAAGACGTCATGCCGGCTGATCTCTTCAAAGAGGTCGCACCCCTCCGGGAATTCCGGCACCATCTGGGGCTTCGGATAGCCATGCTCTCTGAGCTCGTCGTGGCCCACCATGCCATAGAGCTTCATCAGGAAGGTCAGGTCGATGGGGCCGTCGATAGGGAAGATATAGGGCTCCGGGATATCCATTTCCTGGGTCAGGAACTGAAGGAGCCTGACGTCCGCGCCCTCCTCGATCTCCAGACGGATGGCCTGGCCTCTCTGGCGCTTTCTGAGCTTGGACTCGATCTCCTTGAGCAGGTCTTCCGCCTCGTCCTCGTCCACGCCCAGGTCTGCATTGCGCATGATCCTATAGGGATAGGCGCAGACCACGTCATAGTTGAGGAAGAGCCTTGCCATGTTGGCCCGGATCACCTCCTCGAGAAGGATGGCCCGGATCTGGCCCTCCTCGGTCTCGGGCAGGAGGATGACTCTGGGCAGAACGGAGGGAACCTGGACGGTGGCGTATTCCAGAAGGTGCTTCTGGGCCTTTTCCTCCTTCTTTTTCTTCTTCTCCCTGTTCAGGATGCCGGGGCCCGCATTGACCTTTCTTGTCAGCAGGGCGCCGATGTTCAGGCTCTTGTTGCGGATCAGCGGGAAGGGCCTGGTGGAGTCGATAGCCATGGGAGTCAGGACCGGATAGACGTCGTTCATGAAATAGGCGTCTGTGAACTGTCTTTCCTTTTCCGTCAGCTCCTCAAAGCTGCCCAGGACAAAAATGTTGTTTTCCCGAAGGCCCGGCAGGAGCTGGTGGTTGAGGGTCCAGTACTGCTGCTGCATGAAAAGATGGGCGTCCTTCAAGATGGCCGTCAGCTGCTCGCCCGCCGTCATGCCGGCAATGTCCTTCTTCTTGTAGCCGGTATGCTCCTGGTCCTGGAGGGATGCCACCCGGACCATGAAGAACTCATCCAGGTTGGAGGCGGTGATGCTCAGGAATTTCAGCCGCTCCAGGAGCGGATTGTCCTTGCTTCTGGCCTCGGACAGGCATCTTCTGTTGAACTGCAGCCAGCTCAGCTCTCGGTTGATATAGTATTCAGGATTCCTGAAATCGATTTTCTCATTCATTGGTGCCATGGATCTGTCCCCCCTTCTTAATCCTTTTTCTGCTTGATGACAGGCCGGATGCCGTATACCTCTTCAAAGAAATCAGCCCGGTTGTAGAACAGGCCCTTCTCCAGGGTAATGTCTCTCTTGGAATCTACTGTGATGATCAGCTGGTCGTCCTTGACCCGGATCTTGAAATCCCCGAATTTGTGCTTGTGGGACCGGTCCAGTCCGTTGGCCACCCGCAGGATGGCCGTCAGCTTGGTGATGGTCATGTAGGAATTTCTGTCGATGCCTGACTGCTTTTCGAAGTAGACAAAGTCAGCATGGTTGAAGCGGACCACATTGGCGATGATCTCACGCTCCAGGCGGGAGATGCCGATGATCTCCGTATTCATGATGATCTGGTAGGCGCAGTCGGACAGATTGTTCATGCTGATGAACTTGCCGCAGTCATGCAAGATGGCCGAAATCTGCAGAAGGAGTCTTTCCCGGTCGCCCAGGCCGTGGATCCGTCTGGTGGAATCAAAGATCTTCAGGGTGATCTTCTCCAGGGTCCGGCTTCGTTCCTGAGATCCGTTGTAACGGCGGCTGATCTCCTGGGCGCTGGCAATGATATCCTGCTCGAAATCATGGGGCGAAGACAGGATCTTCTGCTTTTCGGCGTATTCGTACATCATGCCGTCGCAGAGCACCACGCCGGGAAGCCAGATATTTTCCACCTTCATGAGGTCGCAGACGCAGCGCATGATGATGGCCGAGATGTGGGCCAGGGGCACGTTCTCCTCCGCGATCTCCAGGAGCCTTGCGGCCTCCGCCCGGTTGACGGACTTGATCTGGTCATAGAGCCGGTTGAATTTCTGCATGGTCAGAAGGCTCCGGTCTCCGCCCGCTTCATTCTCCCGCTCGGCCAGCTCCTGCAGATGGCCCTCCACATTGGGCTTATGGATGATGTCGGAGATATAGTCGTCCACCACGATGATGTTGTCGATCTTTCTCTTTTCCAGATACAGATGCTTGAAGATCTTCAGTCTGGAATTGCAGATTTCCTCCACCAGGCTCTCGAACTTGGCAGTGGGGGCGTTGATCCGGCTCACCTGCTCGTGCAGACGCAGGACGCCGATATTGATGTTCTGGGTGGTGACCAGCTTTTTGTTGTCAAAGAGGGAGACCTGGATGCTGCCGCTGCCGATATCCAGAATGGCGGTCCCCGTTTCGATCATCTTCTCAAAGGTGTCCGCCTTGGAGGCAATGGACTTGTAATCCAGGAAACGCTGCTCGGCGTTGCCGAGAATGTCGATATGGATCCCTGTCTCGTTTTCGATCTGGTCCAGAATGATGGACGCGCCGGTCAGCTCCCGGATGGCGCTGGTGCCATAGGCCTTGTAGGCCTCCACCCCATAGTTGTCCATGACCCGCCGGAACTCCGAGAGGACCCTCTTGAGCTCCTCCGAGCGCCGAAGGCTCAGCTTCCCGTAATGATAAGTGTCTGTTCCCAGGTCCAGTCTGCGAACGATGTTATCGATCACACGGATCCCGTTCTTTCTGGAGATCTCAAAGATCTTGAGCTCCAGCTCATAGCTTCCAACATCGATCGCCCCAAATAATCGTGCTGCCATAACCCCTCCAATTTATGCTTCCTGTTTATTGATTTCCCTGCCCAGAAGGGAATCGATGAACTGCTGGGCCGTCCGGCCGGAAAGGCCGCCGTGCCGCATCTGCCATCTTGTCGCTTCTGAAGCCAGGGTTTTTTCATCCATAGTAATGCCGTTTCTTTTTGCCAGCTCCGCCACGATATGCTGGAACTCGCCGAATTCCGGTGATCCGAAATAAATCGACAGGCCGAACCGCCCTGCCAGAGAGAGCTTCTCGTTGACCGTATCGCCGCCGTGCTTGTCGTAAAGGGCGTCGCCCTCCCTGTCCTTGAAGCTTTCCCGGACCAGGTGGCGGCGGTTGCTGGTGGCGTAGATCAGTACGTTGGAGGGCTTTTTCTCCAGAGAGCCCTCGATGACTGCCTTGAGATACTTGTACTCCGTTTCGAATTCCTCAAAGCTCAGATCGTCCATATAGATGATGAACCGGTAATTGCGTCCCTTGATCTGGCTGATCACATCGTTCAGATCCCGGAACTGGTGCCGGTAGATCTCAATGATTCGAAGGCCCTTTTCATAATACTGGTTGGCGATGGCCTTGATGCTGGAGGATTTGCCGGTGCCGGCTTCTCCGTAAAGGAGGACGTTGTTGGCGGGTCTCCCTGCCAGAAAGGCCTCGGTATTCTCCAGGAGCTTCTGCTTGGCGCTCTCATAGCCCACCAGGTCATCCATATGAACATGGAGGATGTTCTTGATGGGAACGATCCTGGCCATGCCGCCCTCCCCGGATACGATCCGGAAGGCCTTGTGAAGGCCAAAGCGCCCTACGCCGTATTCCCCGTAGAAATCCGTGACGGCGTCCTTCATGCCCTCGGCGTCCACCGTCCCCTCCAGCTGCTTGGCCAGCTGGCAGATCCTGTCCCGGATCCTGGAATTATAGACCTTGCTTTCCTGGGAGCTGGGGGTGTAATCCCTGAGCAGAGAAAGAACAGGGACCTCCAAGTCCTTCTCCATGGGACCGAAATCATAGTCAAAGTAGGCCCGGAAGATCTCAAAATCATGGAGAGCCGCCTGGTTGATGGACCCCTGGACCTTCCCCCGGATCTCGCAGGCCCTGCTGTAGGCGTTCTCATGGTTGACCAGCAGATTGGCCAGCATGCAGTGCCAGAGATTTCCGTAAAAGCCGTTGGCACAAGACAGATCCAGCAGATCATGAATCAGACTGCAGAGGGCTTCCCTGCCGGCTTCCTTACGGTCCCCTGCATATTCGCCCCTTTCATAGCTTTCGATCAGGCCGGCCGCCTGCATCAGAAGGCTCCCATACTCGGTGCTGCGGTATAGAATCAGCTCTCGGTACTTCATCTAAAAACTGTCTCCTCTATCAATATCAATCTGTTAACAGCATATCCTATTTCCGCTCCCGCTTCCAGTAAAAGGGAGGTTAATTTAATAGGTCTCCATCTTCAGCAGCTTGGCCGCCTGGTCAGCCGCCGTCAGAGAGTCAATGATCTCGTCCAGGTCTCCGTTCATGATATCGTCCAGGCGGTAGAGGGTCAGCTTGATCCGGTGGTCCGTGCATCTTCCCTGGGGGAAGTTGTAGGTCCGGATCTTTTCGGACCGGTCGCCGGTTCCGATCTGGCTTCTGCGCAGGTCCGCCTCCTCGTCGTGGCGCCTCTGCATTTCCAGATCATAGAGCTTGGACCGGAGCAGGGCCCAGGCCTTGGCCTTGTTCTGCAGCTGGGATTTCTCCGTCTGGGAATAGATCACGATCCCGGTGGGATAATGGGTCAGGCGGACGGCAGAGTCCGTGGTATTGACGCACTGACCGCCGTTGCCAGAAGCCCGCATGACATCGATCCGGACGTCCTTGTCGGGGATATCGATCTGAATATCCTCGTCCACCTCGGCCATGACCGCCACGGTGATGGTGGAGGTATGGATCCTGCCGCCGGATTCCGTGGCAGGCACCCGCTGCACCCTGTGGACGCCGGATTCATATTTGAGCCTGGACCAGGCTCCCCGGCCTGTGATCATGAAGTTGACATACTTCATGCCGCCGATGCCGATTTCTTCAAAATCCAGGGTCTCGACCTTCCAGCCCCGGCCCTCCGCGTAGTGGACGTACATCCGGTAGACCTCGGCCGCAAAGAGGGCGGCCTCGTCTCCGCCGGCCCCGGCCCGGATCTCAAAGATCACGTTCTTTTCATCATTGGGGTCCTTGGGGATCAGGAGGATCCTGATCTGGTTCTCCAGATCTTCCAGGCGCTTTTTCCCGTCGGAAAGCTCCTCCCGGGCCAGCTCCCGCATTTCCTCGTCGCTCTCCTCCTCCAGGATTTGCCTGGATTCCTCGACGTTCTCCAATACCGCTTTATATTCCCTGTAAGTCTCCACCAGGGGGGTCAGATCGCTCTGTTCCTTCATCAGGCTTCTGAATCTGGCCTGATCCGACACCGCCTCGGGACTTGCCAGCTCTCTGGATATGTCTTCATACCGCAGGAGCACTGTATCCAGTTTTTCGTACATTGATTCCTCCAAAAAAGGGGTCAGGGGTTCTTTGTTCCTGCCTGGTGCCTGAAAGGCGCGGCCGCTGCCGCGACCCTGTCCAGGCCTCCGTAGTCCCGGATGATCCGGATCTCCCGGTATTCGTTTTCGGCAAGCAGGGCGCGGACGGCCTCTCCCTGGTCAAAGCCGATCTCCATCATAAGGCGTCCGCCCTCCTTCAAAAAGGCAGGGGCCCTTGCAATGATCTCTCTGTAAAAATACAGGCCGTCCTCTCCGCCGTCCAGGGCCATCCGGGGCTCCCCGTTTTTCACCTCCGGCTCCAGACTCTCGATGACATCCGACCGGATATAGGGGGGATTGGACACGATGAGGTCAAAGGCCTCCTCTTCCTCCAGGGCCAGGAACAGGTCGCCCTGCTTCCAAATGGCCCTGCTCGAAAGGCCAAGGCCCTCTCCGTTTGCCCGGGCCACCCTGAGGGCCTCATGGGACAAATCTGTGCCGGTCCCGGAGCAGGATTTTTTGTAATGAAGAAGGCTTAATAAAATGCAGCCGCTGCCGGTGCAGAGGTCCAGGACCCTGTCTCCCTCCTGCAGGCTCTCCAGGGCCGTCTCCACCAGGGTCTCTGTATCCTGGTTGGGAATGAGGACCGCAGGGTCCACCTTGAAGGGGAGTCCCATAAATTCCTGGCTGCCAAGGATATAGGCCAGGGGCTCTCTGGCAGAGCGCCGCCTGAGATAGGACCAGTAGAGGGCTTCCTCCTCCCCCGTCACCTCCCTGTCAGGATGGACCAGGAGGGTCTGGAGATCGGTATGACAGACGGCCTCCAGAAGGAGCCTTGCGTCCAGCTTTGCATCCGGGAGGGGCGAAAGCAGCTGCGTTCCTTCTATATATATAGTGCGATAATCCATTATGCCTGTCCTGCGGGAGCGCTCCCTTCCGGGATTTCTGTCCCGAATTCTTCCTTCAGATACTCTTTCCAGTCAAAGACCGCCTCCACAGAGGCAATGGCCACCTCCAGCATGGAATCGTCCGGCTCGCTGGTGGTCAGATGCTGGAGCCAGATGCCAGGTTTGGAGAGAAGGTTGATGACAGGGTTGTCGGAGGACCCGGCCAGGCGGATCAGCTCAAAGGAGATTCCGGAGATCACCGGGATCAGGAGGATCCGCAGCAGGACCTTCATCAGGGGCGATTCCACCCGGATGAAGAAAAAGAGCACGATAGACACCATCATGACAAAAATGAGGAAGCTGCTTCCGCAGCGCTTGTGGAAGCGGGTGCTCTTTCTGGCGTTCTCCACCGTCAGCGGCAGGCCGTTTTCAATGCAGTTGATGCATTTGTGCTCGGCCCCGTGATATCTGTAAAGACGCTTGATATCCTCCATCAGGCTGATGCCGGAGATATAGGCGATAAAGATACCGATCCGGATCAGACCCTCCGCCACGGCCAGGAGAAAATGGCTGTGGACAAAGCGGCCCAGAAGGGAGGAAATAAAATAGGGCAGCACAAAGAAAAGGCCGATGGCAAGAAGGAAGGCGATCACGGTGACAAGGACCGACAGGACCGAATCCAGCCCGGTCTCCTTCTCCTTCTGCTCTGCGGTCTTGTCTGCGTCCTCTTCCTCCTCCGCATAGATTTCTGCGGAATAGTTGATGCATTTCATGCCCAGGATCAGGGAATCGATAAAAACAAAAATGCCCCTGACGAAGGGGGTTGTCTTGAGTTTGGAATCCTCCAGGATTCCATGATATTCCCTGGGCTCGGCAATGACAGACCCATCCGGCCTTCTGACCGCTGTCGCATAGTGGATCCCGTTCCGCATCATCACGCCCTCGAGGACCGCCTGGCCGCCGATGCCGGAATAATGCTGGGAGCATTTGGGTTTGCAGTCTGACATATATACGTAAATCCTTTCAAGTAAAGCGCTGCCTGCGGCGCCCCGATGAAGACGCCGTCCTGGCCGGCACGCGGCCGCCCGGCAGCTGCAGCAAACGAAAAAAAACAAGGCAAGAGTATGACCCTGCCTTGTCTTTCCTGATTTCAATATGAATCTTAGTTGTTGGCGCCCAGACCATACTTTCTGTTGAATCTGTCGATACGGCCCTTGGCTGCGATGGTCTTCTGAGAGCCGGTATAGAAAGAGTGGCACTTGGAACATACTTCAACGTGGATTTCGGGCTTGGTAGAACCGGTCACGAATGTATTGCCACAGTTACATGTTACGGTTGCCTGATAATACTTAGGATGAATATTCTGCTTCATGTTTCCTCCTTATTGAGCGTTTCGTTACATTACAGCTGTGACGTGGGTCTGTATATCATCACATTGGTTTACGCTCTGCATAATTCACTCGATCTGATAAAACACACTGTCCCTAAACAGACAGCGGATGTATTATATCATGGGCACGAAGTAAAAAGCAAGCATATTTCCAACTATTTTTCCGGTTCTGCATGCAAAGGTTCTGCAAGGGAAAAAGCTGTCCCCGCCTCAGGTCCTGGGCCTCTCCTCCCTGCTAGGTCCCAGCACTGCGCAGAGTACGGCGATGGACAAGAGCAGACAGATCAGGAAGCAGTACCGCCAGAGGGCGCCGGACAAAAGGTTCCAGACACCCAGAAAGGAAAGGACCAGAGGCAGGAAATTTGCCACCCCGTGCAGGATCCAGGGCGCCTCGAACTGTCGCAGCAGCTCCATGGACAGACAAAAGAGGAGGCTGACGCCAAAGGCGTAGACGCCCTGCACCAGATCGCCATGGTAAAGCCCGAATAAGAGGGACGTAAGGAAGACCGCGGCAGGCGCCGGAAGGACCTCTCTGAGTCCTGTATAAAGGATGCCCCGGAATACGAATTCCTCCACAAAGGGCGTAAAGATACCGAAGGCGGCCAGGATGGCCAGGGGACTGATTTCCTGATAAATGGCCTCCATGGCAGGGACGGAAGCGGAGTTCCAGCTCATGGCCTCCACCAGAAAGTTCCCATAGAGACAGGCGGATGCGGCTGCAAGGACAAGACAGGCCAGGATCAGGCCCCTCTTTGCTTCGATCTGTCTCCCCAGGACCCTGTTTTCCCTCTCCTTCTGCCTGAAATAAATGATCCGGAGCCTTCCCTCCCGAAGGACAGGGATGAGAGCCCCCGCCATGGAAAAGACGATCAGAAAAAAGCGGTACAGGCCCGGATGCTGCAGGAGGAAGGGCCCAAGGCCCGATATCCCCGCCAGCCCGGGGTAGATCACATCGCCGATGCTCAGAAGGAGCAGGTAAAGCGCGATAAAAAGGAGGGCCGGCCTCAGAGCCTGCCAGATCCCGGAGAAAGTCCTTTTTTGCAGCATACATACCTCCCGCTGCAGTTCCCGGGTGGGATCAGGACAGTGCCATGGTCCGGATCCTTCCCAGGGCCTTCTTCACGGCAGGGATGTTGATGATGATCAGGGTGATCAGACCCTCTGCCAGAATGAAGGAGAAATTATAAACAATAGGATACACGGCCGTCAGAGACCTGGGGAAATTGTCGGGCATATATTCCATCCAGTAGAGATAGCCGGCCAGGGCGTTGAAAACGCCGCGTCCCAGAATTCCCACCAGATAGCCGATGGTCAGACCGTTCTTCTGCTTGTTGAAGAAGCCGGCCAGGCCCAGGGCCGCAAAGGCCAGCAGATAATCGCAAAGTACCTGGAGAATGGTCAGGAAATAGGGCTCCTGGATGAACTGCAGGATGCCATAGACAAATCCTACCAGAATACCGGTCCCTGCACCATACCAGTTTGCCACCAGGCAGATAAAAAACATGGAGAGCAGGGTCACAGAGCCGCCGTAGGGAAGATGAAAGAGCTTGATGTAGCTGGTCACCTGGGCCAGGGCAATGCCCATGGCGCAGAAGGCCAGGACTCTGGCGGAAAGCTTCTTTCCGGAGACCTTGGATGCGATGGCACCCGCTGCGACCAGGGCGATCAGGGCCAGAATGATGAACAGGGCATAGCCGGCAGTCGTCAGACCGCCTTCCGCGTTGACAAATAAAGACATAAAAAAACCTCCTTGTCTTAAAAAGGAGGGGGCATCGCAGACAAAGTCTCCAGAGGGCCCTGCGGGCCTTGTCTGCAGTTCTCTGTCAGGCTTCCCTGCGCCGGCATTATCCGGATCAGGTAATAAGGGTCACCGGCTCTGGTCCGGTTTCTCAGCATGCGCTCCCCCAGCAGTAATATTAACAAGTAATACAATATTACAATCATTTCTTTCTGTCAATACAGGACCTGCATCTCTCCCTGCAGCCCCCGGCACCTGGCAGGCCTCTTTCCCTGCTTTACCCGACCTGATAGTTTGTTAATTTGCACAATTTTCGGAATATTTGCCCCTTGTTTTCAACAATATTGACAGGAAAAACGCGAAATAGGCTACTTCTTGGGACCGGTAAATGATATAATGGAGGCTGATTACAGGCTTATCTCCTCTGGGGGAAGCCTTTCTCAGATCCGGAATACATATTAAGGAGGTTATCATGCTTCTGAATTTCATTCTTGCCCTGGTCCCCATCATCTGGCTGATCACGGCCATGAGCGTCATCAAGATGCCCGGCTATAAGGCCTGTCTGATCGCCCTGGCCATCGCAGCTCTCGAAGGCACCTTTCTCTTTGGTCTTGGCCCTGTGGAGACCATCACAGCTGCCCTGGAGGGAATCCTCAACGCCCTCTGGCCCATCATTCTGGTCATCATCGCAGCCCTTTTCACCTACAACATGACCCTGGAGACCGGCGCTATGGAGGATATCAAGCGGATGCTGGGATCCCTTTCCAACGACAAGCGGATCCTCATGCTGATCATCGCCTGGGGCTTTGGCAACTTCATGGAAGGCATGGCCGGTTTCGGTACGGCCGTGGCCATTCCCGCAGGCATGCTGGTGGGCGTGGGCTTTGATCCCGTCCTGGCGGTGGTCGCCTGCCTGGTCATCAATTCGACGCCTACCGTCTTTGGCAGCGTCGGCGTACCCGCAACGACCCTGATCGGGATCGCAAATCTGGACGCTCTGACCTTTACCCGTTATGCAGCCTTTATTCAGATCATCCTGACCTTCCTGTCTCCCTTCCTGGCGGTGGTCATCATCGGAGGCGGCTTAAAGGCCCTGAAGGGCCTGGTCCCCTTCACCATGATTGCCTCCCTGTCCTTTGTGATCCCCCAGCTCCTGACCGCCTCCTTTATCGGCGCGGAGCTCCCCAATATCCTGGGCTCCATCATCAGCATGGTCTGCATGGTGGCCGCGGCCAGGCTCCTGCCCCACTCCGTGGAGCCGGAATTCCTCATTGCATCCCCCGGGAAGAAGGAAAAGCCCCTCAGCATCGAAGCAGGCCTTCGTGCCTGGGCGCCCTTTATCTTCACCTTCCTCTTCCTCCTTCTGACCTCCAACCTGGTCCCTGTGATCCATGATCCCCTGGCTTCGATCAAGTCCTCCGTCCAGGTATACACCGGCCAGAATCCGGGTACTTTGAACTTCTACTGGGTCAATACCCCCGGCATCATCATTTTCATTGCCTCCTTCTGCGGGAGCCTGATCCAGAGGGCCTCCCTGCAGACCATGTGGAAGGTCCTGTGCAGGACTGTGAAGACCAATGTCAAGACCATCCTGACCGTCTGCAGCGTCCTGGCCGTGGCCAAGATCATGGGCTACAGCGGCATGATCAGCGCCATCGCGGCCGTCCTGGTCCAGGTCACCGGCAGCTTTTTCCCGCTCTTCTCGCCCCTCATCGGCGTCATCGGCGGCTTTGTCACGGGGTCCGGCACCTCCACCGCCGTCCTTTTCGGTTCCCTCCAGGCCCAGACGGCCCAGCAGATCGGAGCCGATCCCGCATGGCTCTGTGCCGCCAATGAAATGGGCGGCGGCGTCGGAAAGATGCTCTGCCCCCAGAGCATTGCCATCGGCTGCGCTGCTGTGAACATTGTCGGAAGCGAAAGCAAGATCCTTGGCAGAACCTTCCTCTACTGCCTCTTCTACGCCGTCCTGGGCGGCCTGATCTGCTTCTTCTTCCCCATCCTGGGCCTGGTATAAAACAACAACAATTGCCATAGCAATTGGGTTGCAGTCGCTTTTGCGATCGCTTCGCATAATTTCAATCAGATTATAGAAAAGGCTTTCCGCCGCGGTTTATTATTACACACCGCCGGAAAGCCTTTTTTCTGTTTCCTGTATTATTACTTGATCTTCAGGGTCTTGGTGGTCTTGTCAGACCTGGAGATGTAGGTATCTCCCACCGCGTAGACCGTCACCTGGTTCTTTCCGTCCACGCCCTTGAAGAGGAAGGACCGGTCGCTGGCCTTCAGGGTCTTGGTATAAAGGGTGCTGCTGCCGCCCTTCTTATAAACAACCTTGTAGGCCGTCGCTCCCTTGACCAGGCCCCAGACTGCCTTGACATAGCCGCCCTTGGTCAGGGTCAGCTTCAGCTCCGGGTCCGAAAGAGAGGGCGCCTTTTTCTTCTGGTCCGTCACCTTATAGGGATGGTCGACGGCGTCCTTGGCGCTCTGCTTCATGACCTTCAAAGTCAGGGAGGATCCCTTGGCGTCCATGTGGAGCTTGTCCACGTTGTCGATATTGATTCCCAGACTGGCCGCGGCGCACAGCCCTGCAATAAAGCGGCCGTAGGTCAGCGTCAGATGCTTCTGATCCCGGTTCAGACTGTCTCCCATGTAGGAGCTCCTGGCGTTCTGAATGGCCGTTCCTGTGGGGACCACAAAGTCGATCAGCTCTGTTCCCTTGCTGGCAGCCTTGACCGAGGCCTTCTGGGACCCGTAGGCCGAGGCAGAATCCTCATTGGTCTTATAACCGTTCAAAAGGACCTTGGTGGTATCGCAGATCATCTTGTACATCTGCTTCTGGCTGGAATCATAGATGGAGGAAAACTCCGAGGCCGTGGACTTCTTGGGGAAGGCCCAGGTCATGTTGTAGCCGATCAGGGCGTCCGGACATTTCTTATGTACATAGGAGGCCACCCTGGCCAGGTAATTGTCTCCCTTGACGTTGCCGTTCTTATAAAAGGACCCCATGTTTCCGGTGTCGGCGCTGTACTGGTTGATGATGACTGCATCCCATTTGCGCTTTTTCAGGACATCCGAAAGCCTCCACTGATAGGAGGAGCCGGACTTGAGGGTCTTCCAGGATCCGCTGGTATTCTCCAGATAGGTGAATTTCCGCTGGTTCTGGGAGGCGTAGCTGTACATCTCGCTCAGATGGAGTCCCCCGATCCATACGTCGCCGATCCGCATTTTATAGCCCGCATCCTCTGCGATCTGGTAGAGATAGCGGCTGGTATCGACGCTGAAGCTGTTGCCCAGGAATAGAACGTCCCAGGTCTTGTTGATCCCTGGCATGTCCCTGGCAGTGGACGGCGTCCCGGCTGCCGATACCGGCGTGGAAAAGACAAAGATCAGAACCAGTACCAGCGCCAGGGTCCTGTAAAGCTTCCCTGCATAATGTTTCATGGCTGTTTCATACTCCTTATCAAATTTGCTTCCTATTATACCCCTTTCCTCCCATCCTGCAAAACCCTTTTCCATTATTGCATTAAAAGTCGTACAAAAAATTGACTATACCATGACCTCCTCCCGGAGCCGGAAGGAGTAAAGGATTCTCTGGGCCACCTTCTTATGGGTCAGCCGCTCGATGGCCGCCGCATAATAGTCCATCTGGACCTTGTAGCGGCCTGCCAGCTCTGCCCCGGTCTCCACCCGGTCTGTTTTGTAATCCACAAGGATGATTTTTCCCTCCTCCTCAAAGAAGGCGTCAATGATTCCCTGAATCATCACTGTCTCAGAGTCCGGATAGGCCCTGTCCATGGCAGAGGCCGGAAGCCCCAGGACAAAGGGCTGTTCTCTCCGAAGAAGGCCTGCCCTCTGGGCCCTTCCCATCCGTCTTCCCAGGCTGCTCCTGATAAAGTCCAGGATCAGGCCGGGATGGACCAGGGATGCATCCTCCCCGGAAATTTTCCCGCTCTCAATCATTTCCTCCTTCCAGGCAAGGATCTCCTCCTGCCCTGTTCCATCGGGATCCGCAAAGCGTTCATAGTCCAGAAGCTCCATGAGCCTGTGGACCGCCGTGCCATAGCCGGTGCCGGACCGGGTCTCCTCCCTGTCCTCCCTGGCAAAGGCGGGGATGCAGGGCCTTGCAGGCTCCGGAAAGAGGGAGATCTCTCCCTCGCCGGCCGGCTCCTCTCCGGCCCCCGGGTGGGTCCCGTGGATGGCCGCCATCTTCAGCTCGGAAACGCTGACCTTGGCGTATAGGCCCTCCAGGTCCTTATGGGGATAGTCTGCAAGGATCTGGTCCAGGATCCTGGCCTTCCTTTCCTCCCCGGGGACCTCCTCCCGGCCTGCCTCCTCCAGGTCTCTTTCCAGTCTGGCCAGGGCAAGCTGCTCTCCAAGGCCTGCCAGCTTCATCTGGGCCGTGGGAATCCGCCGGATTTTCACAAGTCTGCTCCCCTTCTCCAGAAGGTCCGCTCCCTTTCCTTCCATGGAAAGCAAAGCTTCCAGAATCAGATCCAGGTAGCAGCCAGCGTCGGCAATCAGGGAATCCGGCAGGTGGAAGGACGTCTCCAGGCCCGCCAGCCTTCCCTGGCATTTTTGGAGGGTATCTCCCATGTCCTTGCTGTAGCCTGTCAGGATCAGCTTTTCCTTGGCCCTGGTCATGGCCACATAGAGGACCCGGAGCTCCTCGCCCAGGCTGTCCCTGCGGATCTTGTCCGCGATCATCTCCTTGCGCAGGGTCGGGGCCTTCAGCCGCAGGGAGGGATCCACGTAGTCAACGCCGATGCCCCAGTCCGTATCGCAGATCAGGCTCCCGGAGGCGTCGTGGCGCTTGAAGCTGAAGCCCCCTGCCAGACCTGCCACAAAGCAGATGGGAAATTCCAGGCCCTTGCTCTTATGGATGCTCATGATCCGGACCACGTCCGCATGCTCGTCCAGGGTATTGGCTTCCCCGTAGTCCACCTCATACCGGTGCATCTGGTCGATATAGCGGATGAACTGGAACAGGCCTGTATAGGCGGTCTGTTCAAAGACCTGGGCCTGGGTCTCCAGCATACGGAGATTGGCGATCCGCTGTCTTCCCCCGGGCAGGGCCCTGCAGTAGTCCGTATAGCCCGTCTGGTCCAGAAGGGATGAGAGGAGCTCATGGACCGGCATATAAAGGCTCTTTTTCCGCCAGTCCTCCAGAAAGGCCAGAAAGAGGCCAAGTCTCCCCGTAAGGTCTTCCGGCTCTCCCTGGTCCAGGCAGGCCTTTACGCTCTCATAGAGGGTCCCTTCCTGCCGGCCCTGGCGGATCCTGGCCAGGTCTTCCTCGGAAAAGCCGCCAAAATAGCCGTGCATGACGCCGTACAGGGGAATGTCCTGCCTGGGATTGTCCAGGACCCGGAGCAGCTGCAGGATCATACGGATCTCGTCCGCCAGGAAGTACCCGGTCCGGGAATCCACATAGGCAGGGATCCCCTCCCTCTCGAACACCTCCCGGAATTCCTCATTCCAGCCCGTACTGGTCCGAAGCAGGATCACGATATCTCCAAAACTGGCCGGCCGAAGGCCCCCTGTTTCCTCATCCTTTAAGGGGAAGGCCCCCACAAGCTCTTTGATCCTGCCGGCAACGGCCAGGGCCTCTCTCCGGTGGCCCGTCAGCTCCTCCTCTTCCTCTGTGACCGCTTCCCCGGGATCCTCCTCTTCCCCGGCCTCCGCCGCGTCATCCACTAAAAGAAGCTCTGTCTGATAGGGATTCCCCTCCGCCTCCGGATAGGGCATGCCGGGCTTGAGGGATACCGTCTCGTCATATTCGACGCCGCCGATCTCCCGCCGCATGATCCTGTAGAAGATCTCATTGACGCTTTCCAGGACCTGGGACCGGCTTCTGAAGTTCTGGTCCAGATCGATCCGCTCTGTCAGGGGGTCTCCCTGCTTGTAGGAAGCGAACTTCTCCATGAAGATCTCCGGCCTTGCCAGGCGGAACTTATAAATGCTCTGCTTGACATCGCCCACCATGAAGCGGTTGTAGCTTCCCTGGGCCTCTCTGGAAATGACGGACAAAAGGAGCTCCTGGACATCGTTGCTGTCCTGGTATTCGTCGATCAGGATCTCATCGAAATGCTCCCGGTATTCCAGGGCGCAGGGCCTTGCCTGGTAGCTGCCGTCCTCCCTGGCTTCCACCAGGATCTGCAGGGCGTAGTGCTCCAGATCCGCAAAGTCAATGGCGTTCTTTTCCTTCTTGGCCTCGGCAAAGGCCTGGGTAAATTCCAAAGTCACCTCTGTCAGGGTACGAAGGGCCGGCTCCGCATGCTGCATCATGGCCAGGATCAGGTCCGGGGCATTGTGGGAATACTTGGTCTGGAAGCCGGCCAGCAGTTTTTTCTGGGCTTCCCGCATGGTCTTGACCTTGTCCTGGAGGCCCTCATCCACGTCGGGATAGCGCTTTTTGCTGCAGGCAGGGATCCTGGCAAAGCCGTGGGCGCAGGTCCTGCAGATGCAGTCCCAGAGGACCTCGGCATCCCCAGGGTCCAGGGTCCCGGCATAGCCCATGAGGGACCCGGTCCCGTCCTCCATATGATCCAGCAGGGCCCCGGCCCTGCCCTTTTGCATGGGGTCAAAGATCTGGTCTCTTTCCAGCTCCAGGAAGTCCGCATAGGGATAGGGACCGCCGGGAGCAAGGCAGAGTGAGACCATGGCGTCGTAGTGCCTTCTGGATTCCCCCAGCCGCTGCAGGGTCTGCAGGATCCCGGCCTGCATCCAGATCTGGCCAAAGAGGGAGGCGGTATCCTCCATCACATAGTCCTCTCCCCTCTCCCGCAGCCATCTCTCCGGCTGGGGATGGGCCGTGGACCGGTTGTAAAGGTTCAGGATCAGGTCCTCCAGGCCCTTGTCAGAGCCCCGGGGACAGAAATAGTCGGCGCAGGCCAGAAAGGCCGGATCCTTTTCCCCGTACTTTTTCTCCAGATAGGCCTGCAGGACCTCGCCCTGCAGCAGGGCCCGCTCCGTTTCATCCATCTGCCGAAAGCCCGGATCCAGATCGATCTCCGAGAAATTGTTGCGCAGAAGGAAGGTACAGAAGCTGTCAATGGTGGTGATCTGGGCGTTGTGGAGGAGCAGCTCCTGCCTCTGCAGATGGGCGTTGGAGGGATCCAGGGCCAGCCTGTCGGAAATGGCCTTTCCGATCCGCTCCCGCATCTGGGCCGCCGCCGCCCTGGTAAAGGTCACCACCAGGAGACGGTCGATGTCCAGGGGCCTGTCCCCTTCGCTGATCATCCGCACGATCCGTTCCACCAGGACGGCGGTCTTGCCGCTGCCTGCCGCTGCCGATACAAGTACATTGTGGTTTCTGGCGTCCAGGACTTCCCTTTGCCTGTCCGTAAAATTGATTGCCATCTGAAATCTCCTGATTATCGCTTCCCTCAGCTCCTGAAGGCGTAGCCCGGGATCCGGGTATCGAAGCCGCATACATTCTTGAATTCACAGTAGTCGCAGGCGGTCCGCTTTGCATCCAGGCGGGCCGGGGAGGCCGCCGTATTTCCGTCTAAAATGTTCTCCGCAATGGAGCAGAGGGTCTTGGTGACCCTGTCTGTCAGCTCCCCGAATTCCTCCTCCGTGTAGGTCTTGGAGTAGGCGTCGGGTCCGTTTTTGGTAAGCCGGATGGGAATCACCTCCGAGCTCCCCGAAAGCTCTCTGTCCAGGTTTCGGAGGCTGTCCTCGTCGTAGAGGAGCATGCCGGTGGGCCGGAGCTTTTTGCGGATCTCCTTTGCTTCCTTGTCGTGCAGGTCCTCCGGGGCTTCGCCTTCGAAATCCTCTCTGGTAAAGTTCCCCTCTGTCATGGGATTGTCCAGCCTGTAGTAGAGCATGGCCGAGGGCAGGACCTCCCTGTCCGGGCTTTCCCTGCGCAGCTGGTCCAGGACTGCATTCATATAGACCAGGAGCTGGAGCTGGTAGCCCTTCTGGATCTGCTCGGGGTCCAGGTCCTTTCTGCCGGATTTATAGTCCAGGATCTTGACATAGATCCTGTCCCCCTCCCGGCAAAGGTCCACCCGGTCTATGACACCCACCATTTCCAGGGACCTGCCGCCCTCCAGGGCAAAGCGGATGGGCTCGGAATCCCCGCCCATGCCGAAGGCCTTTTCATAATCCCAGGGGGTAAAATTCCCCTGCCTGAGCTGGAACTGAAGGGTCTCCACCGTTTTGTCCAGAATCTTCCAGAGCCTTGCAAGCTCCGCCATGGACCGCTCGGAGGAATAGAGCAGCTGGTCATGGTAGGCCGCCGCCGTCTCCGCCAGGGCCTGGGAAGCCAGGGCCTGGCCCTCCTCTTTGTCAAAGTCCGTCCAGGAAAGCCCGGCCTTTTTCAGCTTCTGGCTGAAAAGATTGAGGGAGCCGTGGAGAATGGTCCCCGAATCGGCCGGTTCATAGGTATATTCCCTGCGCTTTTCCAGGCGGAGGCCGTAGCGGAGGAACTGGTACATGTAGCACTGGGCGCTCTTCTCCAGCCGGCTGATGCTGCCCCGGATGGTATCGGAATAAAGGGCCCTGGCCGTCTCCCTGGTCAGCTGAAGGGGATCATAGCGCCGGAAGGCCGAGGCCTTCAGGGCCGAGAGCCGCTCTCCTGTCTGGGGGAGGGCATGGAAGATCCGGTAGAGATCCAGGAAATCCTCCCGGTCCTTTTCCTCCAGGCTCCCCTCTGCGTAGAGGCGGAGCATCTCGGCCAGAAGGGTCAGGCCGTCGCCCTGGCCCGTCAGCTGGTCCAAGGCCGGCTCCCTTTCGGGATCCTCCAGACAAAGGTCCGGGAAAAGGCTCCGGATCTCCCCGATCAGATAGGAGGGCCGCAGGGACCTGCCGTCCCGGGAGATCCGGGACCAGGACAGGGCCAGCATATCGGCGGGCTTTGTCAGATTCAGGTATAAATAAAATCTCTGTATATTGATCTGCTCTCTGGGAGCCGGAGCCAGGGCGTGTTCCTGACCGGTCAGAAGCTCCCGGTCCAGATCTGAAAGGATGCCCCCTCTGGAGGCAGACCGGGGGATATTGCCGTCGTTGACGCCAAGGAAGAGGAGCATGCGGATGCTCCCGGGCCTTGTCCTTTCCATGTCGCCGCAAAGGACCCGGTCCACCCTCTGGGGCAGGGTCCCCAGGCGGATCTCGTCGATCCCGGCTTCCAGAAGCTCCAGGTAATCGGGGGCGGAAATGGGCTCCTTCCCCAAAAGGGCATGGAGCTGGTCCAGGAGCTCGATGAGGCTCCCGTAGATCTGGCTGTATTCCTTCTGCCTGACAACGTCCCCGGCCTCTTCAAAGGATGCCGCCATGGCCTCCATGGCAGCCTGGGCCCCGATCCCCACCAGGAAGGCGTAGAGGCGCTCGGTCCGCTCTCCCACTGTAAGGACATGGCCCGCTTTCTTCTCCTCCTCTTCTCCTGCAGGGATCAGGTCCATGGGCGCGATCTCCTCCAGAAAGCGAAGGCGCAGGGGCTCTGTTTCCGCATCAAAGGGCATACGCCATTTCCTGCGGCCCCGGATGCCGTGCTCCAGGCAGTAGTTTTCCAGGATATCCGTCTCCTCCCGGGTCAGGCCCGAGATCCCGCTGCGAAGATAGCGGAAGACAGGCTCATAATCAAAGCCCTGGATCCCGATCTGAAGAAGGGACCGGACCGCTTCGGTCAGGGGATTGTGGATGACCCGCCTGGTCTGGTCCACATAGACAGGAATGTCATAGGTCTGGGCCGTCCGGCTGATCAGACTCCCGTAGGTCTCCAGGTCGCCGCAGATGATGGCGATGTCCCGGTAGGCATAGCCATGGGACCGGATCATCTTCCGGATCATGATACAGGCCTGGCGGACCTCCTCCTCGGGAGAGGCCGCCTCGATCAGGCGGATCTTCCCCTGGCTTTCTCCTGCATAGGCCCTTCTGGGATGCCTGGAAAGGGTCCTTTCCAGATGGGCAAGGACAGGGTTATCCGCAAAACGGCCGGTATCCCCGGACAGATAGAGGTCCTCTCCCCTGGGAACCCCTGCCGCTGCAGCCCGCCTTGTGATCTCCATGATGGTCCTGCGGGACAGATAAAAGAGGTCCTGATCCGAGAAGGCAGGGCCGCCGAGAGCCAGCTGGGAGGGATGGGGGCCGCCGTCCTGGCCGATGGTCAGCACAAAGACCAGGTCCTTTGCCTGCTTCATCAAAGCTTCGATGACCTGATACTGGATGGGAGTAAAGCCGGTAAAGCCGTCAAAGACCAGGGTGCAGTTTTTCAAAGACTGGGCCTGTGGAATGACGATGGCCAGCAGCTCCATGGACTCCTCCGCCGTATAGAAGACGTTCTTTTTTTCCGCCTGGAAGCCCTGATAGAGGGTCCGCAGATCCTCCAGCCGCAGCTGCAGGGCCTTCTGGCCCTTGGAGGAAGCAAATGCGATGAGATCCTCTATTTCCGCCTCGCCGATCCCGTACTGCATGAATTCGGACAGGACCGACTTGACCTCCGAGATCATGCCAAGGCGGCCTATGTTCCTGCCCAGGACCCGAAGGTCCTTTTTGCAGCGGGAGGCGGCCCGCTTGATCAGAAGGCTCTTGCCGATCTCGCCCAGGACCCTGCCCTGGCTGGTCCCGGTCTCCTCAAAGATCCGATAGGACAGGCGGCCAAAGCTGAGGATATCAATGTCCATGATCCCCCGGTCCGGACTTTCCGTGACCAGCTCCATCTGGGTCCGCATGCTGTACTGCTCGGGGACCAGAACAATGTAGCGTTCCTTCCCCCGAAGGTCCTGCATGGTCCTTTGGCTCTCCTGGAGGATCTCTTTATGAATGGCCGTGCTCTTTCCGGAACCGGAAGGGCCGAATACAAATCTGTAACCCATGCCTTGTCTCCATCCTTAAAAAAACTGAAGGCTTACGCCTTGCCTTCCTAAGTATAGCATCCCTCGCCGGAAATGGAAAAGGTCCCCTCTCCCGGATCCGGGAAAGGGGACCTTGCTTCCGCCAGGGGCGGCTAATCACTTTTTCATCTTCTGCATCTGTTCCGCCAGGGTCTCGCCGTTGATCATTTCGAAGTTGACGCCTGTCTTGCTGGGCTCTTCTTCGTCGAACTCAAAGTCCTTGCCGGGCAGAATGGCGTTCATCAGGATACCTACCAGGGAGCCGACTGCCAGGCCGGACAGGCTGATGTTGATGGAGCCTACGTTGAAGGCGATGGCACCGTTGTAGTTGATACCGATGGACAGGACCAGGATCAGGGCTGCGATCAGAACGTTGCGGCTCTTGGAGAAATCGACCTTGGTCTCGACTACGTTTCTGACACCGACTGCGGAGATCATACCGTAGAGGATCAGGGAGATGCCGCCGACCGTTGCGGAGGGCATGACCTCGATGATGGCTGCAAACTTGGGGAAGAAGGAGAACAGGATGGCCAGGACCGCTGCCAGACGGATGACCATGGGGTCATAGACCTTGGTCAGGGTCAGAACGCCGGTGTTCTCACCATAGGTGGTGTTGGCGGGTGCGCCGAACAGGGAAGCCAGGGTGGTGGCAAGACCGTCGCCGGTCAGGGTGCGGTGCAGGCCGGGATCCTTGATGAAGTTCCTGTCTACGGTGGAGGAGATGGCGGAGATATCGCCAACGTGCTCCATCATGGTAGCCAGGGAAATGGGAACGATGGTCATCACGGCAGTGATCAGAAGGCCGGTATTGGTATTTCCGCCTGTGAAGATGGAGAATACGGTGCGGTCATACTCGATGGGCAGGCCGAAAATGGGGGCCTGGCCAACGGCTGAAAAGTCGATGGCGCCGGTCACGGCTGCAAAGAGGTAGGAGCCTACCACGCCCAGCAGGATGGGAACGATCTTGATCATGCCCTTGCCCCAGATGTTGCAGATGATGACGATGGCGATGGCCACCAGGGCTACAGGCCAGTTGGACTGGCAGCTGGAGATGGCTGTTGCGGACAGGTTCAGACCGATGGCAATGATGATGGGGCCTGTCACAACAGGGGGGAAGAACTTCATGACCTTTCTGGCGCCGAAGACCTTAAAGGCAGCAGCCAGAAGCAGATAGACAAGGCCGGCAATGGCCACGCCGAAGCAGGCATAGGGCAGAAGCTCCTTTTCACCGTTGGGTGCGATGGCAAAATATCCTGCCAGGAAAGCGAAGGAAGAACCCAGGAAAGCAGGAACCTTCTTCTTGGTGATCAGATGGAACAGAAGGGTGCCGAGACCTGCGAACAGCAGAGTGTTGGCAACGCTCAGCCCGGTCAGAACAGGGACCAGGACTGTGGATCCGAACATGGCGAACATATGCTGGAAGCCCAGGACCAGGACTCTGCCTGCGCCGAGCTCAGAAGCATTGTATATGCCCTGCTCACCGATCTGGATTTTTTCTTTGTTCATTTAGCTACCTCCTCATACTAGAACCATTTTTTCTGAATCCGGCAAGTGCTTCCTTTCCGATTCCATAGATAAGGCACGCACAGGGAATAATTCCCCTGGCGTGCCTGGTAAATCGGTCTATACAGTTGTGTCAGCTGATATAATAGACATAGAAGCAGTTCCATTTCAGATTTTCTATTTCAGTTCCCATATATAATATAAAGGGAGTTCCCACTCGTCAAGAACTAATTTTATTCTTCGGAAACAGCTTCTTTCACTTCTTCGGCAACAGCGTCGGCCTTGTCGGCAGCGGCGGCTACCGCTTCCTCGACCCTGGCGGCGGGATCTGCCTTCTCGGCTGCATCACAGACACTCTCTGCTGCGTCGCAGACGGCTTCCTTTACCTCTGCAGCAGCTTCCTCTGCCTTGTCAGCAGCGGTATTCACGGCTTCCTCCAGCTTCTGGTCTGCCTGGGCAGCATCGGCTGCTTCGACAGTTTCCTGGATCTTATCTTCCACGCCTTCGACTGCTTCGGAGATCTCCTCTTCCGCATCCTTGAGGATATCCTTTACCTTTTCAGCAGAATCAGCCAGAACATCTTTGGCCTTGCTTACAGCCTCGCTGGTGCTGGAAACGATCGTGGTATAGGTCCTGGTGGCCGCTTCCTTAATGGTCTCCTTTTTCTCTTCCGCTGCCATGCCTTCCGCATCCGGCTCCGCTGCTTCGCCCTTGGCTTTTTCCTCCATGACATAGTAAGCAGTGGCTGCAGCGATTCCTGCGACCGTGGCACCGAATAAGATCTTTGCTAATTTGCCCATATTCTATCCTCCTGGTTTTTATAGTGGCTGTTCTCGAATATTCGAATGATTATTCAGAGAAAATAATACTCTACTTTGACAGAAATTGAAAGTTATATTTTCCAAAAAGAGTCCACCTGTCCCTTACAGCATGCTAAATTTTCCCTGCCCCAGAGCCTGATAGTCTGCTGAAAGTCTGATCCGCCCGAGTTGAATTGTATTTTTGACAGTGTTATAGTTATGAATTATGAATGAACGTTTTTTTGATCTGACCAAAAGCAAACAGGACCGCATCATCAACGGGGCGCTTTCCGTCTTTGCGGAAAACGGATACAGCCATGCCAGCACCGACGAGATCACAGGCAGGGCCGGCATCAGCAAGGGCCTGCTCTTCCACTATTTCGGGAGCAAGCTGGGCACCTATACCTTTCTCTATGATTACAGCACCCGTTATATCCTGCTGGTCCTAAAAAATGAATTCAAAGGACGGGAGAAGGACTTCTACAGACTCCAGAGGCGCCTTGCCCAGGCGGAAGCCATGATCCTGAGGACCTACCCCTGCATGCTGCTCTTTGCCTCCCTGGCCGAGCTGGAGAGCGATCCGGCCGTCCTGGAGGCTTTAAAGCCCCTCCGGGGCCAGGTCGCCCAGGCTTACCAGGAGCTCTATGACCAGGCCGCCGTCCCGGCGGGCCTTCTGGCAGAGGACGCCGCCCGGCTTTGCCGGATGCTGGCCTACAGCAAAAGCGGGATCATGCAGAGGGCTCTCAAATCCGGTTCCTCTAAGGAACAGTACCTGGAGACCCTGCTCTCTTTTATTGATACACTGGAAAAAAGGAACTAAAAGGCCTTTAAAAAAAGCTTTTTAAAAAAAGACCGGCGTCATGCTTTGCACATGGGCCGGTCTTTGCTTTTGACTTTTTATGCCTTGGGAAGCTTGAAGGAGCTCTTGAGTCCGACGATCCTGTTGAAGACAGGGGCGCCGGGTCTGGAATCCTTGCTGTCCACGCAGAAATATCCGTTCCGGACGAACTGGAAGCGCTCGAAGACCTCCGCATTCTTGAGGGCGGGCTCAGCCAGGGCGTCGCAGACCTGGAGAGAATGGGGATTGAGATTCAAAGAGCCGTCTTCATTGTAAACGCCCTTTTCCTCATCAATGATGTTCTCATACAGACGGACGGTAACGGGCACGGCTTCGCCGGCGTAGACCCAGTGGATGGTCCCCTTGACCTTACGGCCGCTGAAGCCGCTGCCGCTTCTGGTCTCCGGATCATAGGTCACATGGATCAGGGTCACATTGCCGTTCTCATCCTTCTCATAGGAGACGCATTTTACAAAATAGCCGTACATGAGGCGGACCTCATTACCGGGGAAGAGTCTGTAATACTTCTTGGGAGGATTCTCCATGAAGTCGCTGCGCTCAATATAGAGCTCTCTGCCGAAGGGGATCTTGCGTCTGCCCAGGGCCTCGTTTTCCAGGTTGTTTTCTGCGTCCAGATATTCCACCTGGTTCTCGGGATAGTTGTCGATCACGACCTTGACCGGATCGAGCACGGCCAGCATACGCTTGCAGCCGATCTTCAGATCGTCCCGGATGCAGTACTCCAGCATGGCGTAATCCACAGAGGAGTTGGCCTTGGAAACGCCGCACAGATCCACGAACTTGCGGATGGATTCCGGCGTGAAGCCTCTCCTTCTGAGACCGGAAATGGAGACCAGACGGGGATCATCCCAGCCGTCCACGATGCCTTCCTCCACCAGCTTCTTGATATAGCGCTTGCCGGTCACCTGGTTGGTCACATACATCTTGGCAAACTCGATCTGTCTGGGCGGATGGGGATACTCGGCCTCTCTTACGACCCAGTCATAGAGGGGTCTGTGGTCCTCGAATTCCAGGGTGCAGATGGAGTGGGTAATGCCCTCGATGGCGTCCTCGATGGGATGGGCGAAGTCATACATGGGATAGATGCACCACTTGTCGCCGGTATTCTGGTGGGTCATATGGGCCACGCGGTAGAGAATGGGATCCCGCATATTGATGTTGGAGGAAGCCATGTCGATCTTGGCGCGCAGGGTCAGCTCGCCGTCTGCGAATTCGCCCTTTCTCATGCGCTCAAAAAGATCCAGGTTCTCCTCGATGCTTCTGTCCCTGTCGGGATCGTTGATGCCGGGCTCGGTCAGGGTGCCCCGGTATTCGCGCATCTGCTCTGCCTTTAAGGCGGACACATAGGCCTTGCCCTTCCTGATCAGCCTGACGGCCACCTCGTACATTTCCTCAAAGTAGTCGGAGGCAAAGAAAAGACGGTCTTCGTAGTCGGCGCCCAGCCACTGGACATCCTTCTTGATGGATTCGACGAACTCAGATTTTTCCTTGGTGGGGTTGGTATCATCGAAACGCAGATTGAACTTGCCGCCGTACTGCTTTGCCAGACCATAGTTGAGCAGAATGCTCTTGGCGTGGCCGATGTGCAGATATCCGTTGGGCTCGGGAGGAAAACGGGTATGCACCGTGTCGTATACGCCCTCCGCCAGATCCTTGTCGATGGCGTTCTCAATGAAATTTCTGCTTTCCTTTGCTGTTTCTTCTGCGGACACAGGTGCGCCGCTTCTGATTTCCTCGCTCATATCAGTTCCTCACTTATGGTGTCTTTTCCGACATTATTTTTATAATCTGAAAACTGCCCGAAATGCCCCAGATGACCTGAAGCTGTTTCGGGCAGATTTCTTCAGATGGTCCAAATCATTCTATCATCAAACCCATCTGTTGTCACTCTTATATTTTTGGAGTCCGCATCAGTCTCCTACGGAGTAGTTAGGGGCTTCCTTGGTGATCTGGATGTCATGAGGGTGGGATTCCTTCAGGGAAGCGGCGGTGATCCTGACGAACTTGCCGTTCTGCTGAAGCTCTTTGATGTTATGAGACCCTGTCAGGCCCATACCGGACCGGATGCCGCCCAGCATCTGGAAGACAGTATCCTCCACGCTGCCCTTGTAGGCGACGCGGCCTTCGACGCCTTCCGGAACCAGCTTCTTGGCGTTCTCCTGGAAGTATCTGTCCTTGCTGCCGCTTTCCATGGCTGCGATGGAGCCCATGCCGCGGTAGACCTTGTACTTTCTGCCCTGGTAGAGCTCGGTGGCGCCGGGGCTTTCCTCACAGCCTGCGAACAGGGAGCCCATCATGCAGACATTGGCGCCTGCGGCCAGAGCCTTGGTCATATCGCCGGAGTACTTGATGCCGCCGTCGGCAATGACCGGAATACCATACTTGTAAGCCACCTCATAGGCTTCCATGATGGCAGAGATCTGGGGTACGCCGATGCCGGTGACGACACGGGTGGTGCAGATGGAGCCGGGGCCGATGCCGACCTTGACGGCGTCTGCGCCTGCCTCAATGAGGGCCTTAGCCCCTTCGCCGGTGGCGATGTTGCCGGCGATGACCTGCAGATCCGGATACTTGTCCTTGATCATGCGCAGGGAACGAAGCACGTTTTCAGAATGGCCATGGGAGGAATCCAGGACGATGATGTCAACGTGGGCGTTGATCAGCTCCTGTACACGGTCCAGAACATTGGCTGTGATGCCGACGCCGGCGCCGCACAGAAGTCTTCCCTGGGAATCCTTGGCTGCGTTGGGATACTTGATGGTCTTCTCAATGTCCTTGATGGTGATCAGACCCTTCAGGTTGTAATTGCTGTCCACGATGGGAAGCTTTTCCTTCTTGGAAACGGCCAGGATGTGCTTGGCCTCCTCCAGGCCGATGCCTTCGGGAGCAGTGACCAGGTTCTCGCTGGTCATGACGTCCTTGATCTTCTTGCTGAAGTCTGTTTCGAACTTCAGATCCCGGTTGGTGATGATACCCACCAGCTTTCTGCCCTCAGTGATCGGGACGCCGGAGATGTGGAATTTCCGCATCAGGTTCTCCGCATCCTGGAGAAGATCCTCAGGGGACAGAGAGAAGGGATCGGTGATAACGCCGTTCTCGGAACGTTTTACCTTGTCGACTTCCTCCGCCTGGGCCTGGATGGACATGTTCTTGTGGATCATGCCGATGCCGCCCTGTCTGGCCATGGCGATGGCCATTCTGTATTCCGTGACTGTATCCATGCAGGCACTCATCATGGGAATATTCAGATGAATCTTTCTGGTCAGATCTGTGCTCAGATCGACCTCATTGGGAATTACGGTTGAATATGCGGGGACCAGAAGTACATCGTCAAATGTAAAGCTCTCACCAATAATCGTTGCCATTTTTCCTCCTTTTCCTCTTTGCGGTTTGCCGCGTTTTGCCGTTTACCTATATCTGTATAAAAAAGCCCGGCCTGTAAAACCTGGCATTTTCTGCTGCCTGTCCTGATCAGTCTCTGTAGACGCTGCGGGGCGCAAAGGTACGGATGGTGGTCAGAAGCCTGTCTGCATCCTCTCCCTCCAGCTCCAGAAGGATCTTCTTGTTGTCCGTAATCAGGGTGTACTGATATTCCATCCTGTCTTCATAGCCGGAGGAATAATCGGCCGTCTCCATCTGGCGTCCCTTATAGGGATCCAGACGCCAGGATTTGGAGGGTACCAGGATCTCGATCTTGTCCAGGGGATAGGAAACCAGCTCCTTGCGCTTTTCCTTCTGCAGGATCTTGGCGATCCGCAGCTCCTTCTCCACATAGACATATTCATAATCCACGACGTTGTTCAGCCATACAAAGTAGGCGGCGATGCCGCAGGCCACGCCCAGGATCAGTCCCACGATCATGGCGCCGATCAAAAAGCCGCCTATAACAAAACACACTGCAAGAACGATCGTGAGAACCCTCATAATCTTCAGCAGCGTGTCAGTCTTCTTATTTACAACAATTTCCAGTACACCAGTGTCCAATGTTCTATCCTCCGGTAAAGTACATGTTTTCCAGACAGGCAAAAAGCCCTTCGCTTTTTTTGGGGACCCGCCCGGCTGTTGTCTGAATATTTTTAATATAGTATCTCAGAACAAAAACAAATGCAAGCGCCGTTTTCGACGCCTGCATCAGAAATTTCCCTGCAAAAGGGGCTTATTTTTGTAAAAAATGCCAAAAGATTTTTAGAGCTGGGTCAGGACGAACATATCGTAGATGGCCTTGACGGCAGCCTCGAAATCATGGTTTTCCACGCCGATGATGATGTTGAGCTCGGAAGACCCCTGGTCGATCATACGGACGTTGACATGGGCGTGGGCCAGGGCGGAGAAGATCCGGCCGGCTGTGCCCCGCATGGATTTCATCCCCCTGCCCACGACGGCGATCAGGGCCAGATCGGATTCGATCTCGATGGAATCGGGACTTGCATATCTGTGGATGGCGGAAACGACCCGCTGCTCCTTGTGGATGAACTCATCCTCATGGACCACTATGGTCATGGTATCGATGCCGGAGGGCATGTGCTCGAAGGAGATCCCGCTGTCCTCGAAGGCCTGGAGGACCTTGCGGCCAAAGCCCACCTCGGAGTTCATCATGGCCTTGTTGATCAGAACGGTGCAGAAGCCCTTCTTGCCTGCGATGCCGGTGATGACATAGCCGGATTTCTGGCAGGTGCTTTCCACGATCCAGGTGCCGTCCGCCTCGGGCTCGTTGGTATTGCGGATGTTGATGGGAATGCCCTCGCTCCGGACCGGGAAGATGGCGTCCTCGTGGAGAACGGAGGCACCCATATAGGACAGCTCCCTCAGCTCTCTGTAGGTAATGGTCTCGATCCGGACAGGATTGTTGATGATGCGGGGATCGGCCACCATAAAGCCGGAAACGTCGGTCCAGTTTTCATAGACGTCGGCCTTGCAGGCGCCTGCCACGATGGAGCCTGTGATATCGGATCCGCCCCGGGAGAAGGTCTTGACCCTGCCGTCTGCGCCCTGGCCGTAGAAGCCGGGAATGACCGCCTTGGGGGTATGCTCCAGGCGCTCGCGCATGACCTGCTTGGTCTTTTCCGCAAGGAGGGCCCCCTGCTCGTCAAAGAAGATGACCTCTGCTGCGTCGATGAACTCATAGCCCAGGTATCTGGCCATGATCCTGCCGTTCAGGTACTCGCCCCTGGAAGCCGCATAGTCTGCGGTGGGGGCTTCCTGCATGGTCTTTTCGATCAGATCGAATTCCGCATCCAGAGAGAAGTCCTCCAGCTCCAGACCGGCAATGATTTCGTTGTATCTGCCCTTGATCTCGTCCAGGGTCTGGGAAAAGTCGCTTCCCTCCTCGGCCTGGTGGAACATCCTGTAAAGGAGGTCTGTGACCTTGATGTCCTTTTTAAAGCGCTTGCCGGGGGCTGAGGGAACGACGTAGACGCGGGATGCGTCGGCTCTGATGATGTCTCCTACTTTTTTGAACTGCACGGCGTCAGCCAGAGAGCTGCCGCCGAATTTAACTACCTTTTTCAAAATTTCCTAACCTCGTAATGACTGATTATTTTTCAAGATCCAGCAGACGGATCCTGTTTTTAAGAGTGGAAAGGCTGGCGGCCTTTCTTTCGAATTCCGCTTCTGTCTGTTCCTCGGTAACAAAGGCGAACTCGCCCTCGAGGCCTTCGGCCCGGACCTCCTGGGCTGCCTTAAAGAGGGAAAGGGCCAGGTCCTTCTCGGCGGCGTCGACACGGACAAAGAACTGCCTGCTCTCGCTCTTAGGATCGGAGAGCTGCAGGACCTCATCGCTCCACTTGACCGGTACGTGCCTTCCGATATTTCTTGCGCATTCCAGCACGTCTGCCGTTACGGCGCTGGCTGTGGGCAGCTTTCCGGCGCCCCGGCCGTAGAACATCAGATTGTCGACCATGTTGCCATGGACGAAGACCGCGTTGAAAACGCCGGATACATTGTGAAGGGGGTGCTCCTCGGGGACCAGGAAGGGAGCGGTCCGGACATAGACGGCGCCGTTCTCGGTCTGCCTGCTCATGCCAAGGAGCCTGACCGCCATATGCATGGCGCGGGCGTACTTCATATCCTCGGTGGTGATTTTGCTGATGCCCTCGCAGGGAATGTCCTCATAGCGGACCGTTTTGCCGGTGACCAGGGAGGACAAAATGGCGATCTTGCGGCAGGCGTCGTGGCCTTCCACATCGGCTTCGGGATTGCGCTCCGCATAGCCCTTCTCCTGGGCGATCTTCAGCACGTCCTCAAAGCTCATGCCCTCGTTTTCCATCCGGGTCATGATATAGTTGGTGGTGCCGTTCAGGATGCCCAGAATGGATGTGATCTTTTCCTGGGTCAGGGCGGAAAGCAGGGGCCGGATCACGGGGATGCCGCCGCCCACGCTGGCTTCAAACATATAGGAGCAGTTGTGGTCTGCCGCCGTCTGGATCAGAGCGGGGCCATAGGCCGCCACCAGCTCCTTGTTGGAGGTACAGACGCTCTTGCCCTTCTCCAGGGCCGCCCTGCTGAAGCTGTAGGCCGGTTCCTTGCCGCCCATGGTCTCGCAGACGATGGCGATCTCGGGATCCTCCAGGATGACCTTCATGTCGTGTACGATCCTGTCCGCATAGGGACTGTCCGGGAATTCACGGATATCAAGGATATACTTCACATGAATGCCTTCGGGAAATCTGGACCGGATCACGTCCTGGTTTTTGTCGATCAGCTCTACAACGCCGCTGCCGACGGTACCGAATCCGAGCACTGCGATCTGTATCATAGTTTTACTTCCTTTCTGTCATCAGGCTGCGCCTAGGCGCGGCCTGTTATTCTTACCTTCTTCACGCCCTCGATCTCAGAGAGCCTCTCAATGATCACTTCCACCCGGTCTGTAGACTGGGAGATCTGGATGGAGACCGTAATGCCGGCGACTCCGTTGAGGGGGATACTCTGATGAATGGTCAGGATATTGGCCCTGCAGTCTGCAAACACCTTGAGCACCTCGGAGAGCAGACCCGTTTCATCATTGATCTCGCAAAAGAGCGTGACCGTCGTGCCTGCCAGAGAATCATGGAATTCCACGATATCGTCCTTGAACTTATAGTAGGAACTCCTGCTGATCCCGACCTGGTCCACCGCTTCATTGACCGTTCTGGCCCTGCCCGAAGCAAGGATCTTATTCACTTCTACCACCTTCCGGAGGATCTCAGGCACGGCCTTCTTCCGGACTATGTAAAATTCATTCGAGCTGTCTGTCATTTGTCTTTACCTTGCGGACATTTGTGCGTTGACGAAAGATATATTAACACCGCAGACGGTGCATTGCAAGTTTTTTTCTGCTTTTTAGTACAGACAGATCGGGGACTGCTTGGGGCCCCATGGCGGCCGGTCTCAGGGCAGAAAGGCAGCAGAAGAAACATAAGAGGCACCTGGCAGAAAAAAGAAAAAAGCAGAAAAAAGGAAGAACTGCCTGCGCAGTTCTTCCCATGGGCTGCAGCGTATTGGGACCCGGAAGGCGTGCCTTACTGGTCTTCCTCCTGGTCCTTTTCCAGCGTCTCCTGCATGGATTTCATCCTGGCAAAGACCAGCTCATAGCCGTCGTCCCCGTAATTGAGGGACCTGTTGACCCGGCTGATCGTTGCAGTGGACGCTCCGGTCTTTTCGGCGATCTTCAGATAGGTATCGCGGTTTCTGAGCATGGTCGCCACCTCGAACCTCTGAGAAATGGAAAGCAGCTCATTGACGGTACAGAGATCTTCAAAAAAGGAAAAGCATTCCTCCTCTGTTTCCAATGTAAGAATCGCCTCAAATAGATGCCTGACTGCGTCGGTCCTGATTTTTTTGTTCATGGATACCCTCCCTGTATGACGGTCTCAATTTACCGCTTTACTATATAATAGTTTAACACTGTAAAGTCTGTGTCGCAAGCGATATGTTACTTCCCTTCCGGAGATAGTGGATATGTTATGTTCGAAAACAACTAATTCCAGGATTTTGAGAACGATTTCATGGGCAAATACTTTACTTTCTGTCAAATTTATGTTATTTTACTCATGCTGTGTTTGTCATTTTGTCAACACAAAAATGTGCATTACATGTATTATGGAGGTAGTAACTATGAACAAGGGCAAAGTCAAATGGTTCAACAACCAGAAGGGCTATGGTTTCATTTCCGATGATCAGGGCGGCGATGTATTCGTGCACTACAGCGGACTGAACATGGAGGGCTTCAAGACCCTCGATGAAGGCCAGGAAGTGGAATATGATGTCATTCAGGGCGAAAAGGGACCGCAGGCAGTCAACGTGACCAAGCTCTGATCGAAGACCAGACTGGCAGACTGCAGGGATGAGCCTGCTTCAAACGACAATTTCAAAAAAGGGTAAAAAAAGCATCAGCGCTGCACAGGCGTCTGATGCTTTTTTAATGTCTTATTTCTATCCTTAGTCAGGATCGCAGGCCGCTGTCAGCTGGTCCAGGGAAAGGCTTCCTCCAAAGAGGTCCAAAGCGCTCCCCACGGTAACGTCCAGATACCCGTCCGAGGCCTTTCGGATGGCTCTCAGGTCTTCCAGATCATGGACGCCGCCTGCGTAGGTGACTGGAAAGCCGCTCTCCTTCTGCCAGCTTCCCAGGAGCCCGATCAGGGGGCCTTCCACGCCGCCCCGCTTCCCTTCCACATCCGCCGCATGGATCAGAAACTCCGCGCAGGAGGAGGACAGGGCAGAGAGATTCTCCGGACTGATGACAAAGTCCGTGAACTTCTGCCAGCGGTCTGTGACAACCCGGTAGGTCCCGTCAGGGCACCTTCTGCAGGACAGGTCCAGGACCAGGCGGTCTTTTCCCGCTGCCCGCACCATCTCGTCCAGGCGCCCCATATGGAGCTGTCCCTCCCGGAATACGTAGGAGGTCACGATCACGTGGGAGGCACCGGAGAGGAGCCAGGCTTCTGCCGTTTCGGGCGAGATGCCGCCGCCCACCTGCATGCCGCCGGGGAAGGCCGCAAGGGCCCCTCTGGCCTGCCTTACGTCCGCCGCATAGGCCTCCTTTTCCTGCCGGCTGTTGAGGAGGATGATATGGCCTCCCCCAAGCCCCTTCTCTTTGTAGAGGGAAGCAAAATAGGAAGCGTCTCTGTCTGCCACAAAGTTTACAGACACAGCAGCACCCTGATCCTTCAAGGTGCTGCCTACGATCTGCTTGACGCTTCCGTTATGAATATCAATGCAGGGTCTGATTCTCATAAACTGTCCTCAGGCGTCCAGTCCCAGGACGTCGCCCATGGAATACATGCCCGCTGCCTTTCCTGCCAGGAAGGCGGCTGCCTCTGCAGCGCCCTTGGCAAAGACGGCCCGGCTGTAGGCTCTGTGGGAGAAGGTAATGACCTCATCCTCGCCTGCAAAGATCACGTCGTGGTCGCCCACGATGGTGCCGCCGCGGACTGCGGAAATACCGATCTCCCTGACGGGGCGCTGCATACGCCTCTCAGACCGGTCGTATACATAGTCATATTCCCCGTTCAGGGCGCTGTTGGCAGCGTCCGCCAGGGCAAGAGCCGTGCCGCTGGGGGCATCCAGCTTCATTCTGTGGTGCTTCTCCACGATCTCGATGTCAAAGCCGGCGGCGGCCAGAGGAGCCGCGGCCTGCTTTAAAAGGGCCATGAGCATGTTGACGCCCAGGGACATGTTGGCGGATTTAAGGACCGCCACCTTCCCTGCCGTCTCCTGCATATGGGCCGTCTGGGCCTCGGACAGACCGGTGGTGCAAAGGACCACGGGGAGATTCTTTTCTGCGCAGTAGTCCAGAAGGCCGTCTACGGCCGCGGCGGTGGAAAAGTCAATGACTACGTCCGCCTCCTCCTGCACCTGCTCCAGGCTCTCATAGACGGGATAGCCGCCGCAGGGGGTGCCGAAGGCGTCCACGCCTGCCACGATCTCGATCCGTTCATCCTTCTTTGCAATGTCGGACACCATGTGTCCCATCCGTCCGTTGCTTCCATGTAAAAGTACTCGTACCATCTTTTAATCCTTCTTTAGATAATTCCGAAGTCTTCCATTGCCTTCTTCAGGGCCGCCGCATGCTCGGGCTCCATTTCTGTCAGAGGCATGCGCAGAGGGCCTGTCTGTACGCCCATGAAGCTGACGGCCTTCTTGACCGGGATGGGATTGACCTCGGTGAAGAGGTTTTTGCACAGGGCAAAGGTATCTCTCTGGAGCTTGGCAGCGCCTGCCACGTCTCCTTCGAAGAACTTATAGCACATGTCATGCATGGCTCTGGGAGCGACGTTGGCCACCACAGAGATCACGCCCAGGCCGCCCATGGAAAGAAGGGGCACGACCTGATCGTCATTGCCGGAATAGAGCTCGATGTTGCCGTCTGTCAGAGCCATGAGCTTAACGATCTGGCTGATATCTCCGCTGGCTTCCTTGATGCCCACGATCCCCGGCACCTCCTTGACCAGTCTGGCCGCTGTCTCAGGCTGGATGTTGCAGCCGGTACGGCTGGGAACGTTGTACATGATGATGGGGGTCTTCACCGCATCGGCGATGGCCTTGTAGTGGGCATAGAGACCCTTCTGGGTCGCCTTGTTGTAATAGGGGGAAACCACCAGGAGTCCGTCTGCACCGGCTTCGCCGATGGCTGTGGACAGCTCGATGGCCGTCTGGGTGGAGTTGGAACCGGTGCCTGCAATGACAGGGACCCGGCCCTTCACATATTCGATGCACCATTTGCAGGCTTCCACATGCTCGGCCTCGGACAGGGTGGCCGATTCGCCTGTGGTTCCGCAGACGATGATGGCGTCGGTGCCGTTATCGATCTGGAAATCTATGAAGTCCGCAAAGACGTCATAATTAATAGAAAGATCTTCGTTGAAGGGAGTGATGATCGCTACTCCCGAGCCCTTGAATACTGACATTTTATCCTCCATTGTATCTCTGGCATCTGTATGATCAACTGTAGTTTTTGAACTGGACGCTTTTCAGCTCTATGATCTCATCCACGAAGGTGAAGGCTTCCTCACAGACGCTGTGGCCTGTCAGAAAGACGTCCGTAAAGCCCCGGGCAGAAAGGATCTGCTCCAGCTCCCCGGCCGTAATGACCTTCAGGGAGATCAGCTCCATGACCTCGTCCAGGAAAAGGGCGTCGAACTGGCCGGTGGCCAGGACCTTGCGGGCATAGTTGAGACCGTTCCGGATGTTGGCGATCTCGTCCTCCTTCTCCTCCTGGCTGAGCCCCTCGAAGTCCCTGATGGATTTCTCGAAGCGGAACATCTTGATCTCCGGCTCCAGCCTTCTGGTCAGGGGGGCGTCCAGGACGCTCTTGTCCCGCAGGAACTGGATCACGCCGACCTTTTCGCCCCGGTTGGACAGGGCGATGGCCTTGCCAAGGGCAGCCGCTACGGTATCTTCGCTGTCACCGTTATAAATAATGATTCTGCCTGTTCCCATAGGAATCTACCCTCCACAGCCGGTCCGGGGATGAATCAGTGAATAAAATTACAATATCACGTTTGAACGAGACTGTAAAGTTGACCGTTTCTTACATACGCTCCGGGGTATCAAATCCCAGGACATGGATACATGTCACAAGGATGTCTTCCGTCAGCTTAAGAAGGGCGATCCAGCTCTTCTTTCTGGCCGGATCCTCCTCGGTCAGGATCCTGGTGGCGTGGTAGAAGCTGTTGAAATCATTGGACAGCTGATAAATATAGGCGCAGATCCTGTGAGGGGCCAGGTCCTGATAAGCCCCGTCCATCATGGCAGAAAAGCCTGCCAGGTCGAACATGAGGCTCTTTTCCAGGCGGCTCCCCGCTTCCAGCAGGTCGTTCACGCTGACCGCTTCCCCGCCCTGGTCCCTGTACTTGGCCAGGATGGACTTGATGCGGACGATGGTATAGAGGATGTAGGGGCCGGTATCTCCCTCAAAGGAGGTAAAGCGCTCCAGGTCGAAGACATAGTCCTTGGAAGCCTGGTTGGAAAGATCGCCGTACTTGAGGGCGGCCAGGGCCACTCTGGCGGCGGTGTCCACCGCTTCGGCCTCCGGGATCTCCTCGTTGGACTTGATCTTGCCCAGCATCTCGGCGTTGATATCCTCGATCAGGGTCTGCAGGCGCATGACGCCGCCCTCCCTGGTCTTGAAGGGCTTGCCGTCCTTCCCGTTCATGGTGCCAAAGCCGATATGACGAAGGCCTGTTTCGGGCCTGATCAGACCGGTCTTTCTGGCGCAGCGGAAGACCTGGGTAAAGTGGAGCTCCTGCCGCTTGTCCGTAATATAAATGATCTGGTCGGGAGAAAACTGCTTCTCACGCTCCCAGATGGTGGCCAGGTCCGTGGTGGTATAGAGGGCGGCCCCGTCGGATTTGAGGATCATGCAGGGAGGAAGCTCCTTGGAATCGGTCTCCTCTGCCACGTCCACCACCAGGGCGCCGTCGCTTTCATAGGCGTAGCCCTCTGCCTTCATCTTTTCCACCATGGGGGAGATGACATCGTTGACGGTGGATTCGCCCCACCAGAGGTCGAAGGATACGTCCAGCTTCTCGTAGTTCTTCTTCATATCCGTGACGGATACTTCAATGATCTTCTCCCAGAGGGCCCGCATGCCCCGGTCGCCGGACTGGAGCCTGTGGGTGGCCTCCATGGCCTCTGCATAGTAGGCAGGGTCCTGCTTGGACTTTGCGGAGGCAAAGGGATAGATCTCCTCCAGCTCGCTGACGGTGAAGGGAGCCTGGGCAGGATAGTCTCCCTGGAAATCCGGATCAAAATAGGGAAGATCGGGGTTTCTCTTTTTCACCTCGGTGATGACAAGGCCCATCTGCAGGCCCCAGTCGCCCAGGTGAATGTCGCCGATGACCTTCTCACCATGATAGCGGCAGATCCGCTTGATGGCTTCGCCGATGACCGCGCTCCGAAGGTGTCCCACATGAAGGGGCTTGGCAACGTTGGGTCCGCCGTAGTCCAGAACGATGGTGGAGGGGTTCTCTGGCTGCTCCATGCCAAAGCGGTCCTCTCCGCTCATCTGCTGCAGGTAGTCCTTCAGAAAGCTCTCAGAGATCTTCAGGTTCAGGAAGCCGGGCTTGACCACCTCCACCTGGGAAAAAACAGAGCTCTTTTCCCTCAGGACCGCGGCCACCTCGTCCGCGATCATAAAGGGAGCCTTATGATATTTTTTGGCACCGGCCATGGCGCCGTTGCACTGGTATTCAGCCAGATCCGGACGATTGGATACTGTGACCCTGCCAAGAGACGGATCGTACCCCGCCTCCTCGAAGGCCTGCATCATGTCCTTTGAAATTACGTCTAAAAATTTCTGCACTTGCCTGTCCTCTTTTCTATTGATTTTCTGATACATACAAAGACGCTTAGGTGCCTTTGCTGCCCTCTGCGCCCTTTGCGGCCCTCTCCCTTTCCGCCTTGGAATAGCCGCAGCCGCAGTAGTCCTGTCTGTAGAGACCGAACTGCCTGGAGAGCTCGATCGACCGCTTGTAGCCGTCCCTTTTCTTGAAATCCGAAGGCAGCCAGGAAACGCCGTATTCCCTGGACAGGGCCATGCCGATCTCATTCAAAAGGGCCGCATTCTTCATGGGGGAGATGGTCAGGGTCGTCGTAAAATAGTCGAACTTCCCCTCTGCCGCAGCCCTGGCCGCCATGCGAAGCCGCATTTCAAAGCAGGCCCTGCAGCGGTCGCCCCCTTCGGGGCAGTCTTCCAGGCCCCGGACTGCCAGGGCCCAGTTCCCGGGATCGTAGGGGGCTTCCAGAATCTGGATCTTCCTGGCCCCCGGCCCCGAATGCATGCCGGCAAAGTCCCCTTCCTCCACCTGGCGGTTGTATTCTGCGATCAGACGCTTCTCCTCCGACAGACGATAACGGTACTCCGCATCCTCCGTGATATTGGGATTGTAATAATAGACCGTCAGATCGAAATATTCCCGCAGATACTCCATGCAGTGGCTGGAGCAGGGGGCGCAGCAGCTGTGTAAAAGAAGGCGGGGTGCCCTGCCGCCAGCGCGCACCCCGTCAATGATTTTTTCAGTTTCCTTACTGTAATTGATCTTGTTCATCGGGAGATTTGTATCAGCTAAAATATCTGACGCCGGATTCGAACAGCTTCATATCCTGGTCGCCGACAATATTCAGATTCACGCCCTGGCCGCGGCGTTCGCAGTGGACCATCTTGCCGAAGATCCTGCCGTCGGGAGAGGTGATGCCTTCAATGGAGCAGAAGGAACCGTTGATGTTCCATTCCTCATCCATGGAAATATTTCCGTCCGGATCGCAGTACTGGGTCGCGACCTGTCCGTTTGCAAAGAGCCTGTCGATCCAGGCCCTGGGTGCTACGAAACGTCCCTCGCCGTGGGAAGCGGGATTGACATAGACGCCGCCCAGGTCTGCCCCTGCCAGCCAGGGGGACTTGTTGCTGACCACCTTGGTATAGGCCATCTTGGAGATATGCCTGCCGATGGTATTGTAGGTCAGGGTCGGGGATTCTTCGTTCTGGCCTGTGAAGGAGCCGTTGGGGACCAGACCCAGCTTGATCAGGGCCTGGAAGCCGTTGCAGATACCCAGGATCAGACCGTCACGCTCATTCAGCATCTTCATGACCGCTTCCTCGATGGGACCGTTGCGGAAGGCCGTTGCAAAGAACTTGGCGGATCCGTCGGGTTCGTCGCCGGCAGAGAAGCCGCCGGGGAACATGATAATCTGGGACTGATCGATGGCCTTTGCAAAGGCGTCTACGGATTCGCGGATGCCCTCTGCCGTCAGGTTGGTAAAGACTCTGGTAAGGGTCTTTGCACCGGCAGCCTCGAAGGCTCTGGCGGAATCATACTCGCAGTTGGTGCCCGGGAAGACCGGGATAAAGACCGTGGGCTGGGCCAGCTTGTGGCTGCAGACGGCAATGGAGTCCGCCTTGAAGATGGGGGTCTCCACAGGAGTCTTGTCCTTGACGGCGATGGAAGGAAATACCTTCTCCAGAGGCTTCTTCCAGGCTGCGATCACCCGGTCCATGGAGACTGCGGCGCCGCCGTAGGTAAATTCCTGGTCCTCGGTAATGGTGCCGACCAGGACATAATCCAGCTCCATCTCCTCCAGCAGGGCTTCGCCCTCGGGGCTCATTTCCACCAGGAGATTGCCCAGGCCGTTCTTGAAGTAGCTCTTTAATCTGCGCTTTTCATTGAAGGCGATGCCCAGCTTGTTGCCGAAGGCCATCTTGGCTGCTGCAGGCATGATGCCGTAGGAATCCACGGCATAGGCCGCGCAGATGGCCTTGTCCCGCATCAGATCGGTCACAGCCCTGTAAACAGCCATGACATCCTCGTAGATGGGCATGTCATACTCATCTCTTTCAATGCGGATGCAGTAGAGCCTGTCTCCTGCCTTTTTGAGCTCCGGCGTCACAACGTTCCCGACCTTGGCGGTATCCACTGCAAAGGAGACCAGGGTAGGCGGTACGTCGATGTCGTTGAAGGTACCGGACATGGAGTCCTTGCCGCCGATGGAGGCGATGCCGTAGCCGATCTGTGCGTCATAGGCGCCAAGCAGGGCCGAGAAGGGCTGGCTCCAGCGGGAAGGCTCGGCGGACATCCTGCCGAAGTATTCCTGGAAGGTAAAGTGAAGATCACGGTAGTCGCCGCCGGCTGCCACGATCTTGGCAATGGAATCTGTCACAGCGTAGACCGCTCCGTGATAGGGGCTCCAGGAGGACAGATAGGGATCAAAGCCATAGCTCATCATGGTCACGGTATCGGTCCTGCCGCCCAGAACAGGGAGGCCTGCCACCATGGTCTGGGTCTCGGTCAGCTGATACTTGCCGCCGTAGGGCATGGTCACGGTCGCCGCGCCGATGCTGGCGTCGAAGCGCTCCACCAGCCCCTTCTGAGAGCAGGAATTGAGATCGCTGACACTGGCCAGGAGAGCGTTTTCAAAGACCACGTCCTGGCTGACGCCCTGGGCCAGCTTCTCCAGCTCCCTGGCAACGCCCTGGGAGGCTGTCTTACGGAAGTAGTTGTCTTCCTGGGAAGGCACCAGGACCTTAACGTCGGTCTCCTGGTGGGCGCCGTTGGTATTGAGGAAGGCACGGGAAATGTCCACGATGGCCTTGCCGCGCCATTTCATGACCAGTCTGGGCTCCTCGGTCACTGTGGCAACCACCGTTGCCTCCAGGTTTTCCTCGCCGGCATACTGCATGAACTGGTCCAGATCCTTGGGATCGATGACCACAGCCATACGCTCCTGGGATTCTGCAATGGCCAGCTCTGTGCCGTCCAGGCCTTCATATTTCTTGGGGACCAGGTCCAGATTGATATCCAGACCGTCGGCCAGCTCGCCGATGGCTACGGATACGCCGCCTGCACCAAAGTCGTTGCACTTCTTAATAAGATAGGAAACCTCCGGTCTGCGGAAGAGACGCTGGAGCTTACGCTCGGTGGGAGCGTTGCCCTTCTGGACCTCTGCGCCGCAGGTGGTCAAAGACTCCTCTGTGTGGGCCTTGGAGGAGCCGGTGGCGCCGCCCATGCCGTCACGGCCGGTCCGGCCGCCCAGGAGCACAATGATATCTCCGGGATCGGAGTTCAGACGCTGTACGTTCTTGCGGGCTGCCGCACCCATAACGGCGCCGATCTCCATACGCTTGGCCACATAGCCGGGATGATAGATCTCCTTGACCTCGCCGGTGGCCAGACCGATCTGGTTGCCGTAGGAAGAATAGCCCTGGGCTGCGTCGTTGACCAGCTTCTTCTGGGGAAGCTTGCCCTTTAAGGTATCGGACACCGGTACAGTGGGATCGGCGGCGCCGGTCACACGCATGGCCTGGTAGACATAGCCTCTGCCGGAAAGGGGATCGCGGATCGCGCCGCCAAGACAGGTGGCGGCACCGCCGAAGGGTTCGATCTCAGTAGGGTGGTTGTGGGTCTCGTTCTTGAAGAAGACCAGCCACTCCTCGGTTTCCGGGCCATTGCCGTAGTCCACTTCGATGGGCACGACGACGGAGCAGGCGTTGTTTTCATCGGACTCTTCCATGTCGGTCAGCTTGCCGTCGGCCCGGAGCTTGCGCATACCCATGGTGGCCAGATCCATCAGACAGACGAACTTGTCGTCCCTGTCCTTGTAGAGCTCGGACATGGTGTCGCGGTAGCTCTGGTAGGTCGTCTGGATGGGGGTCGTATAATATCCGTCCTCGAACTCAATGTTCTTCAGTTCTGTAGCAAAGGTGGTATGACGGCAGTGATCGGACCAGTAGGTATCCAGGACCCGGATCTCGGTCATGGAAGGATCTCTCTTCTCTTCCCCGGCAAAGTAGGTCTGGATGAACTTGAAATCTTCAAAGGTCATGGCAAGGCCAAGGGACCTGTACAGGGCAGCCAGGGCCTCCTGGTCCATGGAAATGAAGCCGTCGAAGACAGCTACATCGGGAGCCTCGGGATAAACGGCTTCCAGGGTCTCGGGCTTTTCAAGGCCGGTCTCACGGGAGTCTACAGGGTTGATGCAGTTGCCCTTGATCCTTTCGAACTCTTCGTCGGAAATGGAGCCTGTCAGGATATAGGTCTTGGCCGTCCTGACGATGGGCTTTTCGTTCTCGTTCAGGAACTGGACACACTGGACTGCGGAATCCGCCCTCTGATCGAACTGACCGGGCAGGGGCTCTACGGAAAAGACTCTGGCCCCGGCGGGGATCTCAATGGTCTCCAGATAGAGATTGTCTACGGGGGGCTCGGAGAAGACTGTCCGGCATGCCTTCTCGAAAACATCCTCTGAAATGTTCTCGACATCGTAGCGGATCAGGATACGGACATCCTCGATCCCTGCAACGCCCAGAAAGTCCAGGATATCTTCCTTCAGATGACTTGCTTCTACAGCATAGGGCCTTTTCTTCTCCACATAGATACGTTTTACAGCGCTCATGTTCTTAACTCTGCATCCTCCTGTTCTTGAGCTGGTCCATAATGAACAATTTTTTGAAATAAAACATGTCTGAAAAACATGCTTTCATAAAACACGTTTAATTTAACACATGGAAATAAGTGCTTCGGGCTCTTCCCCCGCAGCACTATTCTGCTTCAACAGGAAGCAGACCGCCAATCAGATAACGGATCTCCCTGTCTACTTTTCTTTCTGAAATGCCCATGGTATGGGCCGAGATCTTCATCCCTTCGATGACCAGCATGATGTCTGTGGCCGCATCGTGGGGATTGGGGCAGTCGAATTCCCCGGTTTCATTGCCCATCCTGATCAGATGCTCAATGATCTGCACCGCCTGCTGGAACCTCTTTTTGATAAAGGCCTTGTCCTCCTCCTGGCCGGTAAAGGCATACTCATAGAGGGCAAGATTGAGGGTCTGCTCCGGGTGCATCAGCTCCTTCTTCTGTTCCCGCAGGAAAAGAAGGAGGATCCGGGAAGGCGTCAGGTTGTCGCTCAGGGCCGCCTGGAAGGTATCGTCCGAATCGGCCGACTCCATGCGGAGCACGTCCCGCAGCAGCTCCTTGGTACTGGGATAATACAGGTAAAGACCGCCCCGGCTGATCTGACAGGCCTCGGCGATATCCTTCATGGTCACATCCTTAAAGCCCCGTTCCATGAACACGGCTCTGGCTGTATCCTGTATCAGTTTTTTCTTGCGGTCAGATTTGTTTCCCAAAATTACTGTCCCATAAGTAAGTGACTGCTGCATGGCCTGGCGGTCCAAAGCCGTCAGACGCTTACATAATAGCATAAAGATTTGAAAAGTACAGTAAAATTATGACAAGAGTGTCAAGTCCTCTGTACAATTTTGGGCTCAGATTTCAGATTTTTTGTGCAAAAACTAAAAAGCCGTCACAAAAATGCAAAATTAAAAAAATAAGATTGAATCCCCAAAATCTTTATGCTATACTTGCATGGTCGGTGAAGAAACCGCGCAAAAATAGGGGAATCATACAATGGCAGTATTCCGGTCTCCAAAACCGTCCATGGGGGTTCGAATCCCTCTTCCCCTGCTACCTCTCTAAGACTTCCAGCA
>CAMNJZ010000006.1 GCA_946541955.1 uncultured Lachnospiraceae bacterium | reverse complement strand
GCGGGCAGTGCGGAGAATACCTATAGGATTGACTGGGGCGATACGGACCCGGGCAACTATGTCCTGACAGAGGAGCTGGGAACGCTGACCGTTACGCCGGCGGACCTTTCCATAGCAACAGGCTCTGCCCAAAAGTCTTATGACGGAAGTCCCCTGACAGAAGGGGCGGTGACCATCACAGGCCTGCAGGGAGATGACGAGATCCTTGTAACGGCGACAGGCTCTGTTACGGACGCAGGGAGCGCTGAAAATTCCTTCACCATCGACTGGGGCGCTGTTAAGGCGTCCAACTACAGCCTGACCAGCCTGCCCGGGACCCTGGAGGTCACCCCCCTGCCGGTCCTCTTTGATCTGCAGGCGCCGGACATCGTGGATTCCGACACGGCCTGGGTCCCCGGAGACCTGACCGTCTCCTTTGGAGATACAGAGGGGGCTGCGGCAGACTCGGAGGAAGAATACTATGACATGTTTGAACTGGCCTATCTGGAAGCGGTCTTCACCCTGCCGGGAGGAAAGGTGACCATGGAGATCCCCGCCGTATCCGGCGAGGGAGAGCATACCCTGGAGCCCGCGCTGACTTTTCAGGAGGGAAAGGAATCCAACTACCAGATTTCCTACATCCATGACACGGTGGAGCTGAAAAAGACAGACCTGGTCATCGACCTGCGCGGTTTCGAGGCAGTTTACAGCGGCGAATACTATATACCCGAGGGCATCACAGCGGCCTATGCCGATGGAACGGAGGCGGTAAAGGAGGAGGAAAGCCTTCTTCTGGATGAATCCGAAAGGCCCGTCGGCGTCCATGTGGAATTCCAGCTGAAAAACGGAAGACTCAGCCTGGATCTTTCTGGCAGGAAGGATGCAGGCGAATATACCCTGGAGCCGGACCGGATCGCTTCGACAGCCGCCGGCGTTTCCTTCCGCTTTACCAATACGGCCCTGACCATTACGCCGGCGCCCCTGACCATCCGCACCGGCTCTGCCAGAAAGGTCTTTGATGGGACCCCGCTGACCCAGGCTGATGCGGAAGCAGACGGCCTGATGGAAACTGACGCCATTACCCTGCAGGCTGCAGGGACAAGGACGGACGCAGGAAGCGCTGCCAATACCTATACCCTTGACTGGGGCGATACCAATGCGGCCAACTATACGGTTAAGGAGGAACTGGGCGTTCTGACGGTGGATCCCCTGCCCCTTGTCTTCTCTCTGGGCTGCTTTGAGGCGGAATACTACGGAGGCCCCTTCTTGGCGGAGGGCATCCGCTGTCTCTGCCAGGGAGAATGGATCGAGAACGAAAGCGAAGACATCGGATATGAATGGGATGTCCCCTCGTCTGTGACAGCCCTGTTCAGCCTGCCGGGGTGCAGAATCAAGCTCACGGAAGGGTCCTATACAGAAGTCGGCGTATATACTGTGGAGCCGGAGCTGACCTTCCTGAGCGGCAGGGAATCCAACTATGACATTTCCTATACCGACAATGTCATGACCATCACGGAGCCCGGGGAGCCGCTGGAAGAAGGCTTTGGCATGAAGCTGTTTACGGCGGGCCAGGAGGAGGAAGCCCTGCCGGGAGAGGAAGCCGGGGAGCCTGTCAGGGAGACAGAAGCCCTGCCGGGAGAGGAAGCCGAAGAGCCTGTCAGAGAGACAGAAGCCCTGCCGGATGAGGAAGCCGAAGAGCCTGTCAGGGAGACAGAAGCCCTGCCGGATGAGGCGGATGAAGAACCGGCCGGGGAAGAAGAAACAGAGGAAAAGGAGCCTGCCCCGGAGGAGGGGGCATAGAGGAAGGACCCGGGCCAAGGCCCGCCATGCGGCTGCCCCGGACGGATAAAAAGGAGGCAGGGCTGTGAAGAATTTCAAAGCGGACATACGGAAATATCTCTATCCCCTGGCGGCGTCCCTTGCCGTCACGATCCTGATCGGCCTTGGGCCCTTTGGCCGGGTGGACAAGTGGGCCCAGGACTATCTCTTTCAAAAGCGGACGGTCCCTTCCGGAGACATCGTCATTATCGGGATCGACGAGGAAGCCCTGGACATGCTGGGCCCCTACAATACCTGGGACAGAACGGTGATCGCAGCGGCGCTGGAAAGACTGGCCTCGGATCCGGAACAGAAGCCTGCGGTCACCGCGGTGGATATTCTCTATGCGGGGACCAGCTCTCCCGAAGCGGACGCGCGTCTTGTCAGGGCGGCTGAGGATCTGGGGAATGTGGTCACGGCCTCCATGGCCCGGTACGGAGAGCGCATTGTCTGGGAGAACGGCCATGTGCTGGATCTGCAGACCGCAGCGGTCCTGGATTTTTATGAGCCCTTTGCGGATCTGAAGGCCGTGACGGACCAGGGCCATATCAACGCCATGACGGATCTGGACGGCGTCATGCGCCATGCCCTTCTCTATGCAGACAGGGGGGACGGAGAAAAGGTCCCTTCCATGGCGGCCGTGACAGCGGGGCGCTACCTGGAAAGCAGGGGAGAAGCCCTGGTCCTCCCGCCCACAGACAGGGCGGACCACTTCTATATTCCCTACAGCGCAGGCCCCGGAGACTTTTATGACGGGGTCTCCCTTGCAATGCTGATCAGCGGCCAGGTGCCGCCCGCCTACTACGCAGGCAAAATCGTTCTGATCGGTCCCTACGCGCCGGGGCTTCAGGACGCCTACTTTACCTCCATCGACAAGGGCTCGCAGATGTACGGGGTGGAGATCCAGGCCAACGTGATCCAGAGCCTTCTGGAGAAGAACTTCAAAAAAGAAGCGCCGGAAAGCCTGCAGTATGTGCTGCTCTTTCTGGCCGGGGCCTGCGCCATGTTTCTGTTTTTAAGACTCCGGGTATCCGGCGGCGCAGGCCTTCTGGCAGCCCTCCTGGCACTTGGCCTGGTCCTGACCGTAGATCTTGGCAAAATCGGGATCCTGACCCATCCCATTTATCTGCCCATAGCCCTGACCGCTCTTTATGTCATGGCCCTGGCCGTCCACTACCTGCAGGCCTCCAGAGCCCGCAGGGCCCTGGAGCTGGAACGGGAGAGGATCGAAGCGGAGCTTTCCCTGGCCGCCAGGATCCAGCTGAGCGCCCTGCCCAAGGACGATCCCCCCTTCCCTGGAAGAAGGGAATTCGATCTTTATGCAGACATGCGGCCTGCCAGAGAGGTGGGCGGCGACTTCTATGATTATTTCCTGATCGACGACGATCATCTGGGCCTTGTCATTGCCGATGTTTCCGGCAAGGGGGTTCCGGCCTCCCTCTTTATGATGGTCTCCATGTCCATGATCCGCCATGCCGCCATGGAGAGCGGCCCGGCGGCAGACCCTGCGGCGGTCCTGAGGACCGTGAACCGGCAGATCTGTTCACGGAATCCGGAGGAAATGTTCGTGACGGCCTGGCTGGGGATCCTGGAAATCTCCACAGGGAGACTCACCTTCTCGGATGCCGGCCATGAATATCCCCTGCTCCTTGGGGCAGACGGTCAGCTGCGGGTCGTAAAAGAGGCCCACGGCTTTGTCCTGGGGGCCATGGAGATGACAAGATACAGGTCTGCCAGCCTGGACCTGGCCCCGGGAGACAGGATCTTTGTCTATACCGACGGCGTGACCGAAGCGGTAAATGAAGAAAAAGTCCTCTTTGGCATGGAAAGACTGACTGGGATCCTGCCGGAAGCGGGCCGGCATTCTCCCCGGGAGCTGGTAGGCCTGGTGCAGGAGAAGGTCGCAGCCTTTGCCGGCAGCGCCCCCCAGGCCGATGACATGACCATGCTCTGCATCTCTTATCAGGGCCTCTGATGCTTTTGCCGATTGAGGAAATTCGGCAGGAGTGCTATGATGGGGGATACACAGTTGGCTTCCAGGGGGAAGCCTGTGCTCCGAGAGGAGAAAAAAGACAGATGATCCGAAAGGAAACGGCCATGTTTGAAATATTTGTAGACTCAGCCGCCAACATTCCTGCAGTGTACGTGGAAAAATATAAAATCAACGTGATTCCCTTCATGAACCTGGTGGACGGCAAAGAAGTGCCGGGCTTTGAAAGCGGTCTCAGCCCGGAGGAGGAGAGAGCGAAGGGAAAGGCCTACTACGACGCCATCCGGGCGGGGGCCAAAGTGCAGACCTCCCTGGTCAACTCCGGCGAATTCAGAGAGCACTTTGAACCTGTTCTGGCCCAGGGAAAGGACCTTCTTTACATTTCCCTCAGCGCCAACATCAGCGGGACCTTCAATGCAGCCAGGATCGCTGCCGAAGACCTGCGCGAGGACTATCCGGACAGGAAGATCTGCCTGGTGGATTCCATGAACGCCTCCCTGGCCCAGGGCATTCTGGCCATCTATGCCAGCGAGTTTCGGGAAAAGGGCCTGGAGGTCTCCCTGATCGCCGACGTCCTCCAGGAGACGGCCCACAGCATGAACGGGATCTTTACCGTGGACGATCTCAAATACCTGGCCAATACAGGCCGCCTTCACAAGGGAACGGCCATGGTGGGCAACCTTCTGAAGGTCAAGCCCCTGCTCTGCGGCAGTAAGGACGGCTTTATCGTCCAGTGCGGCCTCAAGCGGGGCAGAAAGGCCGCCCTCAACGCCCTGATCGACCTGGTCTGCGAAAACATCGTGGAAAGCGAAAAGCAGATCATCGGCATCGCTCATGCAGACGCCTATGAGGATTCCCTCTACGTGGTAAAGGGCATTACAGAAAGGGTCCGGGTCCGGGATTTTATCAATACCTCCTATGATTTCTGCACCGGCTCCCACGTGGGACCGGATACCATAGCCCTTTTCTTCATCGGCTATGACAGGGAGCAGCAGGGCCGTCTTGTCAACGAGGCCCTGAAGGAAAAAAGAATTTTCTCCCTGCTTTGACAGAGCAACCTCCGAAAGCATCATCCGAAAGATGCCTGCAGGCCCGGGAAAGCCGGAATACCAGGACATGAAAAAACCGAAAGGAGCAGCCTTTCGGTTTTTTCATGTCCTGGCGGACCAGGCGTATTATCTGACGTGCTTATTCTTCAAGGCCCCCGGCCGCATCGGCGGCGGCTGCCTTTTCCTGCATCTCCTGGATGTCCGGGAAGGCGGAATAGATGGCCTTTACATCCTTGTGCCCCAGGATCTGACGCTCGACATAGTTCTTTGTCAGCATGACCACGATGGGGACGCCCGCCAGGACGCCGATCAGGTTGGGGATGGCCATCAGGCCGTTGAAGGTATCGGACAGATCCCAGGCCAGGGCCAGGTTCATGGTGGCGCCCAGAACGATAAAGAGCACGAAGATGATCCGGTAGACCACGGTGGCGGCTGTGCCGAAGAGATACTCAAAGCCCCGCATGCCGTACTGGGACCAGCCCAGAACGGTGGAGAAGGCGAAGAGGAGGACGGCAATGGCAATGAACTTGGCGCCGAAGGAGCCGAAGACGGTGGAGAAGGCCTCGGCCACCAGAGCGGTGGAGGCGGAGGTGGAGATCATCTCGCCGGTCTCCAGGTTGACAACGCCGGAGGTCAGGATGGCCAGAGCGGTCAGGGTGCAGACCACCATGGTATCTGCGAATACTTCGAAGATGCCCCACATGCCCTGCTTGACGGGCTCCTTGATGTTGGAGGCGGAATGGACCATAACGGAGGAGCCAAGGCCTGCTTCGTTGGAGAAGACGCCCCGCTTCATGCCCCAGGTCAGGGCCATCTTGACGCCGTAGCCTACGATGCCGCCGCCCACGGCCTGGAGACCGAAGGCCCCCTTGAAGATGGAGACGAAAACAGCGGGCAGGGTCCCGATGTGGGCAAATACGATGACCAGGGCGCCGATGACGTAGGCGATGGCCATGAAGGGCACGATCATTTCGGTCACGGAGGCGATCCGCTTGAGGCCGCCGATGATGACAAGGCCCGCCAGGATCATCAGGCCAATGCCGGTGACGATGTTTGGAATGCCGAAGGCGGAATCCATGTTTGCGGCAATGGTATTGATCTGGGACATGTTGCCGATGCCGAAGGAGGCCAGGACACAGAAGGCGGAGAAGAGAACGGCCAGAAGGGCGCCGATCCCGGCAAAGCCCGGCCTGGAGCCCAGGCCGTCCCGCAGATAGTACATGGCGCCGCCGCACCATTCATCCTTGGAATTCTTGCGGCGGTAGTAGATGCCCAGGACATTTTCGGAATAGTTGGTCATCATGCCGAAGAAGGCCACGATCCACATCCAGAAGATGGAGCCGGGGCCGCCGGATACGATGGCGGCGGAAACGCCGGCGATATTGCCGGTGCCGATGGTGGCGGCCAGGGCGGTGCACAGAGACTGGAACTGGCTGATGGACTGGTCGTCCGCAGCCGTATGGGCCGTGACATGCTTATCGGTAAAGACAGCGCCGATGGTCTTTGTCATCCAGTGCCGGAAGTAGGAGACCTGGAAGAACCTTGTCAGGACGGTCATCAGGATGCCGGTACCGATCAGAAGGACCAGCATGGGGATGCCCCAGACAAAGCTGTTGACAGCGCCGTTGACATTTGTGACAGTTTCGATGAATGCGTTCATAAATACCTCCACAGCAAAAAGCTGGCGCGCTGAAGCGCCAAAGTCCCACGGCCATAAAAAAAGCATGGACCTAAGTACATGCATCGTTGCCTGCCGGTCGGACTTTTGTATACAGCCCCGATACTAACATACCTTGCCGGGACCCGCAAACCGAAGAAATTGCATTTTTTGGCGGGGAAAGCCGGCGGTGAAAGGAATAACTCCTGCATAAAGTGATTATAACAGAAAATATTCGCGCATAAACAGAAATACGCCAAAAAATCTACTTACAGGAGGGACTACAGGAGGACAGGAAGAGTGTTAACAAAGATGTATGGACACAGGTCTTGAAAGAATGCTAATATATGATACTGACTGAAATTGTCGTTATATGGGGTGAAAGATGTATACCTTTGACAGCAGAATCCGTTACAGCGAGATTAACGAAGACCAGTATCTGACCATGGAGGGCCTGATCGATTATTTTCAGGACTGTTCCACCTTCCAGTCCGAGGACCTGGGGATCGGCATCAGCCGCCTGGGGCAGCTGGACCTGGCCTGGATCGTCAACTTCTGGCAGATCGATGTAAAACGCTATCCCAGGCTGGGCGAAAGGGTTGTGATCGGCACCTCCCCCTACCAGCTCAAGGGCTTTATGGGCCTTCGAAACTTCATGATGGAAACCGCAGAGGGCGAGCGCCTGGTCAATGCCAACTCGGTCTGGTCCCTCTATAATATGAAGAAAATGATTCCGGCCCGGATCCTGCCCGAGTTCTACGAGAAATATACCCTCTACGAACCCTTTGAAATGGAATATACTCCCCGCAAGATCAAATTTCCCGAAGGGGAGGAGATCCTTTCCCTCAGGGAGGGAAGTCCGGTGACGGTCCAGGAGCACCATCTGGACACCAACCACCATGTCAACAATGTGCAGTATGTCAGACTGGCGCTGAGCGCCCTGCCCGAGGGCCTTGCCATCTCCCGTCTGCGGGTCTCCTATCAGAAGCAGGCCCATCTGGGAGACGTCATGGAGCCTCTGGTATATGAGACCCGGCAGGGGACCTGGCTGGTCTCCCTGCGCGACAGGGATGGAAAAGCCTTCTGCGTGACAGAAGTGACGGTATGACTTTAATAAGGAAATGAAAGGACACTATGTTTAAACTTGGAGAAAAACAGACGCTTCTGGTAGATAAGAAGGTCGAATTCGGCGTATACCTGGCAGAAAAGAAGGGCGATGACGAGAGAGTCCTGCTGCCCGGCTCCCAGGTGCCCGAGGGCACAAAGGTGGGGGACAGCCTGGAAGTCTTTCTGTACAAGGATTCCGGCGACAGACTGATCGCCACCAGCAAGACCCCCAGACTGACCCTGGGCCAGGTGGGATGGCTGAATGTGGCGGCGGTCGGCAAGATCGGAGCCTTTCTGGACTGGGGCCTGGACAAGGACCTGCTCCTGCCCTTCAGGGAGCAGCCAAAGACCAGGGTCCGGGAGGGACAGGAGGTCCTGGTGGCCGTATACATTGACAAGAGCGAAAGACTCTGCGCCACCATGAATGTCTATCCCTATCTGCGGACAGACTCACCCTACAGGGCCGGAGACCAGGTCACCGGCGTCGTCTATGAGACCAGTAAGAATTTCGGGACCTTCGTGGCCGTGGATTCCATCTATTCGGGCCTGATCCCCAAAAAGGAGCTGGTCCATGACATCCGGATCGGCGAGACCATCTCCGCCAGAGTGACCCAGGTCAAGCCTGACGGCAAGCTGGATCTGAGCATCCGGGAGAAAACCTATCTGCAGATGGACCGGGACGGAGAAAAGATCCTGGCAAAGCTGGCTCTGGAGGGAGGAACCCTCATGCTCTGCGACAAATCCTCGCCGGAGGAGATCCGCGAACAGATGCAGATGAGCAAGAATGAATTCAAACGGGCCATCGGCAGGCTCTACAAGGCCGGAAGGATTCGGATCGAAGAAGACCGCATTGTCCTGACGGGAGAAGGAGGAAAGGAAGCCTGAGGAAATCTTAAACAAAGCTCTTTGTAATTATGACCAAAAAAATCCGCTGTTTTTATGGATTTTTCTGTCTATATGCATTAAAATGTAAGAAGGGAAAAATGCTTCTTGTGGATTTGCACAGACAGCAGATAGAGAATAGGGTAATAGTTACTAAGGAAAGAGTGGAAGTGTATGATTTCGAACCAGGTACTACAGAACACGCTTGAGGGACTGAAAGAAATTTCTCATCTGGAATTTGGAATTATGGACGCTGACGGGAGAGAAGTGGCTGTAACTGCCCCTGTATTTGCGGATGCTTCCGGAGCTATTCCGGATTTTGCGCTGTCTCCTGCGGACTCTCAGTCGGCAGGTCCGTTCCAGTTCTTCAAGGTCTTTGACGAGCAGCAGCTGGAGTATGTAATCGTGGTCTACGGAGACACCGACAATACCCTGCTGGTCGGCAGAATGGCTGCGTTCCAGCTCAAGGGCCTGATGGCGGCCTTCAAGGAACGTTATGACAAGGACAGCTTCATGAAGAATCTCCTCCTGGACAATCTCCTTCTGGTGGATATCTATGGAAGAGCCAAGAAGCTGCATATTGCTGCGGATACCCAGAGGGTCGTCCTCATCATTGAGGCCGGCCAGGACAAGGAGAAGAATGTCCTGGAGCTGATCCAGGAGTATGTCGGCACCGCCGCCTCCGACTTTGTGACCGCAGTGGACGAAAACAATGTTGTCATCGTACGGGATCTGTCCGATGGCAGCAAACAGAAGGATATCGACAAAATGGCTGCCGGGGTCGAGGCCTACCTGCACAGGATGGGCCTGACGGACGTCCGTATCGCCTATGGTACGGTGGTGTCCGAGATCAAGGAAGTAAGCCGCTCTTATAAGGAAGCCAAGATGGCCCTGGATGTCAGTAAGATCTTCTTCGAGGACCGCAGTGTGATCGCTTATAACGAGCTGGGCATCGGCCGGCTGATCTATCAGCTTCCCATCCCGCTCTGTAAGATGTTCATCCGCGAGATCTTCAAGGGGAAGAGCCCTGATGAATTCGACCAGGAGACCCTGACCACGATCAACAAGTTCTTTGAGAACAGCCTGAATGTCTCCGAGACGTCCAGACAGCTCTTCATCCACAGGAACACCCTGGTCTACCGTCTTGACAAGCTGCAGAAGAGCACCGGACTGGATCTTCGCGTGTTTGAAGATGCCATTACTTTCAAGATCGCCCTGATGGTCGTCAAGTACATGCGCTATATGGAGCAGTACGACTTTTAACAAGGGCAGAATTATGCTGGGAAACCAAACCACGAATCACACTGCCGCTTCCGGCAGTGTGATTTTTCTTGAGAACGTAACAAAAAAATATGACGCCGCAGACCAGGTGCCTGCCCTTTCAGGCATCTCTCTCTCCATTGAGGCCGGGGAATTTGTCTTTGTGACAGGGAGCTCCGGCAGCGGCAAGACCACCCTGATCCGGCTCCTGACCAGGGAGCTTTCTGCTGACAAGGGCACGGTCAGGGTCCTGGACCAGGATCTGACCAGGATCCGCCGCGGCAGGATCAGCAGGCTCCGCCGCCGTCTGGGCATCGTCTTTCAGGATTTCCGTCTCCTGAGGGACCGGACCATCTATGACAATGTGGCCCTGGCCATGCGGGCCGTGGGCGCCCCTGCGGCCACGGTCAGACCCCGGGTGGAGGAGGTCCTCAATCAGGTGGGCCTTCTGGACAGAAAGACCGCAAGGCCCGGCCAGCTCTCGGGCGGTGAGCAGCAGAAAGCTGCCCTGGCCAGGGCCCTGGTCAACCATCCCGAGATCATTCTGGCGGACGAACCCACCGGCAACCTGGACGCCGACAGCGCCTGGGAGATCATGGACCTTCTGGAAGCGGCCAACCAGGCCGGCACCACCGTGGTCGTCGTGACCCATAACCGTGAGATCGTCGAAAAAATGGCCAAAAGAGTGATCACCATGAAACGGGGCATGATCATCCGGGACGAAAAACTGCCGTCCCTGAAAGAGAGGTGACGGGTATGGGAAATGCAATTGGCGGCGGCTTCGGCCACCTGTTCAGAAACAAATGGTACTCCCTGGCCTCGATCCTGACGGTATCGGTCTGTCTCTTCCTCTTCGGAATGTTCTATACCATCCTGATGGACCTGCAGGAAACGGTCCGATCCGCCCAGGGCGACGTCAGTGTGATCGTATTCTTTGAAGGAGGAACCGAGGAGGAGGAAATCCTGGCCCTCAAGGGAAATCTGGAAAAACGGACCGAGGTGGCCCGGGTCGAATACATTTCGGCCGAGGACGCCTGGGCCGACTTCAGCGAGTCCTACCTGGGAGACGGGGGAGAAAGCTTTAACAGCAATCCCCTCAAGGATTCCGCCAACCTCCGGATCTACATGGAGGACGTGGGACAGCAGAAGGACCTGGTGGCCTATATCGAGAACCAGACCATTGTCCGCAGCGTCAAATATTCCGATGCGGCGGCGGAGGGCCTCTTTGGGGTCGCATCCCTTCTGACCCTGTCCTCCACCATCATCATCGTCATTTTGCTGGCGGTCTCCGCCTTCCTGATCAGCATGACCATTACGGTGGGCATCGCTTCCCGCAAGGAGGAGATCGAGATCCTCAAATACATCGGCGCTTCGGACTTCTTTGTCCGGGGACCCTATGTGGTGGAGGGCCTTCTGATCGGTCTTGTGGGGGCGGCGATCCCTCTGGGGATCGTCTGGCTTGTCTATGACAGGGCCATCCTCTATATCGGTCAGCACTTTACCCTGGTCTACTCCCTGATGCGGTTTCTGCCGGCGGAGACCATCTTTCAGACCCTGGTCCCCGTCTCTCTGGGACTGGGCATGGGCATAGGCCTTCTGGGCAGCATTCTGACGGTAAGAAAGCATTTAAAGGTATGAGGCAGGGAAAATGAGCGATTCAAATCATTACTACGATCTGGAAGAAAAGGAATCTCCCCGGAAGGCGGAGGAAAAGGAAGGCTTTTACAGGGGGCTGACCATAGGCCTGATCGTGGCCGCCCTGGTGGCCCTCCTGCTGACGGCTCTGAATGTCAGGACCGTCCTGCGGGCCGGAAAGCTCCAGGAGGCAAATGCCCAGGGAATCTCAGCCCCTGCAGCCACAGATACCGATGCGGCCCGGGAGGAAAAGATCCGTCTTCTGGAACAATATATCGACAGCTATTACTACAAGTCGGAGGAGGTGTCGGAGGAAGAGCGGTCCACAGGCCTCTACAAGGGCCTTCTGGAGTCTCTGGAGGATCCCTATTCCGAATACTATACCGCCGAGGAATATGCGGCCTTCAACAGTGAGATGTCCGGATCCTTCTCCGGCATCGGCGCCTACATAGGCATGGACCCTGAGAACGGGGCCCCCATGATCACAGGAGTCTTCAACGAAAGCCCCGCCAGCAAGGCAGGCCTCCAGAACGGCGACTACTTCTACGAGGTGGACGGAGTCGATGTTTATTCCATGTCGACAGAAGAGGTGGCCTCCCGGGTAAGGGGTGAGGCCGGAAGCTCCGTCCATCTGAAGATGCTCCGGAACGGCGATTTTCTGGAGGTGGACGTGGTCCGGCAGGAGCTGGATGTGCCCACCGTGACCTGGGAAATGCTGGAGGATGGAAAGACAGGCCTTCTGGGGATCAGCCAGTTCTCCAATACCACGGCGGACCAGTTCACCAGGGCCCTGGAGGAGCTGAAGGCAGACGGCATGGAAAGAATGATCCTGGACCTGCGGGGCAATCCCGGCGGGACTGTCTACGCCGTTGTGGGCGTGGCGGACCAGATCCTGCCCAAGGGCCTGGTCTTCTACATGGAGAGCAAGGAAAAGGGACGCCTGGACTATGAGTGCAAGGGCGCGGACTTTGACTATCCTCTGGTGGTCCTGGTCAACGGCTATACGGCTTCGGCCTCCGAGATCCTCAGCGGGGCCATCCAGGACGCAGGCATCGGCACCATTATGGGGACCCAGACCTTCGGCAAGGGGGTGGTCCAGACCGTTTACTCCCTCCAGGACGGGTCCGGCATGAAGCTGACCATCGGCAAGTACTTCACCCGGGGCGGCCAGGACATCAACGAGAAGGGGATCACCCCGGACATCCTGACCGAGCTGGACGAGGAGCTTTATACCAGGGATAAAACTGACAGCCAGCTTCGGGACGCCCTGGACTATCTGAACGGGACCTATGAGGCCCCGGCCCAGGACCAGAATGCGGCGCTTTTGGATTAACAGCAGGCGGCGGGACAAAGGCCCCGCCCGGCGCTATAGTGTTTTTAGACGAGGTGAACATGGGAAACGACTGTGACAGCTGCGCCTTTTATGTCTACGATGAAGACTATGAGGAATATCTCTGCGACATAGACATGGACGAGGACGAATATGCCAGGTTCCTCCAGGACCGGCATCAGCACTGTCCCTACTACCGCAACGGCGACGAATATGCGGTGGTCCGGCACCAGATGTAAAGGATGGCGGAAAGGGAAAACAAAGTCTGTGAATTAGGCCGGCTATTTTTCAATGGTCTGACAATTCAATCTATGCTATAATCAAATGTGTGGGTTTTTCCGCATATGTATCTTTGAACCGAACTGCAAAAGCAAGTAATGATACAGGAGGTATATTATGGGATTTGTAATGGCAGCAGGCGCGTCCATCGCTTCAGTCCTGGGAGACCAGTGGCTTGAGTATTTCTACTGCAATGACCTGGGAAATGATATCCTGGTCAAAAAGGGTGAGCATCACACCGGCAAGAGCGGACTCTTGAACCGCGGAGGTGCAGACAACATCATCACCAGCGGCTCCACCATCGTTGTCAATGAAGGCCAGTGCGCCATCATCGTGGACCAGGGCGCCGTTGTCGACGTCTGTGCAGAACCCGGTGCCTTCAAGTATGATGCTTCTTCTTCCCCCAGCATCTTCTCCGGCGGTCTGGGCGCCAGCATCAAGGAGACCTTTGAGCGCTTCAAATACGGCGGCATTCCTTCCAAGGACCAGAGGATCTATTACTTCAACATCAAGGACATCATCGGCAACAAGTACGGCACCGCATCACCGGTTCCCTTCCGCGTTGTCGACAGGAACATCGGTCTGGACGTGGATATCACCATCAAGTGCTTCGGTGAGTATTCCTTCCGCATGAAAGACCCCATCCTTTTCTATAAGAATATCTCCGGCAACGTATCCAGCGTCTACACCAAGGACCAGATCGCTTCCCAGCTCAAGAGCGAGCTGCTGACACAGCTGCAGCCTGCCTTCGCACAGATCTCTGAGATGGGCATTCGTTACTCCGCTCTGCCCGGCCATGCAGATGACCTGAGCAGGATCCTCAACGACCTTCTGTCTGAGAGCTGGGGCAAGACCTATGGTATCGAGATCGTTACCTTCGGCGTCAACTCTGTCAAGGCTCCCGAAGAAGACGAGAAGATGATCAAGGAGCTGCAGAAGACCGCTGTTTACGGCAATGCCCAGTATGCAGCAGGCGCCACCGCCCAGGCCTATGCCCAGGCTATGCAGGATGCAGCCAAGAATCCCAACGGCGCCATGATGGGCTTTGCAGGCCTCAACATGGCTCAGAACGCCGGCGGCATGAACGCAGCAGGCCTCTTTAATGTAGCGGCCCAGCAGCAGGCAGCCCAGCAGGCTCCTCAGCAGGCACCCCAGCAGGCAGCGCCGCAGATGCAGCCTGCCGGCGCATGGACCTGCCCCAACTGCGGCACCACAGGCCTGACCGGCAAGTTCTGCGGCGAGTGCGGAACCCCCAGACCGGCCGACGGCCCCTGGACCTGCCCTGTCTGCGGCACAGCAGACCTGACCGGCAAGTTCTGCCCCAACTGCGGAAGCAAGAGACCCTGAGTAATGACAGATTTTCAGGCGGGAATCCTTTGAGGATTCCCGTCTTTTTATGTTTCTCTTTTAAAATATCTGTGATATACTGTATAGACCTCGTTCGAATACACGTTCTAAAGAAAAGAAGGCAATGACATCGCGCAGATCCTGCCCGAAGGCACACCCCGGGGGCCTTGGACAAAGCGGAGGAGAGTATGGATCATTTTGTTCTGCATTCCGAATATAAACCGACGGGCGACCAGCCCCAGGCCATCGAGGCCCTGGTCAGAGGCTTTCAGGAGGGCAACCAGTTCGAGACCCTGCTGGGAGTGACCGGATCCGGCAAGACCTTCACCATGGCCAACATCATCGCGGCCCTGAACAAGCCCACCCTGATCATTTCCCACAACAAGACCCTGGCCGGCCAGCTCTACGGAGAAATGAAGGAATTCTTCCCGGAGAACGCGGTGGAATACTTTGTTTCCTACTATGATTACTATCAGCCGGAGGCCTATGTCCCCTCCAGCGACACCTATATTGCCAAGGATTCGGCCATCAACGACGAGATCGACAAGCTTCGCCTGTCTGCCACCGCTTCTCTGGCGGAGCGCAGAGACGTCATCGTCGTGGCCTCCGTATCCTGCATCTACGGCCTGGGCAGCCCCGAGGAATTCAAGGGCATGTCCATCTCCCTCCGGCCCGGCATGGCCAAGGACCGGGACGAGGTGATCAAGGAACTGATCGCCACCCAGTATACCCGGAATGACGCAGTGCTTGACCGGTCCAACTTCCGGGTCCGGGGCGACACCCTGGAGATCTGCCCGGCCCAGGGCGGAGATTACCTGATCCGGGTGGAGTGGTTCGGCGATGAGATCGACAGGATCTGCCAGGTGGAGCAGCTCACGGGCCGCCTCCATGCCACCCTGGAACACGTCATGATCTACCCGGCCTCCCACTACGTTGTTCCTCAGGAGAAGATCAACAAAGCATGCGACAACATCGAGGAGGAGCTCCAGGAGCGGATCCGCTTCTTCAAGGGGGAGGACAAGCTTCTGGAGGCCCAGCGTATTTCCGAGCGGACCAACTTTGATATCGAAATGATGCGGGAGACGGGCTTCTGCTCCGGAATCGAAAACTACTCCCGCCACCTCAACTTCATGCCGCCGGGCGCCCCGCCCCTGACCCTCATGGACTTCTTTGAGGGCGGCTATCTGATCATCGTGGACGAGTCCCACATGACCATTCCCCAGATCGGCGCCATGTACCACGGAGACAGGTCCCGCAAGACCACCCTGGTGGATTATGGCTTCCGCCTGCCCTCGGCCCTGGACAACCGGCCCCTGAGCTTTGAGGAATTTGAGCAGCATATCGACCAGATGCTCTTCGTATCGGCCACTCCTGCCGCCTACGAGGAGGAGCACGAGCTCCTCCGGGCCGAGCAGGTCATCCGGCCCACAGGCCTTCTGGATCCGGAGATCGACGTCCGCCCCGTGGAGGGCCAGATCGACGACCTGATCGGGGAGATCCGGCAGACTGTGGCAGGCGGCAACAAGGTCCTGGTCACCACCCTGACCAAGAAGATGGCCGAGGACCTGACCGACTACCTGCAGGAAGCGGGCATCCGGGTCCGCTATCTCCATTCGGACATCGACACCCTGGAACGGTCCGAGATCATCCGGGACATGCGCCTGGACGTCTTCGACGTCCTGGTGGGCATCAACCTCCTGCGGGAGGGCCTGGATATCCCCGAAATCGCCCTGGTGGTCATCCTGGACGCCGACAAGGAAGGGTTCCTGCGGTCCGAGACCTCCCTGGTCCAGACCATCGGCCGGGCGGCCAGAAACGCCGAAGGCCACGTCATCATGTATGCCGACAACATGACCGATTCCATGAAACGGGCCATCGATGAGACCAAAAGAAGACGGGCCATCCAGCAGGCCTATAACGACGAACACGGCATCACCCCCCAGACCATCAAAAAGAAGGTAAGGGACCTCATCGCCATCTCAAAGGAGATCGCCAGGGAGGAGGTCCGCTTCGCCAAGGATCCCGAGTCCATGGATGCAGGCGAACTCAGAAACCTTATTGCAGACGTGGAGAAGAAGATGAAACGGGCCGCCACCGACCTCAACTTCGAAGCGGCCGCCGAGCTGCGTGACCAGATGATCGACCTCAAGAAGCATCTCCTGGCCATCGAAGGCGGCAAGTAGAATTCAGGACCTGCTGTCAGGCCCGGCCGCCCGCGCGCGGAGCTAAGTGCAGGAGTCAAGTCCGGCTTAGCCATCCGGAGGGTCAGCGGCACGCTTTCGCTCCATGGCCCGGGCCAGCGGTACTAACATGCTTCGTTCGCTGGCGCTCCGAACCATGAAGTACCGGGGCGGGCCGAGGGCCGCAGGACCCTTCCGGCCGCCCGCGCCGGTGCTAAGTGCAGGAGTCATGTCCGGCTTAGCCATCCGGAGGGTCAGCGGCACGCTTTCGCTCCATGGCCCGGGCCAGCGGTACTAACATGCTTCGTTCGCTGGCGCTCCGAACCATGAAGTACCGGGGCGGGCCGAGGGCCGCAGGACCCTTCCGGCCGCCCGCGCCGGAGCTAAGTGCAGGAGTCATGCCCGGCAGCCTCCCCGGGCGTCCCATTGTTCAAACCTCCCTCTGAGCGCTCCCAGCTTCAACACACCATTTTCAGTACATCACAGAAGGAAATATATGGCAGTTAAAATAAAGAAACCCGACTACTGGCCGGCTCTGCGCGAGAACGAGCGCCTGGCCAAGGAATCCCATAAGGCAGATGAGCTGCGCCGCAAGATGATCAATCCCGAGGACTGTATCCGGATCAAGGGCGCCAGCGAGCATAACCTCAAGAACATAGACCTCCGCATCCCCCGGAACGAGCTGGTGGTCATGACAGGCCTTTCCGGCAGCGGCAAGTCCTCCCTGGCCTTCGATACCATCTACGCCGAGGGACAGCGCCGCTACATGGAATCCCTGTCCTCCTACGCCAGACAGTTCCTGGGCCAGATGGAAAAGCCGGATGTGGAGAAGATCGACGGACTCTCCCCCGCCATCTCCATCGACCAGAAATCCACCAACCGCAACCCCAGGTCCACTGTGGGCACCGTGACGGAAATCTATGACTACTTCCGTCTCCTCTACGCCAGGATCGGGATCCCCCACTGCCCGGGCTGCGGCAGAGAGATCTCCCGCCAGAGTGTGGACCAGATGGTGGACCAGATCATGAGCCTGGAGGAAGGGACAAGGTTCCAGATCCTGGCCCCCGTTGTCCGGGGCCGCAAGGGCGAACACACCAAGGTCATCGACCGGGCCAGAAAGGCCGGCTATGTCCGCCTGCGCATCGACGGCAGCCAGTATGATATCTCCGAGGAGATCAAGCTGGACAAGAACCTCAAGCACAACATTGAAGTGGTCGTGGACCGCCTGATCGTCAGGCCCGGCATCGAAAGAAGACTGACGGATTCGGTGGAGAACGCCCTGGCCCTGGCCGACGGCCTTCTCCAGGTGGACGTGGTAGGCGGCAGCATGCGTCAGTTCAGCCAGAACTTCGCCTGCCCGAACTGCGGCACCAGCATTCCCGAGATCGAGCCCAGGAGCTTCTCCTTCAACAACCCCTTCGGCGCCTGCCCCGACTGCGTGGGCCTTGGCTACCGCATGGAGTTCGATCCCAGGCTCCTGATCCCCGACGGCCGTCTGTCCATCAACGAGGGAGCCATTGCCGTCATGGGCTGGCAGTCCGCCAACCGGGACGGGTCCTTCTCCAACCAGCTGCTCAAGGCCATGGCGGAGGACTTCGGTTTTTCCCTCGACACCCCCTTCCAGGACTATCCGGAAGACATTAAGAACCTCATCCTCTACGGCACGGACCGGAAGGTCAACGTCCATTACAAGGGACAGCGGGGCGAGGGCGTCTATCCCATCGCCTTCGAGGGCCTCATCAAAAACGTCCAGAACCGCTATAAGGAGACCTACTCCGAATCCGCCAAGCAGGAATATGAGAAATTCATGCAGATCACGCCCTGCAATACCTGCAAGGGGAAGCGCCTGCGCAGGGAGTCCCTGGCCGTCACCGTGGGCGGCATGAATATCTATGACCTGACCTGCCTGTCCATCGGAAAGCTTCAGGAATTCATGGAGACTCTGGAACTGACAAAGACCCAGGAGCTGATCGGCAGGCAGATCCTCAAGGAGATCCGGTCCCGGGTCACCTTCCTGATCGACGTGGGCCTGGACTATCTGACCCTGGCCAGAGCCACGGCCACTTTGTCCGGCGGCGAGGCCCAGCGGATCCGCCTGGCCACCCAGATCGGGTCGGGCCTGGTGGGCGTCTGCTATATCCTGGACGAGCCCTCCATCGGTCTCCACCAGAGAGACAACGACAAGCTGCTAAGGACCCTCAAGAACCTGCGGGATCTGTGGAATACGGTCCTGGTGGTGGAGCACGACGAGGACACCATGCTGGCAGCCGACTATATCGTGGACATCGGTCCCGGGGCCGGCTCCCGGGGCGGCCAGGTCGTTGCCCAGGGCACGGCCCGGGAGATCATGGAGGTGCCTGAATCCGTGACGGGCCAGTACCTGTCCGGCAAGAAGTTCATTCCCGTGCCCGAGACCAGAAGGCAGCCCCAGGGCTGGCTGACTGTGAAGGGGGCGGCTGTCAATAACTTAAAGCACATCGACGTTTCCTTCCCCCTGGGTGTCATGACGGCGGTCACCGGGGTCTCGGGATCCGGCAAGAGCTCCCTGGTCAACGAGATCCTCAACAAGCGCCTCAACCATGACCTGAACCGGGCCCTGACCGTTCCCGGAAAGCATGACGGGATCGAAGGCCTGGACCAGCTGGACAAGGTCATCGACATCGACCAGTCTCCCATCGGCAGGACCCCCCGGTCCAATCCGGCCACCTATACCGGCGTCTTCGACATGATCCGGGACCTCTTTGCTTCCACGGCGGACGCCAAGGCCAGAGGCTACAGCAAGGGCCGCTTTTCCTTCAACGTCAAGGGCGGCCGCTGCGAATCCTGCCGGGGCGACGGCATCATCAAGATCGAAATGCACTTCCTCTCAGACGTCTATGTCCCCTGTGAGGTCTGCCACGGCAGGCGCTACAACCGGGAGACCCTGGAGGTCAAATACAAGGGCAAGAGCATCTACGACGTCCTGAACATGACCGTGGAGGAGGCCGTGGACTTCTTCAGGAACGTGCCCTCCATCGCAAGAAAGATCCAGACCCTCTACGACGTGGGCCTGGGCTATGTCAAGCTGGGCCAGCCCTCCACCGAGCTCTCCGGAGGCGAAGCCCAGAGGATCAAGCTGGCGGCCGAGCTCTCCAGAAAGAGCACAGGCCGGACCATCTATATCCTGGACGAGCCCACCACCGGTCTGCATTTCGACGACGTGGCCAAGCTGGTGGGCATCCTCCACAAGCTGGTGGAAGGCGGCAACACCGTGGTGGTGATCGAGCACAACCTGGACGTCATCAAGACCGCAGACTATATCATTGACATGGGCCCCGAGGGGGGAGACGGCGGCGGCACCGTGATCGCGGCCGGCACCCCTGAGGAAGTGGCCAGGAACCATGCCTCCTATACCGGCTACTATATTCACAAGATGCTGGAGCGGGACGCTGCCCGCAAGGGAAAGACAAAGGCATAAAGCGTTTCGGATGTAGAAAACGCACAGAGGGGCAGAGAGAGCGGGCCAAAAGGCCGCAAATGCTGTATACTGAAGCAAGTCAGGAGGGGCCGCCGGGCCTGAAAGACCCGGCAGCCCCTCCTTCCTGTAAGTACAGACCAGATACCCAGGACAGGCGATAAACAAAAATGGAAGAATTCAAGGGATACGTATCACATATCATATACAGAAATGACGACAACGCCTATACGGTCTTCGAGCTGGACTACGGCCGGGGGACCATCACCTGTACGGGCTTTCCCCCCTCCCTTTCCGAGGGGGAGACCTGCCTGGTGGAGGGGGAACTGACCGAACACCCCGTCTACGGAGAACAGGTCCGGGTCCGGACCTATAAGGCCCTGGCCCCCGAAAGCACCCAGGCCATGCTCCGCTATCTTTCCTCCGGCGCCATCAAGGGGATCGGCGAGGCCCTGGCCCGCAGGATCCTGGCAAAGTTCGGCAGGGATACCATGCGGATCATGGACGAGGAGCCGGAGCGCCTTGCCGAGATCAAGGGGATCTCGCCCAGAAAGGCCCGGGAGATCGCGGCCCAGGTGGAGGGCCGGCGGGACCTGCGGGACGCCATGATCTTCCTCCAGGAGTACGGGATCAGCGGGGCCAGCGCCCTCCGGATCTGGAAGACCTACGGGATGAAGCTCTACGAGGTCATCCGGGAGAATCCCTACAGACTGGCGGACGATATCCGGGGCATAGGCTTTGCCACCGCCGACAAGATCGCGGCCAGAGTGGGGATCCGGGCGGACTCCGACTTCCGGATCCGGTCCGGCATGCTCTTTATCCTGTCCGAGATCCTGGGAGAGGGCAGCACCTGGATCGAGAGGGAAGCCCTCATCCGGCGGACCGCCGAGCTGCTGGCCCTTCCCGAGGAGCAGATCGGGGTCCAGCTGGACAACCTGGCCGTAGAAAGAAAGCTCCGGATCCAGGTCCGGGAGGGCCGGGCCCAGGTCTATTCCATGATGGCCTACCGCAGGGAGCAGCAGATCGCCAGGGCACTTCTGGAGCTGGACAGCGCTCCCCTTCCCATCTCGGGAGACCTGCGGCCCAGGGAAAGACTGGCCCGCATCGAGGAGAATCAGGGGATCGAGCTGGACGACCTTCAGCGGGAGGCGGTCCTTTTGGCGGCAGACCACGCCATCCTTCTCATTTCCGGCGGCCCCGGCACCGGCAAGACCACCACCATCAATACCATCATCCGCTATTTCGACGAAGAAGACATGGAGGTCTTCCTCTGCGCCCCCACGGGCCGGGCGGCCAGGCGCATGACCGAGGCCACCGGCCGGGAGGCCATGACCATCCACCGCATGCTTGGGGTCAGGGCCAGGGCCGGGGAGGAGGAGTCGGAAGGCGCCCAGAGCGACATGCTGACAGACTTTGGCCGGAATGAGGACAACCCCCTGGAGGCGGACGTCATCATCGTGGACGAGATGTCCATGGTGGACATGTTCCTTTTCCATTCCCTGCTGAAGGCAGTCCGGTCCGGGACCAGACTGATCCTGGTGGGGGACGTCAACCAGCTGCCCAGCGTAGGGCCCGGCCGGATCCTCCAGGACCTGATCCGCTCAGGAGTCTTCCGGACCGTGATCCTCCAGAAGATCTTCCGCCAGGCGGCGAGAAGTGACATCGTTCTGAACGCCCACCGGATCCTTCGGGGCGAGATGCCCTCCCTGGGCAATCAGAGCAAAGACTTCTTTTTCCTGGAAAGGGACTCCCTCCCTCTCATCTATAAGAATATCGTCCAGCTTATGTCCCAGATGCTGCCGGGCTACGTCCACTGCCAGAGCGGGGACATCCAGGTCCTGACCCCCATGCGCAAGGGGAACCTGGGCGTGATCCGCCTCAACGAGGTCCTGCAGAGCGTGCTCAACCCTCCTTCGCCGGACAAGCAGGAATATGTCCGCCAGGAGACTGTCTTCCGGGAGGGAGACAAGGTCATGCAGACCCGGAACAATTACCAGATCGAATGGGAGATCCGTGGGAACTTCGGCATTCCCATCGAAAAGGGAACCGGGGTCTTCAACGGGGACTTTGGAAGGATTGTCTCCGTGGACCCCAGGCAGGAAATCCTGACGGTCTGCTTTGACGAGGACAAGGTGGTGGAATACCCCTTCGGAGAGCTGGAGGATCTGGAGCTGGCCTACGCCGTTACCGTGCATAAGAGCCAGGGCTCCGAGTATCCGGCCGTGATCCTGCCCCTTCTGTCGGGGCCCAGGAGCCTTTTCAACCGAAATCTCCTCTATACGGCCGTGACCAGGGCCAAAAGCTGCGTGGTCATCCTGGGCAGCCGGGAGGCTGTCAGGACCATGACCGAAAACATCCGGGAAAATACCAGAAATACAGGACTGGAAGATAGAATCCATGAGTTATGCTTTAAAGAAAATGACATCTAGGGCCAGGGCCGGCCTGAAAGAGGCGGGCCGCCTTGGCCTGGACCTCCTTTATCCCAGGCGCTGCCCCATGTGCGACAGACCGGTCCGGCCCTTCGGGGCCCTGATCTGCCCGGAATGCGCGGGGCTCCCTGTCAGGGCCCTGGGAAACACCTGCCTGCAGTGCGGCACCATTGTGCCCTGGGACAGGGCCTACTGCTCCGGCTGCCAGACCAACCGTCATCTCTTTGTCAGGGGCTGCGCCGCCTTCTCCTACCGGAGCATGAGCCGGTCCCTCTACCGCTACAAGTACAGAGGGCGGCAGGAGTACGCCTCCTGGTACGGCCTGGAGATGACAGGGGCCCTGAAGGAGAGGGTCCGCAGAGGGCGCTTCCCAAAGCCCGACTATATCCTGCCGGTCCCGCTTTCCAGAGAAAGGGAGCGGAAAAGAGGCTACAACCAGGCGGCTCTTCTGGCCAGAGAGGTGGCAAAAAGGCTCCGGATCCCCTGCCGGGAGGACATCCTTTTCAGGACCAGAGACACCGCGGTTTTAAAGACCCGGGACTTCTGGGAGCGCCAAGAAAATTTGAAAAGGGCTTTCCTTGTATATGGAAATGATGTAAAATTAAAGTCGATTATGCTCATTGACGATATTTATACAACCGGCGCTACCATGGACGCCTGCGCCCAGGCTCTGCTTGCCGCGGGGGCTGAAAATGTAACCTTTTTAACACTGGCTATTGGAGAAGAGACGTAATGCTGAATACCAACCGAATCCGGACCATGACCCGCATGGCCATATATGAGGAGCAGGAAGGAGTCGAGGATCTCAAGGTCAACGGATATTTCCTGCCCGATTATCTGATCAGCAAGGCTGTCGGATCCTTTGTGACTTACACGATCGCCTTTGCTCTCTATACGGCTGCCTACTGGATGTATCATTTCGAAGATATTTTGACCATTGTCTATTCCGGCCAGCTCAATGTGGTGATCGCCGATTTCTTAAGACGCTACACCAGGTTCCTGGTCCCCTACCTGCTTTTGACGGTCCTGGTCTATCTCTTCCGGGGCATGAGCGCCCACAAACGGATCCGCAGGTACCGGAGGATGATCAAATCACTGGAAGACAGCTATGAGGAAGAAGAATAATCATGAACAAATCTAACAACAATATGACAGCCCTCTATGAGATCAGAGAAAAGGCGGCCGATTTCATCAATCAGTATGAATATATCCTGATCCCGGTCGGGAAATTCGTGATCGCCATGATCCTTCTGACCATGCTCAACAGTAAGATCGGCTACTATGAGATGCTGACGGATCCCCTGCTGATGGTGATCCTGTCCCTGGTCTGCGCCCTGGTCCCCGCGGCCTTTACGCCGGCGGTCCTCTCCGCAGTCATGCTGGCCCATCTCTATACGGTATCCTATGAAGTGACCATCTTCGGTGCCGTCCTGGTCCTGGTGATCTTCCTTCTGTATTTCAGATTCACCCCCAGGGATACGATCCTGCTGCTTATGATGCCCATCGCCTACAAGCTCAACATCCACTATGCGGTGCCCATCCTGGGCGGGCTTCTTTGCAGCCCCGGCGCTGCGGCCCCCGCGGCCATCGGCATCATCATGATCAACTTCGTCCAGATGATCGCTGAAAACAAGGAAACGCTGACCAACAAGGAAGTGGGCGTGACCACCATGATCAACTTCCAGAACCTGGCAGACACCTTCCTGACCAACAAGGCCATGTGGATCATGGCGTTTGCCCTGGCAGCCACGGCAATCATTGTGTACTTCATCCGCAGGCTGGCCATTACCCAGGCCTGGGCCGTCGCCATCATCGTAGGCACGGTCTCCGAGCTCATCCTGCTGCTGATCGGAGATATCCGCTTCAACACCAACTTCTCCTTCGGCACCATCTTCCTGGGCGTCATCATTTCCTTCGCCATCGCCATGGTGGTCCGCTTCTTTGCCTTTAACGTGGACTATACCCGGATCGAGAGCGTACAGTTCGAGGATGACGACTACTATTACTATGTCAAGGCTGTTCCCAAGGTCATGCTTCCCACCGCCAGAAGAACCGTCAAGACCATCAGCCGTTCCGGCAAGCCCAGAGCGGCCAAAGAAAACACAGGGGACAAGCCCAGCCTGAAGGATTCCGTCAAGGATCTCTCAGACCGCGCCGCCGCCTGGACACAGAGAAAGGGATCGGACCGCAAAAAGAAATAGTTTTGTAGGATTTAGGACTATATAGCATAATGCAGCACTTCATTGCAGTACTCATCAATTTCTGGACACAACTACATATGCCGATCCTGCGGTGGACAGACATTGTCGAGATCCTGATCATTGCGTTTCTGGTATATCATATGCTGAACTGGGCAAAGGGCACCCGCGCCTGGACCCTGCTCCGGGGCGTTGCGGTCATTGCAGTCTTTGTGGTCATCGCCGCCTTCTTCAACATGACTACGATTCTTTGGATCATCCAGAACGTGACAGGCCTTGCCGTCATCGCGGTCGTCATCGTACTGCAGCCGGAGCTGCGGGCAGCCATCGAAGAACTGGGACAGCAGAACTTTCTCAGTTCTTTGTTTCGCATTGAGAGAAAAACGCCGGAGGGGCGGTTTTCGGACAATACCATCAATGAGATCATCCGCGCCTGCACCATGATGGCCCGGGTCAGGACCGGCGCCCTCATCGTCATCGAGCAGACCACCTCCCTCCAGGAGGAGGAACGCACCGGCATCACCATCGACGCCGCGGTCTCCTCCCAGCTCCTTATGAATATTTTTGAGAAAAACACCCCTCTTCACGACGGGGCCGTGATCATCCGGGGCAACCGGATCGCATCCGCAACCTGCTACCTGCCCATTTCGGACAGCCGCATGGACAAGACCCTGGGCACCCGCCACAGGGCCGGCGTCGGCATTTCGGAGAAGGGGGATTCTCTGACTCTGATCGTTTCCGAGGAAAACGGTTCCATCAGCATCGCCTACAAGGGCATGCTTTACCGCAACGTGGATGAGGAGATCATGCGCAAGTGGCTGGTCGAGCTCCAGAACAAGCTCGAGGAGGAAGAGAAGACGGAAGACGAAACAGTGCCTTTATTCCGCTTGAGCAGTATTTTCAGGAAAGGACAGACTGAGAAAGATGAAGACAAGACCGAGAATCCTGAATAATATGGGGCTCAAGCTCTTTTCTCTCGGCATGGCCTTTATGCTCTGGCTTCTGGTGACCAACTACAACGACCCTGTCATCGAGACAAGGATCTATGACGTGCCGGTCAAGCTCCTGCACACAGACCTGATCCTGGAAGACAACAAGCTCTACAGCGTCGTGGACAATTCGGACGTAATTTCCATGGTCAGCCTCTCCGGCTCCCGGTCGGTGGTGGATATGATCGGAAAAGAGGACGTGAGCGCGACGGCCGACGTGGCCTCCATGACCGAGGACGGGCTGGTGCCCATCACCGTATCGGTCAACAAATATTCCGCCAGCGTGGATTCGATCCGGTCCTCCAGCTCCTATGTGGAGCTTCTGGTGGAGGACAGCGCCTCCAGGAATCTGACCCTGGAAGCCGAAACCACCGGCAGCCTGGCCGAGGATTATGAGCTGGGCAATATCCGCCTGGAGCAGAACCAGGTCCGTGTAACGGGCCCGGCCAGCCAGGTCTCCTCCATTACCAGAGCCGTGGCCACGGTGGACGTCACCGGGGCAAAGGACAATATCACCACCTACAGTGACATCGTCCTTCTGGATGCGGAGGGAGAGCCTGTGACAGGCTCCAACATCAGCATGAATATCTATACGGTCCGCCTGACAGTGGAAATCCTGCCGGTCAGGGAGGTGGAGATCCAGATCTCCACCATGGGCAAGCCCGGGGCAGGCTTTGCCCTGAGCGGCACCAATACGGTGACGCCCTCTGCGGTCCGGATCGCGGGCAATGCCCAGACCCTGAAGAATCTTTCCAGGATCGAGATCCCCGCCTCCGAGCTCAATGTGGCCGGCCTGCGCCAGAGCCTGGAGAAGACCATCAACCTCACCACCTACCTGCCGGAGGGCACCTTCTTTGCAGACCGGTCCTTCGACGGCAAGGTCCAGATCCGGATCGGCATCGTTCCTTCTCCTGAGGAGGATGATACGGATGCGGAAAACACAGACTAAAACGAACCGCAATGCAGAAATCGTTTGGACCGCGGAGAACGGGACAAACGATTTCTGTGCGATACAAAGAGGAAACATCAGAAAAGAGGAAGATCATTGAAAAAGTATCAGAAGTACAGACCGGGTCCTGTCGTGGACCTTGCAGACAGAAAATGGCCGGGCCGGGTCCTGGAGAAGGCCCCCGTCTGGTGCAGTGTGGATCTGCGGGACAGGAACCAGGCCCTCCTGGGCCAGGCCGGTCTTCCCGAAAAGATGGAGCTTTTCCGCCTTCTGGTCAGACTGGGCTTTGAGGAGATCGAGATCGGGTCTCCTGCCTCCACGGACGCAGAGTATGCCTTTCTGCGCCATCTGATCGAAAAGGACCTGCTGCCCGAAAATGTGACCCTGCAGGTCCTCTCCACCGGAAACAGACGGGACATAGAGGCGACCTTTGAAGCCCTTGCGGGCTGCAAACGCGCCATCCTCCGGCTCTACAGCATGGAGCCCGAGAAGGAGACCCCGGAAGAGGCCGGTCAGGCGGCGGCCATCGTCCGCTCCCTTGCAGACGCCTTTCCCGGCAGGATCCGCCTGGAATATTCCCTGAACGGCTTTGCGGGCATGGACCTTTCCAGAGCCCTGGAAATCAGCAGGGCCGTCCTGGAGGCCTTTGAGCCCACGCCTTCGGAGCCCCTGATCCTGGGACTTCCCGGAGGGACCGAGCTCCATATGCCCAATGTCTTTGCAGACCAGGTGGAATGGATGCGCAGGCACCTGGACCCCGAAAGGGTGGTCCTCAGCGTTCGGCCCCACAATGACCGGGGCATGGCCGCCGCCGCCGCGGAGCTTGCCCTCCTGGCAGGAGCCGGCAGGGTGGAAGGGACCCTCTTTGGCACCGGCGAGCGGGCCGGCAGCGCCGACCTGGTGACCCTGGCCCTGAACCTTCTGACCCAGGGGATCGATCCCGGGCTTACCATCGACAACATGACGGAGATCGTGGACATCTGCCAGCGCTGCACCGGCATGCGGGTCGGCCAGAGGCACCCCTACGCCGGCCGCATGGTCTTCACCCCCTTCTCAAGATCCCACCAGGAGGCGGTCAGCCGGGGCATGAAGGAGAGCGGCGACGTCTGGCAGGTCCCCTACATGATCATCGATCCCCGCGATATCGGCAGGGTCTACAACCCCCTGGTCCGGGCGGACTCCGAAGCGGCGGAACCGGCCGTCATCATGGAAAGGGAATACGGTTTCAAGCTGCCCGGCGCCATGCGGCGGGAATTTTCCGAAACGGTCCGCAGGACCCTGGATCCCAGGGAGGAGATGAAGCCCGAAAGGATCCTGGAGATCTTCCGCAGCGAATATATCCGCAACAACGAGCCCTACCATTTCCGCAGGCTCCAGGTCACGGACCTTTCCGGCGAGGGAAATCCCGAATTCGATACCAGGGTAAAGGTGACCTATTCGGACCACGGCGCTTACGCCTACATCCAGGCGGCGGGCAAGGGACCCCTGGACGCCATCCAGCGGGGCCTGGCCGAGGAGATGGGCTTTGCCATCCGGATCCTGGACTACGAGGAACACGCCCTCCAGTCCGGCTCGGACTCCCAGGCAGCGGCCTACATCCACATGATGGACGTAAAGAGCGGGAAAACCACCTACGGGGTAGGCGTTTCCTCTAACATCACCAGGGCTTCGGCCCGGGCGGTCTTCTCGGGCCTGAACCGCTTTGTCCAGGCAAGGGAAGGCCTGATCCAACACAGTTAAATATTTAAAGTTAGGAGATAAACACATGGCAGAACAGAAAAAACTGGTAGCTGAGATCACATCCATGGATGAGGATTTCACACAGTGGTATACAGACGTGGTCGTCAAGGCCGGTCTGGTGGCGTATTCTCACATCAAGGGCTTCCTGGTCTATAAGCCCGCGGGCTATGCCCTCTGGGAAGCGGTCCAGAACCTCCTGGACGCCCGTTTTAAGGCCACCGGCGTAGAAAATGTCTACATGCCCCTGCTGATCCCCGAAAACCTGCTGGCCAAGGAGGGCGATCTGGTCAACGGCTTTGCCCCTGAGGTAGCCTGGGTCACCGCCGGCGGCAGCGAGCCCCTGCAGGAGAGGCTCTGCGTCCGTCCCACCTCCGAGACCGTCTTCTCGGACTTCTTCCGGACCGACGTGCAGTCCTACCGCGACCTGCCCAAGGTATACAACCAGTGGTGTTCTGTCGTCCGCTGGGAAAAGGAGACCCGTCCCTTCCTCCGCTCCCGTGAGTTCATGTGGCAGGAGGGCCATACCGTCCACGCCACCGAGGAGGAGGCACAGGCCCGCACCCAGCAGATGCTGAATGTCTATGCGGATTTCTGCGCCGAGGATCTGGCCATCCCGGTGGTCAAGGGCCGCAAGACCGACAAGGAAAAATTTGCCGGCGCCACCGCCACCTATACCATCGAAGCCCTGATGCATGACGGCAGGGCCCTCCAGTCCGGCACCAGCCATGACTTCGGCACCAAGTTCGCCGAGGCCTACGGCATCCAGTTCACGGACAGGGACAACAAGCTCAAGTTCGCGGCCCAGACCTCCTGGGGCCTTTCCACCAGGATCATCGGCGCCCTGATCATGGTCCACGGCGACAATTCCGGTCTGGTCCTGCCTCCCAGGATCGCCCCCACCCAGATCATGATCGTGCCCATTCAGCAGAAGAAGGCCGGCGTTCTGGACAAGGCCTTTGAGATTAAGGAAATGCTGAAGGACTTCCGCGTCAAGGTGGACGATTCCGACAAGAGCCCGGGATTCAAGTTCGCAGATCAGGAAATGCGCGGCATTCCGGTCCGCATCGAGATCGGTCCCAGAGACATCGAGGCCGGAAAGTGCATCATTGCCCGCCGCGACAACCATGAAAAGATCGAGTGCGAGATTGCTTCTCTTCCCCAGAAGATCGCAGAGCTCCTTCCCCAGATCCAGCAGGATATGTATGACAGGGCCAGGAAGCACCTGGAGGACCATACCTATACAGCAGCGACAAAGGAAGAGTTCGAGACTCTCTTTGCCACAAAGAGCGGCTTCGTCAAGGCCATGTGGTGCGAAGACCAGGCCTGCGAGGAGAAGATCAAGGAAGATTACGGCGTGACCAGCCGCTGCATGCCCTTCAAGCAGGAGCATGTCTCCGACGTCTGCGTCTGCTGCGGCAGACCCGCCAAAAAGATGGTCTACTGGGGTAAGGCATATTGATCTTGTAAACAAAGGGGTGAACAGGGGTGTCAGACTATTCTGCCAGGGATTTTAAAATACAGATACCGGAGAATGCGTCAAGAATCATCGATGTCATTCAGAAAGCAGGCTTTGAAGCCTACGCAGTGGGCGGGTGCGTCCGTGACTCAGTCATGGGCCGCCGGCCCCACGACTGGGACATTACCACCTCCGCTCTGCCCATGGAGGTCAAGGCTCTCTTCAGACGGACCGTGGATACCGGCCTGAAGCACGGAACGGTCACCGTCCTCATGGGGGAGGAGGCCTTCGAGATCACAACCTACCGGATCGACGGGGAATACGGAGACGGCAGGCACCCGGACCAGGTCCTCTTTACCAGGAGCCTGGAGGAGGACTTAAAGCGCCGGGACTTCACCATCAACGCCATGGCCTACAATGACAGGGCCGGGCTGGTGGACCTCTTCGACGGCCTGGGAGACCTCCGCCGCAAATGCATCCGGGCCGTGGGAGACCCCCGGCAGCGCTTCGAGGAGGACGCCCTCCGGATCCTCCGGGCCCTCCGCTTTGCCGGCCAGTTCGGCTTTGGCATCGAGCCCGCCACCTCGGCGGCCATCCGGGCCCTGGCGCCCACCCTCTCCAGGATCAGCGCCGAAAGGATCCGGGAGGAGTTAAACAAGCTCCTGGTCTCCGACCATCCGGAGCTTTTACGTACGGCCTATGCCCTGGGGGTGACCCGGGTCTTTCTGCCCGAGTTCGACACCATGATGGAGACCCTCCAGAACAATCCCCACCACTGCTTTACGGTGGGAGAGCATACCATCCACGCCATTCAAAATACCAGGCAGGACCTGACCCTGCGTCTGACAATGCTCCTGCACGATGTGGGCAAGCCCCCCTGCAGGTGGACGGACGAGAACGGGATCGATCACTTCTGGGGCCATCCTGAGAAGGGGGCCGAGATGGCGGAGGAGATCCTGCGCCGGCTCAAGTATGACAATGCCACCCTGAAGAACGTGACCCGGCTGGTCCTGCTTCATGACCAGGCCCTGCCCGAAACGGACGCCGCCCTGCGGAGAATGGTCTCCAAAGTGGGCGAAGACCTCTTCCCCCTCCTGCTGGAGGTCCACGAGGCCGACGTCCTGGCCCAGGGCGCCTTCTTTCTGGAGGACAAGCTGGAGCTGATCGCAGAATGCAGCCGCCGCTTTGACCGGCTGATGGAAAGCGCCCAGGCCCTGACCTTAAAGGACCTGGCCATCTCCGGGAAAGATCTGATTTCCGCCGGGGTCCGTCCCGGGGTGGAAATGGGGAGGCTCCTGGATACCATGCTGGAGGACGTGCTGGACCATCCGGAGCACAATACCAGGGACTATCTTCTGGGGACCTATGTCGAGGGCAGATCTTCTTGACATTCCCGCCAAAAGCGCTTATAAATGTTATAGTATTCAGAGAGAAAGGAGTCAGGCCCTCCGGGCCTGCATAGAGGAAAGAAAATGAACAAGAATGAACTGATCAGCTCTGTCGCCGAAATGGCTGGATTATCCAAAAAAGATACTGAGAAGGTCCTGAAGGCATTCACAGATACAGTAACGGAAGAACTCAGACAGGGCGGCAAGGTCCAGATGGTAGGCTTTGGTACTTTTGAAGTCAGCGAGAGAGCAGCCAGGGACGGCAGAAACCCCAGAACCGGCGAGCCCATGCCCATCGAGGCATCCAGAACGCCCAAGTTCAGAGCCGGCAAGGCCCTCAAGGACGCCATCAATAAGTAAGTCAAAAAATGACAGTCAATAAATGACAGTCAAAAATGACTGTCATTTTTTGACTTTTATTTTCGCCAGGTCCGGACCCGTCCGGGCCTGTTTTTTTCAAAGGAAGGCAGAAAGCATGAGACTGGATAAGTATCTGAAGGTATCGAGACTGATCAAAAGAAGGACCGTGGCCAACGAGGCCTGCGACGCCGGCAGGGTCATGCTCAACGACAAGGTGGCCAGGGCCTCGGCGGAGGTAAAGCCCGGGGACGTGATCACCATCTCCTTCGGCAACCGGGAGACCAAAGTGGAGGTCCTTTCGGTCCAGGAAACGGTCCGCAAGGAGGAAGCTGCCGAGCTTTTCCGCTACCTGTAAACAAAACACGCCATTTAAAGGGACTTTCCTATTGTCTGAAAATAAGGTAAGATAATAGTTCAGGACAGGTTGGAGCATCTGGAGGAAGCAGCAGATGGCAGGCAGAAAAGAAAGCCGCGAATCTGAAAGGCAGACCAACCGCTGGAACATCGCCCTGGCTGTGACGGTCGTCATCATCTTGCTGACTGCAGTCTACGTCAGCGGCAGCTCCATGCGGAAGAAGCTGGACGGATACCGGGAGCATATCAGCCAGCTGGAAGAACAGCTGGAAGAAGAGGAACAGAGAAGCCGGTATATTGAAGAATACCGGGCCTATACACAGACCGATGAATTCATCGAGCAGATCGCCAGAGAAAAGCTGGGCCTGCTCTATGAAGGTGAGATCATTTTCAGGGAAGAGGACAGCCAGTAAGGACGGTCCTCTTTTTTACGCGTGACGGGCAGCACCCGCGGAGACAGGCATTATGAAGACACTGGAACAAGAAGTCAGGGAGACCGCAGGCAGATACGGCATGCTGGAAAGGGGAGACCGGGTGGTCCTGGGACTCTCCGGCGGGGCGGACTCGGTCTGCCTTCTGGCCCTTCTGGCAGAATTTAGAAAGGATCTGGACCTGACCCTTCTGGCCGTCCACGTCCACCACGGCCTGCGGGCAAATGCGGACGGGGACGAGGCCTTCTGCAGGGACCTCTGCAGAGACCTGGAGGTGCCCCTGACCTGCGTCCGTGTGGACGCGGCCGCCTATGGGGCGGCCCATCGCTGCGGGGTGGAGGAGGCCGGCAGGATCCTGCGCTATGAGGCCTTTGAGGAGGCGGCCGGCCAGGAAGGCGGCAAAATCGCCGTGGCCCATCACCTGGAGGACCAGGCCGAGACCCTCCTCTTTCATATCTGCCGGGGGACCTCCCTGGCGGGGCTTTCCGGCATGAAGCCCGTGGCCGGGTCTGTCATCCGCCCCCTTCTTTTTGTGACCAGGGACCAGATCGAGGCCTACCTTGCAGATAGAAGGCTCTCCTACCGGACCGATGAGTCCAATGCAGATCCCTCCTACAGCCGGAACTTTATCAGAAACAAGGTCCTGCCCCTTTTGAAGGAAGGGGTCAACGCCGGGGCCGACAGGCACCTTTCCCAGCTGGCCCTTTCGGCCGGGGAAGCGGAAAGCTACCTGGAAAAGCAGACGAGCAGGGCCCTGGAGGACTGCAGGCGGCCCTGCCAGGAGGGGGTCAGGCTTTTCCTGCCTGCCCTTTTGGAAATGGATCCCTATATCCAGGGCAGGGTCCTCTACAGGGCCCTCTCCCTGGCCGCCTCCGGGAAAAAGGACCTGGGCCAGGTCCATGTCCAGAGCCTTCTGGACCTGGCAAAAAAGGGTGGGAGCGCCTCTCTTTCCCTGCCGGGAGGGGTCACGGCCAGGAAGACCTATGACCTTCTGACCCTTGGCGCAGGCCCCGGGGAGGAGGAGAGAGCGGCCTTTCCCCTGGACCCTTCCGAGTACGCCTTCCGGGTCTTTCCCTTTGACGGGGATCTCTCCCTGGTCCCGCAAATGCTGTATACGAAATGGCTTGATTATGATAAAATAAACACTGTTCCTGATTTCAGGACCAGGCAGAAGGGAGACCGTCTGACCCTGTCTGAGGATGGGTCCTCCAAAACCACTGCCCGATATATGATTGACCGGAAAATTCCCGCGGCACTGCGGGACCGGATCATCCTTCCCATGCACGGAAGCGAGCTCCTTTGGCTCCCGGGGGGCAGGATCAGCGCACGTTTTAAAGTGAGCAGGACAACAAGGTATATACTCGAGATTACATGGAAAGGAAAAGAAAAGTGAAAGAAAATATCAAAGTACTGATCAGCGAAGAGGAAATGGACAAAAAGATCCGGGAACTGGGCGCACAGATCTCCAGGGACTATGCGGGCAGACAGGTCCACATGGTCGGCGTCCTCAAGGGCGCAAGCTTCTTCATGTGCGAGCTGGCCAAGCGGATCACCGTCCCCGTATCCATCGACTTCATGGCCGTATCCTCCTACGGGAGCTCCACCAAATCCAGCGGCGTCGTCAGGATCGTCAAGGACCTGGACGAGCCCCTGATGGGCAAGGATGTCCTGGTGGTGGAGGACATCGTGGACTCCGGCCGCACCCTCAACTATCTGCAGGAGCTTTTCCGCGACAGAGGCACCAGGACCATCCGTTTCTGTACCCTCCTGGACAAGCCGGACCGCCGCGTAGTGGACCTGGACATCGACTATGTGGGCTTTGTGATCCCGGATGAATTCGTAGTCGGCTACGGCATGGACTACGACCAGCGCTACAGAAATCTTCCTTATATCGGAACCATTGAATTTACTGAGGAGTAAGCCTGGCAGAGACAGAGACTCCTCCATGAAAGGAAGCAATGAATAATCAATTATCAGGCGGCAGAGGGCGCGGCTTTTCCGTGGCCATGATGCTCGCCTTTCTGGTCATCATGTACCTGGTGATCCGCACCTCCATGGGACGGACCCAGGACACCTATACCCTGGGCGCTCTGGACAGGGATCTGCGGGGCGGCAAGGTCACCGCGGTGGAGATCCTGCCCAACCGGGAGACCCCTACGGGCTCTGCCCTTGTGACCTTCTCTGACGGGACCAGGAAGATCCTCTATGCAACGGACATCACCCAGGTGGAAGACAGGGTCCGGACCTATGATCTGGATCCCCTGGTCCGCGACATACCGGCGGACAACGCCTTCTTAACGTCTATCCTGCCCATGCTCATGGTCATGGCCGTTTCGGTCTTTTTCTTCTGGATGATCATGCAGCAGCAGAGCGGAGGCGGCGCCAACGCCCGGATGATGAACTTCGGCCGGTCCAAGGCCAAGCTGGCGGAAAGCTCTGGGGTCACCCTGGAGGATGTGGCAGGCCTTGCGGAGGAAAAGGAAGACCTGCAGGAGATCATCGACTTTCTGCGCGCGCCCGGCAAGTATACCGCCGTCGGCGCCAGGATCCCCAAGGGCGTTCTGCTGGAGGGCGTGCCCGGCACCGGCAAGACCCTTTTGGCCAAGGCGGTGGCAGGGGAAGCGGGGGTCCCCTTCTTCAGTATTTCCGGTTCGGACTTCGTGGAAATGTTCGTCGGCGTCGGCGCATCCCGGGTCCGGGACATGTTTGACGAAGCCAAAAAGAACGCGCCCTGCATTGTCTTTATCGACGAGATCGATGCCGTGGCCAGGCGCAGGGGCACCGGCCTTGGCGGGTCCCACGATGAAAGAGAACAGACCCTCAACCAGCTCCTGGTGGAAATGGACGGCTTTGGCGTGAACGAAGGCATCATCGTCATGGCGGCCACCAACCGGGCGGACATCCTGGATCCTGCCATCCTGCGGCCCGGCCGCTTTGACAGGAAGATCTCGGTGGGACGGCCCGATGTCAGGGGCAGGGAGGAGATCCTCAGGGTCCACGCCAGGAACAAGCCCCTGGGAGACGACGTCGACCTGGGCGAGACGGCCAGGACCACCGCCGGCTTTACCGGCGCCGATCTGGAGAACCTTCTCAATGAAGCGGCCATCCAGGCGGCCAGGGAGGACCGGTCCTTTATCCGCCAGGCGGATATCCAGGCAGCCTTCATCAAGGTCGGCATCGGCCATGAGAAAAAGAGCCACATCATCTCCGAAAAGGAGAAGCGGATCACCGCCTTCCATGAAACAGGCCACGCGATCCTCTTCCATGAGCTTTCGGAGGTGGGCAATGTCTATACCATCTCCGTCATTCCCACCGGTCTGGGGGCCGGGGGCTATACCATGCCCCTGCCTGAAAAGGATGAGATGTACCTGACCAGGAAGCACATGCTCCAGGAGATCATGGTGGATCTGGGCGGCCGCATCGCCGAGGAGCTGGTCCTGGACGATATCACCACCGGCGCCTCCAGCGATATTCAGAAGGCCACCTCCATGGCCAGACAGATGGTGACCCGCTTTGGCATGTCCGAGAAGATCGGGACCATCAACTACGAATCCCAGCAGGAAAATGTCTTCCTGGGCTATGATCTGGGCCATGAGGCCAGATATTCCGAATACATCCAGGGCGAGATCGACAGAGAGGTCAAGGCCATCATCGACGACTGCTATCAGAAGGCAAAGGCCATCATCATGGCCAATGAGGACGTCCTCTATAAGGCGGCCGATCTTCTGATGAAGAAGGAAAAGCTGACGGGCCCCGAGTTCGACGCCCTCTTTCGAAGAACAGAGCCTGCCGCAGAAACGGTATAAGGGGGATTCTTAGCGGGAAAAAGCCCGAAAGGAAATGCAAAAACAATTCTAGCTGGTGGATTTGCACAAATCACACCGCGATAGTTTGTTGATTTTGTGGAATCTATGCATTTACCAATTTGGGGAGGTCATGCTACTATAATATGCGTAACCCCCCCAATACATTATAAGTTTTTTGCTATACCCCATAAGAAGAAATACCTTCTCTAAAAAAGACAGTTCCCCCCAAGTGCTGTCTTTTTTGCTGTCCCGAAACAGATTTCCGGGCGGGAGAAGGCTTTTTTTATGCCCTTTGCAGGGCTTTGGATATATACTAAGGGAAAACAAGGAATCGAGGCTTTGCAATGGACAAAGAGGCGCTGTTTGCAGATCAGTCACCGGCATTTATGAAAAGACAGGGAGGAGAAATCTGTCTCCGCCTCCGGATCAGGAAGGGCGAGGCCCTTTCCTGTTTTGTGAGGGCCCTGGGCAAAAGCAGGCCCATGCGGCCTGCAGGGTCGGACCAGGTCTTTGACTACTATGAGGGAAGAATCCCTGCCTCTGCCTCCCCCATCCGCTACTATTTCAGGATCCGGAGCCGGGAGGGGGACTGGGTCCGCTATGGCAGGCGGGGCCCTGTGGAAGGCGGAAGGCCCGGGAAGGCGGACTATTTTCATCTGATCCCGGACTTTGCGGTGCCGGACTGGCCGGCCGGGGCCGTGGGCTATCAGATCTTTGTGGACCGCTTCTGCAAGGGGGATCCCTCCACCGATGTGCTGGACAGGGAGTATTTCTATAACGGTGACTATACCAGGCGGATCGCCGACTGGTACCAGGACCCTGCCCCCAACGATGTCCAGGAATTCTACGGAGGAGACCTGCAGGGGGTCCTGGACAGGCTGGATTATCTGGAGGCCCTGGGGGTGGACGTGATCTACTTCAATCCCCTCTTTGTTTCCCCCTCCAACCATAAGTATGATACCCAGGACTATGACTATATCGATCCCCATTTCGGGAAGATCGTAAAGGACGGAGGCCAGGTCCTGGCGGAGGGAGACAGGGACAACGCCCACGCCTCCCGCTACATACAGCGGGTGACGGACAGGGAAAACCTGGAGGCCTCAGGCGCCTTCTTTGCCCGCCTGGTGGAGGAAGCCCACAGGCGGGGGATCCGGGTCATTCTGGACGGGGTCTTCAACCACTGCGGCTCCTTCCACAAGTGGCTGGACAGGGAGAAAATCTACCAGGGCAGGCAGGGCTATGGACCCGGCGCCTATACAGACCCGGACGCCCCCACCCGGTCCTTCTTTGGCTTTACGGAGGATGCCTGGCCGGACAACCGGCATTATGAGGGCTGGTGGGGCCATGATACCCTGCCCAAGCTGAACTATGAAGAATCAGAGGCCCTCTGCCAGTATATCCTTGGCATCGGGAAAAAGTGGGTCTCTCCCCCCTACTGCTGTGACGGCTGGCGCCTGGACGTGGCAGCCGACCTGGGGCATTCGGCGGCCTTCAACCACGCCTTCTGGAAGCGCTTTCGAAGGGCGGTCAAGGAGGCCAATCCCGAGGCGGTGATCCTGGCGGAGAATTACTGCGGCTCCCAGGACTGGCTGCAGGGAGACGAGTGGGATACCATCATGAACTATGAGGCCTTTATGGAGCCGGTGACCTGGTTCCTGACGGGCATGGAAAAGCACAGCGACTATTACAGGGAGGACCTCCATCATAATGCGGAGGCCTTCTGGCGGGCCATGACCTGGCAGGATCAGGCATACATGCCAGGAGCTCCTGCCTGGATCAGCATGAACCAGCTCTCCAACCACGACCATTCCCGCTTCCTCACCAGGACCTCGGGCAGGGCCGGGCGCCTGGGCCAGAAGCGGAGCCGGGACGCCGAAAAGGGGATCCGGAGGGCGGTCTTTATGCAGGGAACGGTCCTTCTTATGACCTGGCCCGGCATGCCCACCCTCTACTACGGGGACGAGGCGGGCCTTTGCGGCTTTACGGACCCGGACAACAGAAGGCCCTATCCCTGGGGCCGGGAGGATGAAAAGCTCCTTTCCTTCCATAAGGACATCATTGCCCTGCATAAGAGGTATCCCTGTCTGAAATATGGCTCCTTAAAAGCCCTCTATGGAGAGGGCGGCGTCATTGCCTATGCAAGGTTCGACGCCTCCGGGGCCCTCCTTACCGTGATCAACAGCCTGGATGCGGAAAGGGAGGTCTCCCTGAAGGTCCTCTACGGCGGCTTTCCGGAGGAAGGCAGGGCCAGAAGGATCTTTATGTCCTGGGGAGGGGGAAGACGGGCCTTCTATACGACAAAGGAAAAGGACTTTCCCATCAGGGAGGGGACCCTGACCCTGCCCCTGCCGCCCCAGTCCGCCCTGGTCCTGACAGCAGAGGCGGGAATCCTGCATAAAGCATGACAGAGCCAGGGATGGGCAGGCTTTCGCTGCCATCTCTGGCATTAGCACGCAAAAACGGGCTTCCCCCCTTGGGAGGAAGCCCGTTTTGTAACATTATGGATCAGTGCGGGGAGGCAATCAGGCCTTTCCTGCGGAACCGAAGATCTCGATCTTGGTCTTGACCATGTCTGTGATGGCCTGTGCGCCGGGAGCCAGGAGCTTGCGGGGGTCGAAGCCCTTGCCAGCCTTGTCCTTGCCAGCCTCGATGTAAGCTCTGGTAGCTTCAGCGAAAGCGATCTGGCACTCTGTGTTGACGTTGATCTTGGCTACGCCCTTGGAGATGGCTTCCTTGATCTGGTCTTCGGGGATACCGGAGCCGCCGTGCAGGACCAGAGGCATGTCGCCTACCTTGTCCTTGATGGCCTGCAGAACATCGAACTGCAGTCCCGGCCATCCTTCAGGATATACGCCGTGGATGTTGCCGATGCCGGCTGCCAGCATTGTGATGCCCAGGTCAGCGATCTTCTTGCATTCATCGGGATCTGCACACTCGCCCATGCCGACTACGCCGTCTTCTTCACCGCCGATGGCGCCGACTTCTGCTTCCAGGGAAAGACCCTTCTCAGCGCAGACCTTTGCCAGCTCTGCGGTCTTGGCAAGGTTCTCTTCGATGGGAAGAGAGGAGCCGTCGAACATGATGGAGGAGAAGCCTGCTTCGATGCACTTGTAGGCGCCGTTGTAGGTGCCGTGGTCCAGGTGCAGGGCTACGGGAACGGTGATGCCCTGGTTCTCGATTACGTTATTGACGATATCAGCAACGTTCTTGAAGCCGGCCATGTATTTGCCGGCACCCTCGGAAACCTGAACGATGATGGGAGAGTTCATTTCCTGAGCGCCCTTCAGAACAGCCTTTGTCCACTCAAGGTTGTTGAGGTTGATTGCGGGAACTGCATAGTGGCCGGCCACAGCCTTCTCGAGCATTTCTTTTGCGGATACTAATGCCATTTGTTTTTCCTCCTTATTTAAGGTGATTGGTTATTCAAGGCATACCTGCCCAGGGGGCAGACCTTTTGTCCTATTATATAGTAGAAATACTAAAAATAAAAGCGCATATTTACGGTATTCTATACAAAATTGCCATGTCCGGCGGTCTTTTTCTCCTTTTGTTAGAAACGCACAAAATTTCCGGCCCAATTTCAGTGAATTGAAAAATTGTAAAAAGAGGCCTGAAATCCTATAATGAAAACGATTACACATTACTGCAGAAGCGTATCCTGACGAGCGCTCATTCAGGCGTCAGCGTACAGGACTTTTCTGCTGATCCCGTCGGGGCCGGGCCTTCCGGACCCGAAAAATAAAGAGGAGGGAAGTGTCTTATGGAAGTGAAAAAGAACTGGGAGCCGGAATTTACGAATCGTCTGGCCAAACACTATGACGAGATGAAATGGCTCTATGGTGAAATTTACCACAATGACGAGCAGGCCTTTGCCTACCTGCTGGACATGCTCTATCAGTACTATTCGGAGAGGTCTCCGCTCCTTAAGGAGTGGGACAGGGTCCGGACGGCGGATCCGGACTGGGTCAAGGGCAACAAGGTCCTGGGCATGCTGATGTATACCAACTGCTTTGCCGGCAATCTCCAGGGCGTCAAGGACCACCTGGACTATATCCAGGAGTGCGGCGTCAACTACCTGCACCTGATGCCCCTGCTGGAGAGCCCCAAGGACAGGGGCGACGGCGGCTACGCCGTTTCCAACTTCCGCAAGGTCCAGCCTGAGCTGGGCACCATGGAGGATCTGGCCGAGCTGGGCACCGAATGCCACCGCCGCGGCATGAGCATCTGCCTGGACTTTGTCATGAACCATACCAGCGAGGACCATCCCTGGGCCAAGAGGGCCAGAGCCGGCGAGAAGGAATACCAGGACAGATATTTCTTCTATGACGACTGGACCATCCCCAACGAATTCGAGAAGACCGTTCCCCAGGTCTTCCCCACCACGGCCCCCGGCAACTTCACCTGGTGCGAAGAAGCGGGCAAGGTGGTCATGACCCAGTTCTATCCCTATCAGTGGGATCTCAACTATGCAAACCCTGTCGTATTCAATGACATGACCGCCGACATGCTCAATCTCTGCAACCACGGCGTCGACATCGTCCGTCTGGATGCGACTCCCTATATCTGGAAGGAGCTGGGCACCAATTGCCGCAACCTTCCCAAGGTCCATACCCTGGTCCGCCTCATGCGGATGTGCTCCGAGATCGTCTGTCCCGGCACCATGCTCCTGGGCGAGATCGTCATGGAGCCCAAGGAAGTGGTCCCCTACTTCGGAACCCTGGACAAACCTGAGTGCCATATGATCTACAACGTGACCACCATGGCCTCCATCTGGCATACCGTGGCCACCAAGGACGTCCGTCTCCTCCGCCACCAGCTGGATACGGTCTATGAGCTGCCCAGCGATTATACCTTCCTCAACTACCTGCGCTGCCACGACGATATCGGCTGGGGCCTGGACTACAAGTACCTGCGCCAGTTCGGCATCGAGGAGGTGGCTCACAAGAAATTCCTCAATGACTGGTTCCGGGGCATGGGCGGCTATGACTCCGACGCCAGAGGCGAGCTTTACAATGACGATCCCCGCCTGGGCGACGCCAGACTCTGCGGCACCACCGCTTCCCTCTGCGGCATCGAAGCAGCGGAGTATGAGAAGAATGCATGGAAGCTGGAGCGGGGCATTCAGCTGGATCTGATGCTCCACGCCCTGATGCTGGCCCAGTCCGGCATCCCGGTCCTCTACAGCGGCGATGAGATCGGCCAGAAGAACGACTACGACTATCATACGGATCCCATCAAGTGCGAGGATTCCCGCTACATCCACCGGGGCGACTTCGACTGGAACGAGGCGGAATTGAGAAATGACCCCGATACCAGGGAAGGCAAGATCTTCCAGGGCCTCTTAAAGCTGGAGGGCCTGCGCAGGCAGTACGGCGTCTTTGAAGCCGAGGCCAGAGCCTGGACCATCGACACCGGCAACAACCATGTCCTGGGCATCGGCCGCTACAACAAGGGCATGAAGTTCATCGGCCTCTTCAACTTCAGCGAGAACAGGCAGACCGCCTGGATCAATGAGGTCGAGGACTACGTCAACGTGGTGACGGGCAAAAAGGCCCTGGCCAGGGACTATGTCCTGGAGCCCTTCGAGTTCGCATGGCTGATCACGGAATACGGCTTTGCTCCTTCCGACCGCAAAGTCCCCATGCTGGATCCCGCCTCTGTGAAGAAGGCACCTGCCAAAAAGGCCCCTGCCGGAAAGGCAGCGGCCCCCAAAGCCGTGGTAAAGCCCGCAGCCGAAAAGAAGCCCGCAAAGAAGACGGCCAGGAAAAAGGCCGCGCCCGCTGAATAAGGCGTTCCGGCAGTGCAATGACGAGCAGCTTAGTATATTGGTAGGATTTGAGCATTATGACGATCAAAGAAGTTGCCCGGCTGGCGGGCGTATCCTCCGCTGCAGTCAGCAGATATATAAACGGAGGATCCCTCAGCGAAGAAAAAAAAGAAAGAGTCCGCAGGGCCATTGAGGAGACCGGCTACCGGCCCAACCTCATGGCCAGGACCATGCGCACCGGCCGCGGCGGCCAGGTCGGGGTGATCGTACCCAAGATCCACTCCGATTCCGTCAGCCGCGTGACGGCAGGCGCGACCCAGCGCCTGTCCCTGGACGGCTATATGACCATGCTGGGAGACATGGATGAGGATTCCCTCAACCAGATCCGCTATCTGGAGCTGATGGAATACAACCAGGTGGAGGGCATCATCCTGATGGGGACCATCCTCAGGCCCGATGTCCTGGAGGCCATCCACGCCTGCCGGGTGCCCCTGGTCATCACGGGCCAGAAGGTGGAGGGCCTGCCCTGCATCTATCATGACGACTTCCATGCGGCTAAGGATCTGGCCGCCCTCATGATCGCCCGGGGCAGAAAAAGCTTTGTCTATGTGGGCGCCACGGAGGAGGATGCGGCGGTGGGCCGCTACAGACGCCTTGGCGTACAGGAGGCCCTCCGGGAGGCGGGCCTGGATCCGGAGGCTCTGATCCGGACCGTCAGCCGCTTCCATGTGGAGGACGGCAGGCAGAAGATGCTGGATATCCTGGAGAGCGGCGCCTCCTTTGATGCGGTCATCGGCGCCACGGACCGGATCGCCCTGGGGGCCATGCTGGCCCTGCAGGAAAAAGGCTTTGCCATTCCGGACCAGGTGAGCCTTGCCGGGATCGGAGACTGCTGGGCGGATACCATCTCCTGCCCCCGTCTCTCGACCGTCAGACTGGATTACAGATCCTGCGGCGCCCTGGCCGCAGACCTTCTGGTCCGGATCATCCGGGGCGAAGAGGAGGGGAGCGGCCAGGGGGCTTCTCAGGTCATGCTGCCCTATACCCTGGTGGACAGGGACTCCATCGGCCGGACTACCTGCGCAAAAAAACAGGACCATGACCCTTTGTAAAAAGGCATTATGCACAAAAATGCCATAAGAAATTGGTTGGAAAATCAATTTACAAAGGGGAAAAATTAAAATAAAATAAACTTGCGTGAAATCGTTTACAATCCATGCGGCTGTAAGCGGTGAAAACTATATATTACCACCAGAAAAGGGAGGACAAACAAATGGCATTAGATTACAGAAAATGCGCCCAGGAGATCTCCGACAATATCGGCGGCGGCGCAAACGTCGTATCTGCTGCTCACTGCGCCACCAGACTGCGCCTTGTCATCGCTGACAATGCCAAAGTCAACAAGGAAGCACTCGAGAACGTCGACGGCGTCAAGGGTATGTTCGAGTCCAACGGTCAGCTCCAGCTGATCATTGGTACCGGCACCGTCAACAAGGTCTATGACGAGTTCCTTTCCATCACAGGCGCATCTGCAGCTTCCAAGGAAGACGTCAAGGCAGCGGCGGCAGCCAAGCAGCCCTGGTACATCCGTCTTCTCAAGCCCATCGGCGACGTATTCGTCCCGATCCTGCCCGCGATCGTTGCTTCCGGTCTTATGATGGGCCTTGTCGAAGCCCTGGCTAAGATCCCCGGACTTGGCTTTGGCGATACCGACTGGTTCGCATTCCTGGATATGGTCGCCAATACCGCATTCGCATATCTGCCTGTTATCGTTGCTGTTTCCGCTGCCAGAGTATTCGGCGGCAACATTTTCCTGGGCGCCGTCATCGGTCTGATGATGATCCACTCCGCCCTGACCAACGGCTGGGCTGCTGCTGACGGCTATGGCGTATGGTATCTGTTCGGTCACATCAAGATCACCGATACCTACACCCTGGGCCAGATCAACCAGCTGGGCTATCAGGGCCACGTTATTCCCGTCATGCTGGCAGTGCTGTTCATGTCCAAGCTGGAATCCTGGCTGCATAAGCATGTTCCGGAAATGATCGACCTGTTCGTAACGCCTCTGACCACTGTCCTGGTAACCGCTCTGGTGACCTTCACCATCATCGGCCCCATCTTCTCCGGTCTGGAGACGATCGTTCTGGCCGGCGCTGAGAAGCTGGTTTCCAACCCCATCGGTTCCTGCCTCATGGGTGCTCTGTATCCCGCCACCGTCGTTATGGGTCTGCACCACATGTACAACGTTATTGAAGCCGGCATGCTGGCTTCCAAGGGCCTCAACACCTGGATGCCCATCGCATCCGCTGCAAACTTCGCACAGTTCGGCGCCTGCCTTGCAGTCGGTATCAAGTGCAAGAACCAGAAGACCAAATCCGTTGCGATCCCTTCCTCCCTGTCCGCAGCCCTGGGTATTACTGAGCCCGCTATCTTCGGTGTCAACATGCGCTTCTTCAAGCCCTTCGTAGCCGGTATGATCGGCGGCGCGGCCGGCGCTCTGGTCGCAGCTTTCATGGGCATCGGCGCATCTGCATACGGCGTAACAGGTATCCCCGGATATCTGACCATCAACAACGCTCTGCTTTATACCATCGTTCTGGCCATCTCCGGCGGTCTGGCATTCATCATCACCAACGTGATCTGGCACGAAGAAGAGCCCAAGAAGGCAGCTCCCGCTCCGGCTCCCGCAGTCGCAGCACCCACCAATGCTGTCATCAAGTGCTCTGCCGGTGAAGTCATTGCTCCTGCAGTCGGTACCGTGATCCCCAGAGACCAGATCCCGGATGCAACCTTCGCTTCCGGCGTTCTGGGCGACGGCGTAGGCATCAACCCCACCGAGGGCGTGATCTTCGCTCCCTATGACGGCACCGTTTCCTCCGTTGCTGAGTCCAAGCATGCCATCGGCATCACAGGCCCTGGCGACATGGAGCTTCTGATCCACGTCGGCGTTGACACCGTAGCCATGAACGGCGACGGCTTCGCTCCCACCGTTGCCGAAGGCGACCAGGTCAAGAAGGGCCAGGTCATCATGACCTTCGACAGAGCCAAGATCGCCAAGGCAAATCATCCGGACTGCGTCGTGGTTCTTCTGACCAACTCCGATGATTATGAGGACGTTGTCTGCGGCTGATTCCTGTGAGAGGGCCTCTTTCCCAAGGCCTGTACGGCAGCAGGCTTAATTAAGCACGCTATTCCGCACTCCGGAGCAGGCCTTCGGAGTGCGGTTTTTTACCTGAAAAAATGACCGAAACATGCGTCTTACAGGCAGGGAACAACCAAAAATTTTCATAATTTTTTCATAGAGATACATTCTCTTTTAGTGGAATTGTAGTATAATAAATGCATGCAACTGGGATTCGCAGTGAATCTCGGACAAAAACATATCATGTAAAGGAGAAAACAATGAAAGAAATCAACTTCACAGTTACAGATCCGTTAGGAATTCATGCTCGTCCCGCTGGCATCCTTGTAAAGGAAGCTAAGAAGTTCTCCTCCAAGATCACCGTGATCAAGGGCGACAAGAGCTGCGATATGAGAAAGCTCCTTGCTCTGATGGGCCTGGCAGTTAAGCAGAACGATTCTATCGTTGTTCAGGTTGAAGGCGCTGACGAGGATGCATGCGCAGCTGCAATCGAAGCTTTCCTGAAAGAGAACTTCTAAATCAGATATTAAATGAATAGATGCGGAGCAGAACTGCCTTCGGGCAGCTCTGTTTCTGTATGACCCATATGAAAGCGGCAAAGCACGAATATTGACGTACTCGTTCTTTGCCCGTTTTTATATGCAGACAACTGCCTGTGCCATTTCTGACGGGATCCCCGCGGAGAGGGACTGGCAGAACCGTAAGGAGGATATTCAAGATGCTTGTTGGAAACGGTAAAAGTATTGTAAACGGCATTGCCATTGGCAAGATCAAAATCTATAAAGAGCCCGAAAGAATCATCAACGAAGGCCTGATCGACGATACCGCCGCAGAAGTCGCCCGCTATGAGGCAGCTGTGGAGAAGGCCATTGACCAGCAGAACGTTCTGTATGAAAAGGCCGTCAAGGACGCAGGCAAGGACATCGCAGAGGTATTCCTTGTACACGCCATGATGCTGGAGGATGATGACCTCAACGATTCCGTCAAGGAGATCATCACAGGCCAGAAGAGAAGCGCAGAGTATGCGACCCAGGAAGGCTATGCAAATTATGCGCAGATGTTCGCTGACATGGACGATCCTTACATGAAGGCCCGTGCAGCCGACATCATTGACATCCAGGGCATGGTCCTTGACAACCTGCTGGGTCTGGACAGCGCTTCCATGCAGGGCACAGAGCCCTCCATCCTGGTCGCTGACGACTTTGCTCCTTCCCAGACCGTCAAGCTGGACAAGTCCCTGCTTCTTGGCATGATCTGCAAGGAAGGCTCCTCCAACTCCCATACCGCCATTCTGGCCAGGTCCATGAACATCCCCGCACTGATGCAGTGTAAGGAAGTGGACGACAGCTGGGACGGCAAGGATGCCATCATCGACGGCAAGAACGGCTGCGTCTACATCGAGCCCGCCGAAGATCTGCGCAAGGTCCTGACCGCCCGCCATGAAGAGGATCTGAAGAAGGAAGCCCTGCTTCAGGAGCTCAAGGGCAAGCCTTCCACCACCATCGACGGCTATGAGGTACATGTTTATGCAAACATCGGCGGTCCTTCAGACGTCGGCGCGGTCAACCAGAACGACGCAGAAGGCGTAGGCCTCTTCCGTTCCGAGTTCGTATACCTCAACAGCAAGGAAGAGCCCACCGAGGAAGAGCAGTTCACTGCTTACAAGAGAGTCCTTGAATCTCTGGCTCCCAAGCTTGTCATCATCCGTACCTGCGATATCGGCGCTGACAAGACCATCGACTACATGAAGCTGGACAAGGAAGAGAACCCTGCTCTGGGCTACAGAGCTGTCCGTATCTGCCTGACCAGGAAGCCTTTCTTCAAGAAACAGCTCCGCGCTCTGCTGCGTGCTTCCGCATACGGCCGCCTGGGCATCATGTTCCCTATGATCATCTCCGTCCGCGAGGTCCGCGAGTGCAAGGAGATCATGGAAGAATGCCGTCAGGAACTGATCAAGGAAGGCTACAAGATCGCCGACAACATCCAGATCGGTATCATGGTCGAGACCCCCGCTGCTGTTCTGTGTGCAGACGAGCTGGCTGAAGAAGTGGATTTCTTCTCCCTGGGCACAAACGATCTGACCCAGTACACCTGCGCCATCGACAGACAGAATGCAAAGCTGGAGCCCTTCTCCGATACACATCACCCTGCCGTACTGCGCGCCATCAAGATGACCATCGAAGCCGGCCACAGACATGGCACATGGGTAGGCATCTGCGGCGAGCTGGGCGCAGACACCACCCTGACCGAGACCTTCCTGCGCTATGGCGTAGACGAGCTCTCCGTGAACCCCAAGAGCGTGCTTCCTCTGAGAAAGGCCATCAGAAGCCTGGATCTGTCCAAGCCCGCCACTGTCATCGGCAAATAAGCCCTTTGCCAGATTTTTTCAGGCCCCTGCACAGCGCTCTGTGCAGGGGCATTTTTTCCGGAATTGTCAAGCTCCGCTCCGGTGTGATAACATAGCAGAAGGCAGGGCCAAAACGGCCCCGCCTGGACAATCTGCATAAGGAGTGTGAGAAAAGCTATGTATTGCCCGAACTGTAAAAAACAGATATCCGATCCGGACGCTGCATTCTGTCCCGTATGCGGCACAAAAATGATCTCCGACAAGACGGCCAGAGAGCTGCAGAAGGCGGCAGCCTATGAAGAGGAGGAGAGCGGAGGAAGAAAGCTCCTCAATGTGATCCTGTTCCTGATTCCCTTTTTTATGGCGGCTGCAGTGATCGTATTCCTCCTGCTCAATGATGGCATCAGGACCAGGCTCTTTGGGGAAAAGGAAGAGCCCAAGGAGACTCATGAGACCTTCGTGCAGGCGGAAGAAAACAAGGAAGAGGCGGAGCCGGAGGTGGTAAACCAGGGCCAGGCCGCCCGGGAGGAAGAGGCAGAGGCGAAGGAAGAAGAAGCTGAACCTGCCCCCGCTGAGGAGGAAGAAAAACCCGAAGAAACTCCGGAGCCCGCGCCCCAGGAGGAAGAGGAAGAAGAGGAAGAGGAGGAACCGGTCCAGTATGAGATCGTTACCACCACCAACGGCCAGGTCTTCCCAGACAGCAGCCAGAGATACCTTTCCGACGCCGAGATCAGTAAGCTGGGCCTGAAGCAGACCCAGTACGCCATCAATGAGATCTACGCCCGCCACGGCTATATCTTTGCGGATGAGAGCATGCGCAGCTACTATGAGAGCCTGAACTGGTACCAGGGGACCATATCCTCCGCCAACTTCAGCGACAGTGTCTTCAACGATTATGAATATGAGAACGTTGCCAACCTGGGCGCCCACAGAGACGAACTGGCCAACTGAATCTCTCCCGGGACCTGAAAAGCCCGTCGTAAAATAAGCCAAATAAGAGCCAGGTCTGCCGTGATGCAGACCTGGCTCTTATTTGGCTGAAGTGTTTCAGCGGCCGTCCCGGTAGTAGAGTTCGCCAAGGCGCTTTACCGCTTCCTTGCTGCCGGCCATGGCGGCTTTCTTGTACCAGTCCCTGGCGTAGGGAAGGCTTTTGAAGCAGCCCATACCGTTTTCATACATGTAGCCGGCCCTGTACATGAGGCCGGGATCCCCGAGCTTGGCCCCTGTTTCGGCCCATTTGAGGGCATAGGGGTTGTTTTTGGGGCATCCTTTGCCGTGCAGATACTGGTCGGACAGCAGGATACAGGCCGGGATATAGCCTTTTTCCCCTGCCTTTTTGTACCATTTCCTGGCATTTTCATAGTCCTGGTCTATGCCTACGCCGTGTTCGGACATAAGGCCCAGCTGAAACATGCTCTGGACATCGCCTTTGTCGGCGGCTTTTCCCAGACAGGTCAGAGCCATTTTGTAATCCGGGACAGGGGCATGCAGGAATAAAAGCCCTCTTCTGCGGAGTTCTTCAGGCTGCAGTTCCTCCAGAGACCTGTTAAAGAGAAGATCTTCGACCTGATTCAGCATTTCTGCGGCCCGGGGATGCCCGTTGTTCATGGCCAGGCGGAACCAGTTCCAGGCCATTGTGAAATCTTTTTTTACATGGATCCCGGAATAGTACATGCAGCCCAGGTTGAACTGGGCTGCGGAATGTCCAAAGCCCGCTGCCAGAGAATAGTAGCGGAAGGCCCTTGCAATATTTTTGATGCCCCGTCTGCCGGTAAAATATTCTTCGCCCAGCTCAAAGAGCAGGTCCCTGTCCTCCGCCAGGAACGCGAGGTCTTTGCTGCCTGCCTGCAGGGGATCTCCAAAGCCCTTCTGCAGGGGAGGCACAAGGTCGGCCGGGGCCGGTTCGGATAAGAAGAGTCTGATAACAGTCATAGGAAGGCTCCTGAAAATGATACATGATCACCGGATAATACTGGTATATATATTATAATCAACCGTTCGGAAAATAACTACAGACGGATCAAATCCTCCGGAAAGCTTCCCCTCAGAAGGGCAGCTGTATGCTATAATTTGGTCATCGTATGACAAAGATTTAAGACTCTGAAAATGTACTTCTTACTTTGCAGAAGAAAGGAAAAGGCATTATGGATCAGACCCTGGGACGGGAACCCGTAAAAATCTCCGCAGGCAGCATGGAAGCCTATGTGGAAGAAAGGATCAGGGAGGTCTTTTCTTCGGACTATACCAACATCCGCAGACTTGGCAGCGGCGGAAGCGGCCTGGTCTTTACCGGCGATCATAAGAGGCTTCCCCGCCGGGATGTCATCAAATACATGAAACGGCCCAAGGGAGACCCGGAGCTGGACCACAGGGAAGCCGATATCATGGCCATCACCAAGGCCACAGGCCTGCCCACTGTCTACAACTACGTGACCCAGGGGGACGACATCTTCATTGTCATGGAATACATGCAGGGCAGATCCTTCGAATCGGTCCTGAAGGGGAACTATGCCCTTCCCCAGAGCGACGCCGTCCGCTATACCATCGACCTTCTGGAATCCTTAAAGGAGCTCCATTCCAAGA